>SLQY01000045.1 GCA_007131235.1 Wenzhouxiangella sp.
CTTCGACAGCGGTTCGAAGAGCCTATGGCCACGGCGGCATGATGCCGGGTTTTATTGCGCGGGCTATACTCGTGCCATGCCATCGTATTCAGAGGTTTGCCAGGCTGATCGCCTGGAACATCGCAGCAGCGCCGTGCTGGCGCGACTGGTCGCCTTTCCCACCGTCTCCCGCGATTCCAACCTGGCACTGATCGACTGGGTTGAAGCGCAGCTTCAGGTACTGGGCGCGCGCTGCCGGCGGACCTGGAATGCAGACCGCACCAAGGCCAACCTGTTTGCCGTGATTGGGCCGGATGTGGCCGGTGGCGTGGTCCTGTCAGGGCATACCGACGTGGTGCCGGTCGATGGCCAGGACTGGCATACCGATCCCTTTGTCTTGACCGAGAAGCAGGGTCGTCTTTACGGTCGCGGCAGCGCCGACATGAAGGCTTTTTCCGCCGTTGCCCTGGCCTGCCTGGCGCAAGCCGATGTGGCCGGCTTGAAAAAGCCGCTCTGCCTGGCGCTGAGCTTTGATGAGGAAGTTGGCTGCCTGGGCGTGGACCGGATGATCGAGGATGCCCTGGCACATTTCCAGAAACCGGCTTTTGCCATCATCGGCGAGCCGACCACGATGCAGATCGTGCGCTCGCACAAGTCGATCAATGTCTTCAGAACCACGGTCGTGGGCCAGGCCGCCCATTCCAGCCAGCCGCATCGCGGTGCCAGCGCGATCCTGGGCGCGGCCCGTATCATCGAGCATCTGCGCCAGATCGGCCAGGCGCGTCGGGCGACAGCCGGGCAGGGCGGCTTCGAGCCGCCGTGGACCACGGTCCAGGTCGGACGCATCGAAGGCGGCACGGCGGTCAACATACTGCCGGCCGAGTGCAGCTTCCTGTGGGAATACCGGGCCTTGCCGCATGAGCAGGCCGACGAGATTGCTGACCAGATCCAGCGCTTTATCGAATCGGACGTGTTACCGGATTTACGTGAATTCGCCCCCCATGCCGCGGTGCGAACCGAGCCCATTGCTCGCGTTCCGCCGCTGCGGCCCGATCCGTCCGCCGGCTGCGAGCGCTGGTTGCGCCAGCTGCCCGGTGTGCAGCCCGGTGGCCCGGGTGAGGTGTCTTTCGCCACCGAGGCCGGCAGCTTTCAGCGCGCCGGAATCTCCAGCGTGGTCTGCGGCCCCGGCTCCATCGACCAGGCCCACCAGCCCAACGAATATATCGAAATCAGGGAACTGGAACGTTGCACCCGCATGATCGATGGCGTGATCGATTTTCTCTGTGATTGAATGACGATGTAAAACCAGGGAACCACCGAAGACACCGAGCACACCGAACTGGAAGGGTGCTGTTTTTGTAATTCGGTGACTTCGGTGCTTTCGGTGGTTCCAAGGTTTTGGTTTTCAAGAACAAGAGGGAACCTCCGAAGACACCGAGCACACCGAAATTGGAACGTTGTTGTTGAAGCATGTCGGTGGTTCCAGTGTTTCCGCTTTCCCAGTAAAGGAATCAAGTCTGGTGATGAGGTTGAAGATTTTTCAGGTGGATGCGTTCGCATCGCGGGTGTTCGAAGGCAATCCTGCCGCGGTGGTGCCGCTGCGGCAATGGTTGCCAGATGATGTGCTGCAGGCCATCGCGATGGAGAACAATCTCTCGGAGACCGCCTTTTTCGTCAGCGCTGGAAAGGGCTTCCGGCTGCGCTGGTTTACGCCCGAAGCCGAGGTTGACCTGTGCGGCCACGCCACCCTGGCCGCGGCCCAGGTGCTGTTTGCCCATCTTGGCCATGTCGGTCCCGAGATTCGCTTCCAGAGCAACAGCGGGGAGTTACGGGTGCGCCACGAAGGCAAGCAGCTCTGCCTGGATTTTCCCGCCGTCGCCTCCAGACCATGCCAGGCCCCGGAGGAACTCATCGACGGCCTGCACGCCCGACCGCAGCAGGTGCTGGCAGGCACTGACTATCTGGCCGTGTTCGAAACAGAGCAAATCATCGCCGAGCTGGCGCCAACCTTTTCCAGGCTGGCCGGGCTCGATCGCCGCGGCGTCATTGTCACCGCGCCGGGCCAGGACTGCGATTTCGTCAGTCGTTGCTTTTACCCATCGCTGGCCGTCAACGAGGATCCGGTCACCGGCTCGGCGCACTGCCAGCTGGCACCCTACTGGGCCAAACGGCTGGGCCGCAAGCGCCTGAGCGCCCGTCAGCTGTCGTCGCGCGGCGGGCAGATCGACTGCGAAATCCAGGGCAGGCGCGTGCTGCTGCGCGGCCAGGCTGTCACCTACCTCGACGGCACCATCACCTTGCCGTAGGCGCGCCGCCCAGGACGGGGCAGCAGCCGCACTCCTTCCAGGTCGCTCAATCGTCCAGGCCGGGCTTGGCGCGCTTGCGCTTGATCTGGGCGTGCTTGCGCTTGGCGTCCAGGCGCTTTTTCTTGGCGGTTCGGCTGGGCCGGGTCGGGATGCGCTTGCGCGGTCGTTGATGGGCGCGTTCGATCAGCTTGGCCAGCCGCTCGCGAGCGTCGATACGGTTGCGGTGCTGGCTGCGATGCGAGCGTGCCTCGATGGTGATCACACCGTGGCTGTCGGCACGGCTGCCGGCCAGGCTCAGCAGGCGCTCGCGGACCTCGGCGTTGACAAAGTCCGAGGCGGCGGGGTCGAACTTGAGTTGAACCCCGGTTTCGGTGCGGTTGACGTGCTGTCCGCCGGGTCCGCCGGTGAGGATGAAGCGCTCCTCCAGCTGGTTTTCCGGCGGCAGATAGCGTTGGTGGCGTGGGTCTACTTCAAAAGCCATGGCGTAAAGCATACCGCGCTTGCCGACGAGCCAAGGCGCGGGTACGCTGATAGCAGGTTTCCGATACAAACAAGACGGGTTTCTTAAGGGTGTCCATCACTGATCGCGACTGGCGCTTGTTTCTCGGGTTGCGCGAGACCGCGCGCGAACGATTTGCCGAAGATACGCTGTCCCAGGTCCTGGCCATCTGCCTGGACGAAAATCGCTCCACGGTAGAGCGCGAGCAGGCGCTGGCCGAGCTGACCCGCCAGCGCGAACAGGAGCAGGCCGCCTTGTTCGGCGACCATCGCCGCCGAACCGCCACGCTGTGCCTTCATTTCCTGCGTCACCTTGGCCTTGTGCGCGACCACGAACTGAAAGGATTCAGCCTGGCCGTGCGCCGAACGATCAGCGCCGACATTTGATTCTGCTGTAATCCTGCTATCTTTGAGACCAGACCTTCAGCCTGCCTACCCAGCTCCCATGAAACGCGAACAGATTGACTTTCCTCCCCAGCATGAACCCCTGCGCGACGATGTCAGCCTGCTGGGCGGACTGGTTGGCGAGCTGCTCAAGGAACAATGCGGCCAGCGGCTGTTCGATCGTGTCGAGGCGGCTCGCGCCGCGGCGATCGAGCGGCGAGGGGGTGATGTTGAGCATTCCGATCTCGAATCGCTTTGCCAATTCGAGGATTGGTCGGAAGCAACCAACTTCGTACGCGGTTTTGCCGCCTGGTTCCGCATGGTCAACCTGGCCGAGCAGGTCCATCGTATCCGCCGGCGGCGCCAGTACCAGGCCGAGGGTGCCGGGCTTCAGCCCGACAGCCTGGCTGACGTAATGCTGCGCCTGAAGCAATCCGGACTGGGCTGGCAGGAACTGGCCCGGGAACTGGAGCGCTTGCTGGTTGAGCCTGTGTTTACTGCCCACCCCACCGAGGCGACACGGCGGTCCATCCTGGAAAAAGAGCAGCGCATGGCCCGCTACCTGGTCCAGCGTCTCGACCCCAGCCTGCCACCGAACGAGGTCAAGCGCCTGGTCGACCGGGTGACCATGGAGCAGACCATCGCCTGGCAGACTGCCGAACAGTCGCACGAGCGGCCCACGGTGGCCGACGAAGCCGAGCATGCCCATTTTTACCTGGCCAACGTGCTCTATCGCATCGCACCGGTGTTTCACGAAAACCTGGCCGAGGCGGTGAGCGGCGCCTACGGCACCGAGGTCTGGCCGGGCGATTTGCCCACCGTATTGCGCTTCGGATCGTGGGTCGGCGGCGACATGGACGGCAACCCCAACGTCGGTCCGGACACCGTGCTCGATACCTTGAGCGAACAGCGCCGCCAGGTCATCAGCAACTACCGGCGCGAAGTCGGGCGGCTCAACCGCCTGCTTAGCCAGACCAGTGGCCGGGTCGGTATCAGTCGGGCACTGCAGGAGCGCATCAACGCCTACCGCGAGCGGCTGCCGGAAGTGTTCAAGCAGGTGCCGGTGCGTCATGCCGACATGCCGTACCGGGTGTTTTTGTGCCTGGTCGATGCCCGTCTGCGCGATACCCTGGCCGATGGGCCGGCAGCCTACGAGGCACCGGAAACGTTCGTCGCCGACCTGGAATTAATGATCGACTCGCTGGGCGAGCATCGGGGCCAGCATGCCGGTCGTTTTCCGCTTGAACGTTTGCGCCGCCGCGCCGACATGTTTGCATTCCACTTGGCCGCGCTCGATCTGCGGATCGATTCCGGTGATCTGCACGAGGCCGTGGCGCGCCAGTTCCAGGACCCCGACTGGCCGGAAAGCCCACCGGCCGAGCGCACCGAGCGCTTGCTCAAGGCGCTGGCCGAA
>SLQY01000335.1 GCA_007131235.1 Wenzhouxiangella sp.
CATCCAACCATCCATCCAGGCTGTCGACCAGATCAATAGCGCGCCAACCCCCACCAGCGCGATGGCATCCAGCAACACCAACCAGCGGCGACGACGCAGTCGCTTCCTGACGCCATCAATCGACAGCGATGGAGTCTCGGTCTGCTGCCAGTCGGCGCGCAGGGATTCAAGTAGATCGGGAGCGGGGTTATTCATGATGACAGCCTCTCGGTCAGTCGCGCGCGGGCACGATTGATGCGCACCGCCGCGTTGTTTTCGGATATTTCCAGTACCTCGGCGATCTCGGCGTGGGACAGACCTTCCAGAAACAGGCTGACTGCCTCGCGCTGGTTCAGCGGCAGTGAGCGCACGGCCGCAAACAAGCGTCGCTGACGCTCGCCGGCTTCGGCCTGCTGGTAAGGACAGGCCGGATCGACCTCCCGGGAATCATTCCAGTCGGCAGCTTTGGGCCGACCGGCCTGCCGGGCAACGTGGCTGATAGCACGGTTGCGGGCGATGCGAAACACGTAGGCTTTCAGGCTTGATTGGTCCTTCAGCCTGGGCAAGGCCTGCCAGACAGCAACCAGCATGTCCTGGACGAGATCTTCGCGCAGGGCGGAATCGAACTCGAAGCTGCCGGCCAGGCGCCACAGGGCCGGGCCGAACTGTTCGACGATCTCTTCCATGCCGGTCACGATCTGTGCTGCCTCCTGTTGGGTCCAGGGATCCGACTCATGCAGTGGCGATGTGTCACTGCTCGTATTCATTGGACCGGCAACTCCAGTCCGTCCAGCAGTTCGGCCAGCAGCTCGCGCTGGCTCGAGCGCAGCTGCCAAAGTCCATCCAATCCCGGCCGAAGCAGGTCGACACCCTGATCATGCTCGACCAGCCAGGCATCCTCGAGGCCAAACGGTGACGGCTCAACGCCAGCCGCTCCCGCCCGCTGCGCGCGCGACTGAATCCATTCCTGGCCAGCACGCTCCCAGGGAAATTGACTGACCCAGCGCAGCTCGACTCTTTCGTTATCGGATCGCACGGCAGCAGCGATCAGATTGCTGGGCCAGGTCAGGTCATGATCGACAATGCTCCACCCTTCCGGCAGCGTCCAGGCGATTCCCTGGACCTGATCAACGAAGCGACCGTTGCTGGCCTCTGGCACCGGTACCCGGTCAGGATAGCGCTGCAGTTCGCCGTCGGCTACGCGCCAGGCCAGAACGCGCGCTTCGATCTGCCCGAACATTTGCATGGCCGGGCCTGCATTCAGCTCACCAATGCCGCCATTGAGGTCGGTCCAGAGAAAGGCGAATCGGGCCGCATCGGCCGGCCCATCGGCCGGGATGGCGGCGTCGATAGCCAGCCATTCATCTCCAATATTCACCTCGGTCCAGGCATGCCCGGCTAGCATGCCATGGGCATAGACGTAGCCGGTGACATAGCGGGCCGGAATGCCAACCGCTCGCGCCAGCGCGGTCAGCAGTACGGCGTACTCGGTACAGGTGCCGCGCCGGTTGGCCAGCACTTCGCTGGAAGAAGCCAACACCACGCCCATGTCGAACGACATGTTTTCCGCCACCCACTGCTCCAGCATCAGGGCGGCCTGCCAGCGATCATCAGCACCGGCTGTGATTGACTGGGCCAGCTCGACCAACTCTGGCTGATTGACCTGCAGCAGCGAGTTCGATTGCAGGAAATCACCGAAAGCATCATCCACGCCAGCCGTCATCGCCACACTTTGGCGCGGATGCCGACGCTCCACGGCCAGCACCAGCCGATCGCTGGACTCACTGAGCACTTGCTGGTGACTGCTGTTGAAGTCCGGCCAGCCCAGAGCGGGGTTGCGGTGGCGCAGCTCCAGCTCCAGGTACTCCATCCGGCGCGGGCTGGGCAGACGCACGCCGGTCTTGAGCATCGTGTCTTCGAAAACCTCGTCCGGCAGGTCACCGCCGGACTGGGCAAGCGTTGCCGCAGTTTCGTCGGCCAGCGTTGTTTCCATCAGGCCAAAGGGGCCAGGCATGCGCGTAATTACATTGCGCCCGTCCTCACCGATCAGTCGAACCAGCGGCGCCGGCATTCCCGGCAAGTGTTCTTCAATGACGCGCAGCGAAGCCTCGCCGACCGTCTCGAAACCGACCAGCTCGGCACGGACCGAACCCGGCTGCATGGTGAAGGGATTGAACGCAATGTAGCTGACCTGCTCGCCCGGCTCGTTCAGGTCAGCCAGCAGGCCAGCGACGGCCCGAGGCCCGACCAAGGGCTCGGTCAGGGACTGTCGCCGCTCGGGAACGCCGGGCGTGGGGTCACGGGTTACCCAGTCACCGTCCTCGGCAAATGCCTCGACGCTGATCACCTGCTCGGACATTCGGATTTGCAATCGTACAGACTCAAGCAAGCCGCCAACCGTCTCGACCGTTTCCTGCACAGTGCTGGTTTCTATTCGGGTATCCAGTCGATTGATGACCATCACCGAGTTTTCGCTGACATGCCAGCGACCATCGCCCTCGGCCACCACCTCGTTCACGGAGCCCACCGGCGCCCCGTCAATGGTCAATACATGCCAACGCTCCAGGTCAGTGCCGTCGGCCTGGGCATACTCGCTGCAAAGCAGCAGGGCAAAAATCAGCACCATGCTGATGCATCGCTCGGTTTTCATCGTGACAGCTCCTCGGCAAGCGCCGTGATGGGATGTACCCATTCAGTCACGAATCAGCTTCAAACCTTACACTTGCCGCCAGCGGCCCTCAACAAAACTTCCCGAAGCCTACGGCCTGGCGGCAGATCCGGCCAGAATGCCGCCGTCGATGTTCAGTTCCGAGCCGGTCATATAGCTGGCCTCGTCGGAGGCCAGCAGCACGGCTACGGCGGCAACTTCCTCCGGACGCCCGAAGCGCCGCAGCGGCGTGTCGCTGACAAACTCGGCCATCCGCAGCTCGCGCTCGTCCCCTTCCCCCAGCATGGGCTCCCACATTGGCGTCAGCACGGCAGCCGGATGAATCGAATTGCAGCGGATAGTGAGCCCCTGTTCAGCGCAGTAGAGTGCCACCGTCTTGGTGTGATTCCGGATAGCGGCCTTGGATGAGGCATAGGCAGCCGCACCGGGAATACCTACCAGGCCGGAGCGCGAAGAAATGTTGATGATCGAGCCACAGCCCTTCGCACGCATCGCCCGAATGGCGTACTTGCAGCCCAGGAAAACACCGTCCAGGTTGGTGTGATGGACCGCTCTCCAGTCTTCCAGATCCGCATGTTCGGGATCCTGTGGACGCAATCCATTCTCGAAGCCGGTGATGCCTGCGTTGTTGACCAGCACATCGAGCTGTCGGTGCTGGCGGATTACCCGTTCAACGACTTTCTCCCAGTCAGCCTCCTCACGGACGTCCAGATGCAGATAGTCGCCCGCCGCACCGAGTTCAGCCGCTACCCGCTGACCAAGTCCGTCGTTGATATCGGTGAGATAGACGAAAGCACCCTGCTCTGCAAATGCCCTGGCAATGGCCTCGCCTATGCCCCGGGCCGCGCCGGTTACCAGAGCCACTTTTCCCGCCAGTCGCTTCATTCAGACTCTCCGTCCATGCCGCTTCAACCCGGTCTGCTCTCAACCAATGCAGTTCACACCCGACAGAGAGCGAACCACTGCGCTCGCAAGGCTTTTTACGCTGGCGCGAAAGCCGTCATGCGGCTAAGCCTGACCTTCCCTATCCCCTTCTCCAATCAAACTACCGGCGCCCCAATCATCCGCCAATGCCAGAGCATGACCGACACAAACACCGTCGCCAGGGTAAAGATCAGGAAATGCAGGCGGCGCAGCAGGCCCCAGCCGGAGCCTGACCAGGTCGGCCACTGGGCAATCAACATCAGCACGCCGGCACCGGCAACGACCCAGCCGGCGTAGTGCGTCCAGAGCATAGCCGGCGGCGGGTAGAACTCGGGCATGCGGCCGATATCAAAGTCGGCCAGGCTGACGATCAGGGCGATGATGGCCGCCACCAGCAAAACCTGAGCGAGGACGCCGATCAGAACGCCGGCACCGGCCATGCGCGAGGCGAATCCGCCGCTTTGGCCACGGCCGTAATTTCGCCAGGCACCCAGCGTGGAGGTCAGGGCCAGAAAGGCGGCCAGGGTCAGGGCGATGAAGAGGGTATTGGGGTGACCAAACCAGCCCAGCCGCTCGGCCGTATGCACGCCCCAATCGTCAGCCAGCGCGACCACCCGACCACGCTCATCGCGAACAAAGGCCCAGCGCAGGCCATCGACACTCTCGAACAGGTCATCGGACAGCTTCCGCAAGTGAACGGTTTGCCCGCCACCACTGACCACGATTGCCTGGTCGCTCACCGCTGCGACCGTCACCGTGCTCATCAGCCCGAACACCGCCGCAAAACTGGAGAAAACCCGACGATTGTTCAGGTAGGTGCCGGCCAGTTCCGACAGGACATCGGCGGCCTCTTCATCGGCGGCGAAAAGCACGGGCTGCCAGCGATGATCAATGACATGGTCGATGATCAGATCCGGCATGAATCGAAACGGCAGCGAGGAGTGGGCGCTGTTGTAGGACAGAAAAATGCCAAGACCCAACTCAGGG
>SLQY01000127.1 GCA_007131235.1 Wenzhouxiangella sp.
CAAGCCGCGAATTGTATCCCCCCGCAGCCATGGGTGCATCCGCTCAGCTGACCAGCGTGCCGGGACTTTCGCCGCGGATGAGTCGATCAAGCTCGCCGGCGCGGTTCAAATCGACGATGCGAATGGGCATGGACTGGTCACGGCACAAGACGATGGCATTGGTGTCCATGACCGCCAGCTTGCGTTCGATGACCTCGTCATAGCTGATCCGGTCATAGCGAATCGCATCCGGATTGGTCTTGGGGTCGGCTGAATAAATGCCGTCGACCATGGTCGCCTTGATCATCAGGTCGGCACCGATTTCGATGGCACGCAGCGCCGCGGCGGTATCGGTGGTGAAGAACGGGTTGCCGGTGCCGGCGGCGAAGATCACCGCCCGCTCCTTTTCCAGGTGGCGAATGGCGCGACGACGGATATAGTCCTCGCACACTTCGCGCACTGAAATGGCCGACATGACGCGGGTGGTCACGCCGGCCCGCTCGAGGGCATCCTGCAGCCCCAGGGCGTTCATCACCGTCGCCAGCATGCCCATGTGATCGCCGGTGATGCGATCGATGCCGGAAGCGGCCAGGCCCTTGCCCCGGAATATGTTGCCGCCGCCGATGACAATGCCGATCTGCACGCCGGCGTCCACCACGGCAGCGACCTCGCGCGCGATGCGCGAGCTCACTTTCGGGTCGATGCCGTAGTCCAGTTCGCCAAGCAGGGCTTCGCCGCTGATCTTGAGCAAGATGCGCTGACAGGCTGGCTGATTCACCGATGGCTCTCCCCTGTGGCTTTGGACGCGGCGCTGATCAGCCGCCGCGCGCCTGTTGCATGACTTCGGCTGCGAAGTCGCTTTCTTCCTTCTCGATGCCTTCACCAACCTCGAGTCGAACGAACGCGGTCACCTTGGCGCCCTTGCTCTTGAGCAGCTTGCCGACGGTGATGTCACCGTCCTTGACGAACGGCTGTCCGGTCAGGGTGATTTCAGCCAGATGCTTGTTCAGGCGACCGCTGACCATCTTCTCGATGATGTCGGCCGGCTTGCCGCTGTCGGCAGCCTGGGCGACCAGGATTTCCTTTTCCTTGGCCAGCACATCCTGCGGAACATCGGCAGCATCCCGGTAGGCCGGGTTCAGCGCCGCTACGTGCATGGCGATGTCGCGGGCCAGATCCTCGTCTCCGCCTTCCAGCGCAACCATCACGCCGATGCGTCCGCTGTGGATATAGGTGCCGACCACGCCGTTGCCGGCATCGAGGTGGCTGAGGCGACGGACCTGGACGTTTTCGCCAATCTTGGCGACCAGCTGCTGGCGGGTTTCTTCGACGCTGGCGCCATTGGCCATGGTGGCAGCATTGATGGCCTCGACACTGTCGACCGGCAGGGCCAGGGTGGCGACTTCCTCGGCGAACTGCCGGAAGTTGTCATCCTTGGCCACGAAGTCGGTTTCGCAGTTGATTTCGACCAGGACCGCCCGACTGCCCTCGGAGGCATGGACCACGGTGCCCTCGGCGGCCACACGTCCGGCCTTCTTGTCGGCCTTGGCCAGGCCGGACTTGCGCAGGTGCTCGATGGCACTGTCCAAGTCACCGCCGGTCTCGACCAGGGCTTTCTTGCATTCCATCATGCCAGCGCCGGTGCGCTCGCGGAGTTCCTTGACTTGTGCTGCAGTAATGCTCATTGGATCTGGTTCCTCAAAATAATCATGTGGCCTGGGGCGAGCGCCTCGATTCAGGAGGCGTCCGCGTCGTCGGGCTTGGCAGCAGCCTTCTTGACGGCCTTTTTCTTGCTGACCTTCTTGGGTGCTGCGGCAGCGGCTTCCGCGGCTGGGGCAGGAGCGGCTTCAGGCGCGGGCTCGGCCGGCGTTTCGGAGGCGGGCTGGGTGCTGTCAGCCTTGCTCTCGGCGGCGGCTTCGGCCGGTGCGGCTGGCTCGGCTGCCGGCTTGCGAGCCGTTTTCTTGGTCACCCGCGAAGCGCTCTTCTTCTTCGCCGGCGCGTTCTTGCGAGTCTCGTCGCTGGACTCGATCGGATTGCCCTCGGCATCGAGCTCGACGAACTCGTCGGCGTCACCGCCGGCGACCGGTGTCGAAGCACGGCCTTCGAGGATGGCATCTGCAGCGAGCTGGGCGTAAAGCCGGATCGAGCGGATCGCATCGTCATTGCCGGGGATGACATAGTCGATGCCGTCCGGGGAGTGGTTGGTGTCGACCACGGCCACGACCGGGATCTTGAGCTTGCGCGCTTCGGCCACGGCAATGGACTCATGGCCGACGTCAATCACGAACAAGGCGTCGGGCAGGGCGTTCATGTCCTTGATGCCGCCGAGGCTGCGCTCGAGCTTGTCGCGTTCGCGGGTCAGCTGCAGCACTTCCTTCTTGACCAGGCGCTGGAAGCTGCCATCGCTCTCCATCTGCTCGAGTTCCTTGAGCCGGTTGATCGACTGGCGCACGGTGCGGAAGTTGGTGAGCATGCCGCCGAGCCAGCGATGGGAGACGTAGGGGCTGCCGCAGCGAGCTGCTTCTTCGGCGATGGACTGTCCAGCGGCGCGCTTGGTGCCGACAAACATGACGGTGCCGCGGCGGCTGGCCAGGCGACTCAGAAAGTCCAGCGACTCCTTGAGCAGGGGCAGCGTTTCTTCCAGGTTGATGATGTGGATCTTCCCGCGGGCGCCGAATATGAACGGCTCCATCTTGGGATTCCAGTAGCGGGTCTGGTGGCCGAAATGCACGCCGGCTTCTAGCATCTGGCGCATGGTGACGTTGGGCATGTCTGATACCTTTTTGCAGTGGATACAGAGGTCAGCCTTGCCGCCCGTGCTTGTCGCGAATCGGGTCGGTGCTGCCTTGAAAAATGGCTGTATCCGGGGTTTAAGCCTCCGCCGATCCCGGATCTGCGAACCGGATTCTTTCGAACCCGGCAACCCCGCAACCCGTGACGATCAGCGTGTGTCGTTTTTGATGCCAGGCGAACCCGCCCAGCAAATCCCGTCAATTATAGCGCGATTCATTGTCCTGCAGCAAGCACCTGTCGTCTTTTCGACAATGGCGCTAAACTAATTCGTGTTTTCCCTGTTGACCGACCCATGCCCGAACTGCTGAGCGCCTATTGTTTTACCGACCTCGATCGATTGCCGCTTTTGCGTGAGCGACTCAAGGTTCGGGCCGGCGAGCTTGACCTGGTCGGGACCATCCTGCTGGCCAGCGAGGGGATCAATTTCAGCCTGGGCGGCGAGCCGGCCGCCATTGATGCCTGGGTCGACTACCTGGCCGCCGAGCACGGCATCCAGGCCTTGATCATCAACCGAAGCGTTGTCGAGACCGTGCCTTTTCTTCGTCTCAAGGTGCGCATCCGGCCCGAAATCATCACTTTCGATCCGGACCTGCGGCCGGGCCAGGTTCCGACCGGAAAGGCGCTGTCACCCCGGCAATGGCATGCGTTGATCGAGGGCGAGGAAGTGCAGCTGGTCGATACCCGCAATCACTACGAGTACGAGATCGGCAGCTTCAAGTCGGCGGTGGACCCGAACATCGACAGTTTTACCGAGTTTCGCCAATGGGCGCTGGATCATCTCAAGCCTGATCAGCCCGTGGCGATGTTCTGCACGGGCGGGGTGCGCTGCGAGAAGGCCAGCGCCTGGTTGCTGGCCAACGGTTTTGACCAGGTGTTTCAACTCGAGGGCGGAATCCTCAATTACTTGCGCGAAATTCCCGCCGAGCAATCGCTGTGGCAGGGAGACTGCTACGTCTTCGATGACCGAGTGGCCGTGGACCACGCGCTGCAGCCCACCGGTCGCGTACTTTGTGCGGCCTGCAGTCGGCCAGCCGAGGGCCTGGATGCCAGCGGGATGCCGCCGATCGGTTTGCAGCGCGACTGTGGCCTGTGTGGTGAGCAATTCGATGCCGGCCGTCTGGCTGGCCTGCGCGAGCGGGTTCGCCAGATTGCCCTGGCCCGCGAGCGCGGCCAGACCCATATCGGCCCCCAGGCACAGCCTGAAGCTGCCCAACGCCACCAGGATTGGTCATCCAGATGACAGACAGCACAACAGAATCCGTCACAGAAACACCGTACCGGGCCGAGGCACCGCTCTGGCTGCCCGACGGCCTGGTGCCGAGCTGGGATTTCCTGGCAACCTATCCGATGGTTCTGTCCCTGATCGTCATGGTGGTCGGTATCGGGGTTGCCGTGATTGGCAGAGCGGCGGTGCTGAGCTGGGGCAACAAGTTGATCAGTCGCACCAGCCCGGATCTTGGCAGCCGTCTGTTGCGTATCGTGGCCAATGTCGCCGCCCTGGTGGTCGGCTATGTCGCCGTGGTGCTGGCAATTCAGGTGCTTGGCTTGCCAGAACGCGTCGAGCAGACGCTTATCCGGGTTCTGCTGAGTCTGCTCATTCTGCGCTTGATCAAGTCAGCCATGCGGGCCAGCCATATTGGCCTGGAAATCCTGAGCCGGGTGCGGGATCGCTACGAAATCGTCGAAGAGCGCACCCTGCCGCTGTTCGACCTGGTCATGACCATCCTGATCATAGGCGCGGCCGCTTACGCCCTGTTGATGGTCTGGGACATCAACCCGACCGC
>SLQY01000337.1 GCA_007131235.1 Wenzhouxiangella sp.
GATATCCAGCAGTTCGGATGCCTTGAGTTCCTGCCCCTGGTGCCGGTTCGGATTGGCCTGACGAAAGATCTCGCGCTGAAAGGCAACCATGGCATCGGCGCGCTCGCGCTCGACAATGGCCATGTCACGCTCATTCCTGACCTGCTCGGCCTGCAGGGCCAGCACAACCAGACCTCCTACCAGAACGACCACCAGCAAACTGGCCAAGGCCACCGGCAGCCGATGTCGGGCAATGAATCGGGACAGCTGGTACCGGCGCGTTCCGCGCCTTGCCTTGACGGGTCTTCGGTCAAGGTAATTGCGGACATCTTCAGCCAGTGCCTCAACCGATGGATAGCGATCCCTGGCGTCCTTTCTGAGCGCCATCATGACGGTGGCGTCGAGGTCACCTTGCAGATGCCGGCGCAGCGCATCCCGGCTCAGGCGGCGAGCCGCCGCCTGCTTGTCAGTGACAAGCTCAGCATCGGCCAGAATGCGCGACGGCAGAGTGGGCACCTGGTTAAGGATGGCCTGTTCGTAGGCAAAAGGTGTCGAGGCCGTCTTCGCCCAGGCCCGGGTGCCGGTCAGCAATTGATACATCAGCAAACCCAGGGCATGGACATCCACGCTGGTGGTCGGCGGCTCGCCACGGACCTGTTCAGGTGCGGCATACTCAGGTGTGAACATCCGCGTGGCCGTGGATTCGGCATCGGCCTCCGGCTCGACGATGCGGGCGATGCCGAAGTCCAGCAGCTTGACCCGACCTTCAACCGTGACCAGGATATTGGATGGTTTCAGGTCGCGATGGACCACCAATTTACGGTGGGCATCGGCGACCACTTCGCAGACTTCAAGGAAGAGTTTCAGACGCGCTACGATGTCCAGGCGTTGCTGATCGGCATAGCGATCGATAGGCACACCATCCACGTATTCCATGACCAGGAAAGGCTGACCATCCGGCCCCTCGCCGCCGTCCAGAAAACGAGCGATACCGGGGTGATCCAGCCCGGCCAGGATCCGTCGTTCATCAAGAAAGCGCCGCTGGAGGCGTTCTGAGGTTAGCGGCGACTCGATCAGTTTGAGCGCCCCAAGCTGCTTGAAGTCACTTCCGACGCGCTCGGCCAGGTAGACCGTGCCCATCCCGCCGCGACCGATTTCCTGCTTGAGCAGCCACGGCCCGAATTGCTGTCCGCCGCGCAGACCATGCTCGCGCTGGTCAAGCATGGCCGCCATATCGTCGATCAATTCGGGAGCGACCCCACCCAGCTCGGGCAGGGTTGGCAAGCTGTCATCATGGCTGGCCCGGTCAGCGCCAAGCAACGCCATGACCTCTGCCACCACGTCGGCATCGAAATCCTGCTCTGCCGCCCTGCGCCGCACGAAATCGGCCTGCGCCTGATCAGGACGAGCCAACGCTTCTTCAAACAGCGCCTTGACTTGGCCCCAGCGTTCAGCATCCATGACGGCTAAGCGTCTCCAAACCCTTTTTTCGCTATAGTAGCTCCAAGCGTGAGCCGCGTCACGGTCGGCTCGAGCAAGATCGAGGGAGCACAACATCCATGGACGCCCAGCCTAGCGAGATCACCCGTCAACTGGCCGCAGCTGGCGCGGACGCCGGCGTTCGCAATGAGTGCTTCGAGATCCTGCATGCCGAACTACTGAAAATGGCGCGCGCCGAGCTGGCTCGCCACCGGCGCGGTGCAACACTGAATACCCACGCCTTGGTCAATGAAAGCTATCTGAAGCTCTTCAAGCAAGACAAGGACCCCCGCTTTCATAGCCGCAAGCATTTCTTTGCCAGCGCGGCTCAGGCCATGCGCCATATCGTGATCGACCATGCCCGGCGCAAGCTCGCCGAGCGTCGCGGTGCCGGCATCAATCCGATCGATATCGATGAGGCCGTCATCGCGATCGACTCGCAGGCCGAGCAACTATTGGCCCTGGACAGCGCCCTCAAGCGCCTGGAAGCCCGCGACACTCGCCTGGCAGAAATCATCGAACTGCGATTTTTCGCCGGCCTGTCGGTCGAACAGCTGGCCGAAACCCTGGAAACATCCACCGCCACGATCAAGCGCGACACCCGCCTGGCCCGCGCCTTTCTGAACAAGGAGCTGGGCCAGACCGCTTGATCGACCTTGCCCGTCCTCGGGTCACACACCTCCGCCGACGCCAATTCAGCTTTGGCCTGGATCCGGCGATTGCCAAGACAGCCATGCTCTGACCGCGCCTGGGCGCGGTCAGGGCAAAAGCATCAGAGCGGGTTCAGGGTTCGACAGACATGGCGATGCGGAAGCCATCAAAGGGCAAACGGCCGGCACGGGCAGATGAGACGCGGGCGGCCGAACGCAGGTTCGCGCCGACAGTCGTCCAGAAGCCACCGCGAAGCACGGCATTTCCGCATTGGCCGGTCATCCAGGCGCTGCCGTTGGTCGGCGCGCCGACATAGTCTTCGTTCCAGCAGTCCTGCACCCACTCCCGGATGTTGCCATGAACATCGTACAAACCGAAGGCATTGGGTGCGAAATTGGCGACTGGAAGGAGCTGTGACCGTAGGATTGCTGGCGCACAACCTTCCGGAGGCGGATTACCGCTGTAGGCGGCCTGGTCAGTGGAGATGCAGTCACCTGTGCTGAAGCGACCGGTGGCGCCGGCGCGCGCAGCATACTCCCATTCGGATTCCGAGGGCAGGCGGTAGACGCGGCCGGTTCTGCCGCTCAGCCATACTGCGTATTGCTGGGCGTCGTTCCAGCTGACATTCATCACCGGAATATCGCCGCGACCCCTGCCCTGGTCATCGGGCGTATGAGTACAGCCTCCATCCGCCGCACAGGCGTCCCATTGGGCAAAGGTGACCGGGGTTTGCCCGATCGCAAAAGTCGGCACGTTGACCAGCCGCTGCGGGCGTTCCCGGTCTTGACTCTCCGGCTCACTGGCCGGACTGCCCTGGGTAAAGCTGCCGCCCGGGATCATGATCATGGTCGGGCAATCGGCACAGTCGCGGAACTGGGCGGCGGGCCGGAGCTTGTCACGGCCGAAGCGATCAGCAAACATCCGATCAGCCGGCTGGTAAACGAACGCCAGCCCCGTGGCCAATCCGGGAACGAATGCACTCAGCGGCCCGCCCACCGCAAGTCGCTGCGCCCCCTGATCCACGCCGAGCGCAAAGCCCAGCTCGGCGCCGTCGATCGACTGCCGAATCAGCGAGCCCTGGTGGATATCGGTCAGCAGGCGCGCTGCTTCGGGCGCTGGACCCAGGCCAACCACGCTGCGATAGCGCCAGACCGCGCCCTGGTTTTCATTGGCTACCGCCACCGGCTGGCCGACCCAAAGTTCATTATTGGCCATCGCGACCGCGTGCCCGAAGCGGCTGCCGCCCGAGGGGTTGAGCCGGGCCATGTCAGCCCCGACTGCCGGCGACGACGGCCAGGTGCCACCTACCGGTGAACGACGGAAGCGATAGACCATGCCGGCACGCGCGGCGCTGGCATCGTGCCCCGCACCTGGCGCCCCGATCGCGATCTGCCCCCCGGCCAGACTCACCGAGAAGCCGAACTCGGCATCGTCCTGGTGGCCGCCCGGCCGGGTGAAGCGGCGTACCTGCTCCCAGTTGCTGGCGCCAAACCACAGCCGTTCATACAGGAAGGCCAGACCAGCGCCCAGGCTGGTATCCGGCGTGGCGCCGGGCATGCCGACCAGCAGCCGCACCAGCGGGTCGGCACCGCCGATGTACTCCATCGACACGGCAGCACCGAAGCGCCATTGGGCAAACTGCGGGTTGCCCTCGCCGACAGGGGACAACACACCCCAGGGTAACCAGCTTGCGACGCCGGAAGAGATGATGCCGGTGTGCATGCGGACCCCGCCGCGCGAACCCACGCCGACTGAACCCCGCCCAGGGCAGCCCACGGCGGCATAGCTTCTTCCGTTCAATCCGGTTCCGTCCGAGGCCACGGCATACCCGCACTGCTCTCCGGCCTCACTGCCAAGCAGTGTGTGCTCCAGGGCCAATTGGCCTGCCGTCGGATCGAGGCGATAGATCAGCGTACGGCCGCGCTCGTTCAAACCGTCGCTGCTGAAGAATGGACAGCCGATCAGGGCGACATTGTGCTTCAGAGCCACCGCATGGCCGCAGCGCGCCGCGCCACCCACTCCGAACTGGATCCGTTGGCGCTGCACCCAGTCCGCCCCTTGGCGCCGATAGAGAAACACCGCCCCGTTAGGCTGGCCGCTGCCGTTAAGCCGGTCCGGCACGCCGACCAGCAACCAGTCCCCGTCCAGGGCGACAGCGTGGCCGTAGCGCACATCGTCGGCGGTGCCGGTATCAAAGGCCGGCGTCTGGATGGCGCTCAGGAAATAGGGCTCGTAACCCAAGCCTCGCGTCTCGGCAGTGGTCCAGGGCAGGGGCGGACCGGCCATGGCGGCGGGGATGAACAAACTGGCAAACAAGCCAAGCAAAAATCGCGGGTGAGGAGGTTTGACGAAAAGCACGAGGCACACCTGATCTTGGAAGGTATTCCAGAGAACGGGAAACGCAAGACTCAGGGTTCACGAAACACGCATGATCCAC
>SLQY01000091.1 GCA_007131235.1 Wenzhouxiangella sp.
AACCCGTAAACCGTAACCCGTAAACCGTAACCCGTAAACCGTAACCCCCATACCCACCCCTAGCATTTCCCCCGCCCCGCCCCCACATTTCGCCCTTTCCACCATCCGGCAATTCGAATCGCCCATGAGCCAGTACGTTTACACCATGCATCGGGTCAGCAAGGTCGTGCCGCCCAACCGCACCCTGATCAAAGATGTGTCGCTGTCGTTCTTTCCCGGCGCCAAGATCGGCGTCCTTGGCCTCAACGGGGCCGGCAAATCGACGGTGCTGCGCATCATGGCCGGCGTTGACCAGGAATTCGACGGCGAGGCCCGGGCCCAGCCTGGCATCCGGATTGGCTACCTGCCGCAGGAGCCAGAGCTGGATGAGACCCAGACCGTGCGCGAAGCGGTCATGGATGGTGTTGGCGAAATCAAGGATCTGCTCGATCGCTTCAACGCCATTTCCGACCGCTTTGCCGAGCCGATGAGCGACGAGGAGATGACCGAGCTGCTCGCCGAGCAGGCTGAACTGCAGGACAAGATCGATGCCGCCGGCGGCTGGGAACTCGATCGCACCCTGGAAGTAGCCGCCGACGCCCTGCGTCTGCCCCCCTGGGACAGTGCAATCAAGCGGCTTTCCGGCGGCGAACGCCGCCGCGTGGCCCTGTGCCGGCTGCTGCTGTCCAAGCCCGACATGCTGTTGCTCGATGAGCCAACCAACCACCTGGACGCGGAATCGGTTGGCTGGCTGGAGCGCTTCCTCGACGATTTCCCCGGCACCGTCATGGCGGTCACCCACGATCGCTACTTCCTGGACAACGTAGCCGGCTGGATCCTGGAAATGGACCGGGGCCACGGCATTCCCTTCCAGGGCAACTACTCGTCCTGGCTGGAGCAGAAAGAACAACGCCTGGCCGTCGAGGAAAAGCAGGAAGCTTCGCGGCAGAAGGAAATCAAGGCCGAGCTGGAATGGGTGCGGGCCAACCCCAAGGGTCGCCAGGCCAAGAGCAAGGCGCGCCTGAAGCAGTTCGAGGAACTCAACTCCAAGGAATTCCAGGCTCGCAACGAGACCCGCCAGATCTACGTTCCACCGGGTCCACGCCTGGGCGAAACCGTGATCGAGGCCGATGGCGTCTACAAGGGATTCAATGATCAGCTGCTGATCGAGAACTTGAGCTTTCGCATTCCGCCGGGCGCGATCGTCGGCATCATCGGCGGCAACGGCGCCGGCAAGTCGACCCTGTTCAACATGATTGCTGGCCAGGAACAGCCCGACCGCGGCAGCATCCGCGTTGGCGACACCGTCAAGCTTGCCTACGTCGACCAGCGCCGCGACAGCCTCGACGACAGCCGCCAGGTCTGGGAAGAAATCGCCGACGGCGCGGAAGAAATCGTGGTTGGCAACTATCGTCTGCCGGCGCGCGCCTACGCCAGTCGCTTCAACTTCAAGGGCTCCGAGCAGCAAAAGCGGGTCGGCCAGCTCTCCGGCGGTGAGCGCAACCGGGTTCACCTGGCCAAGGTACTGCGCAGCGGCGGCAACGTGCTGATGCTCGATGAGCCGACCAACGACCTCGATGTCGAGACCCTGCGGGCGCTGGAAGAAGGCCTGCTGGCCTTCCCCGGCTGTGCGCTGGTCATCTCCCATGACCGCTGGTTCCTGGATCGCATCGCCACCCATGTACTGGCCTTCGAGGGCGATTCGCACGTCGAATGGTTCGAGGGCAACTTCTCCGACTACGAGAAGGACTTCAAACGCCGGCGCGGCGATCAGGCCGGGCCGCACCGGCTCAAGTACAAGAAACTCAAGGACTGAACGGGTCGACTTTCGAGGCTGAACATTTCCTGAAAAAGCACCTCTAAGCCCACGTTCAACCAATCAGACAACTCATAGGGAAGCCAAATGATCAAACCCACCATGATGATTCTCGCCCTGGCCCTGGCCGTCGGGTGTTCGTCCAAGCCGAACTCCGATGCCGAGCAAGCCGAGGCCGCCGAGCCGACGGCACAGCAGCCGACGACGGAACGCCAGGTCCGGCAACGCAGTGAGCCCGCTCCCGTTGCCCGCGAGGCCGCGCGCCCCGAGGCAACCACCGGCGTGAATCCGGCCACGCAGCTGCCGCGCTTGCGCGGTGAGCTCAGCAGCGACGGCTTCGGCCTGGACATGCCGATTGACGGCAGCAGCCCGGAAAGCTTTCTGCAGAGCCTGGAACTGATCGCCGCCGAATCATCGCAGGAGCAATACCAGCGCTTCGAGCAAGCACTGGTGTACCTGCGCCGCTCCGAGGCCGCCTACTCCGACCTGCAGATCATGTATTCATCGCTCGACGGCTTGACGCCAACCGAAGTGATCGAACGCTTCGAACGTCATCTTCGCGAGCGAGTTCGGCGCTAGTCCGGCCTGAAGGCACGGGGACGCCAGTTCAGGCGTTCCCGTGCCGGCTGATCGTCGACCACCAGATCGATGGCCTGGCGCTCCAGCATGGCTGGGCGAACATCGTTCATCCGACCAGACAGGTGAGCCAGCTTCAGCATCAGCTTGAGCAGGAAAACGGGCAGCCGCACCAGCTTCACCACTTGCCCGCGTGCGCTGCCAACCCGCTTGAGCAGGGTCGGGTAGTCCAGGGTCTCGCCACCACCGAGCAGGTAACGGCCGGCGGCGCGCCGACCAAGCTTGAGGCAATCAACCACCACTCGCGCCAGGTCGTCGGCATGGACCGGCTGACGCAACCCCTTTCCGCAGTACGGGACCAGGCCCAGATGCTTGACCAGCGCGCCGATGCGGGACACGTTGCCATCCCGGCCACCACCGTAAATCATGGTTGGCTTGAGCAGGGTCAGGTCGATATCCCGCTCGCGACAGGCCTGTTCCAGGGCCTGCTCCAGGCTCAGCAGCTCGGCCATCAGCTCGCGCTCGGCCGGGTCCGACGATTGCGTCTTGAACAAGGTACTGGCCGAGCTCAACGCCACCACCCGGCCCAGGCGCCGCCCCTTTTCCACCTGCGCCAGGGCGTGCCGGATCGGTCCCAGGCTGACCAGGACGCTGGCCTCGGCTTCTACCGGTCCGTGATTTAAATCCAGTTGCATCCAGATCACCCGGCCATCGGCACGTTGCGGCTGCTGACGCGACACCGCCATGACAGTGACGGCTTGTTCGGACAATCGATCCAGCAGAAACGTGCCGACCGGGCCGCTGGCCCCCAGCACCAGCAAGGGCGCGCCAGGCTCGGACTGGCTCAACGACGCCGCCACAGCACCACCGGCACCATCAGGGCTACGTGCAGCCAGATCCCCAACCACCACAAGGGACGAACCCAGATTGGCCAGCGATCACGGCAATGCTTGTTGAGATAGCGCCAGAGTCCGCGGTGCTTGCTGATCATTACCCGCACCGGCCGGCGTCGCGATGAAATTCCGCCGGCATGTGAGATGGCAACATCCGGCACCAGGCGTATTTTCCATCCACCGGCGAGAAGCCGAGCCATCAGGTCCAGATCCTCGAAGTGCATGGGAAAACCGGCATCGAAGCCGCCCAGGCGCTTGAAGGCCTTGGTTCGCACCAGCATGCAGGCGCCAGACACCGCCTCGACTTCGCCGGGTCTTGCCGGTGCCGGCAAATGGGTCAGGTCGATCGCCGGGCCCATACGAAAACGCAATACCTCGTTGAGCACCCGTCGAGGCCCCGGCAGCTGACGCCGGCTGCCGCGCTGCTCGTTACCGCTCATGTCGTAAATGCGGCCCGAAACCAGGCCCGCATCCTCGTGGCGGTCCATGTCCTCGACCAACGCTTGCAAGCCCTCGGGCACCAGCAGGCAGTCGGGGTTGACGATCAGCAGGTAAGGCGTGGCAACCCGGTCAAGCACCAGGTTGACGCCACGTCCGAATCCGACGTTGCGGGGGCTGCGGACAATATCCAGGTCCGGCATCGCCGGCAAGTTTTCCAGGCTGTCATCATCCGAAGCGTTGTCTACCACGATGACCCGGGGCGCACGGGCGCCCTTCCCTTTCAGTGCTCGCACACAGCGGGCCAGCCAGGGCCCGGAGTTGTAGTTGACAATGACCGCGGTGACCTGGGCCAACGCGGTCACGGGGCTCATCGGCTGGGCCGTGGCAGTCTCACCATTCACTCAGTCGCGCTCCAGGCGCGCACGCAACTCGGCGATCTCCGCATCGCGCTCGGCCAACAACTGGCCAGCCCGAATATGCTTGGCCACCTCTTCGTTGTAGTGGGCATACACCGATTCCTGGCGATCATCAAACAGCGACGTGCCCGGAATGACCGGCAGCGCCTGTTCGCTGGCCGCGGCTGCAGCCAGGTAATAGAGCGGCGGATGGACCGGTTGTTCGCCAGCGGCAAGTTCGGCACCATCCACGCTCAGCCAGTCGGCGGAACCGCCCCCCTTAAGCGACCAGATCGACGAGACGAACATCAATTTCTGGCCATACAGGCGCGAGGCGGGGAAGTGGCGTCCCAGCAAGGTCTCGAACTCGCCACGATAAAGCTCGCGCACATGAAACGGGTTGTTGTAGCCGGTCTCATCGCTATAGGTCTTGCGATC
>SLQY01000270.1 GCA_007131235.1 Wenzhouxiangella sp.
CGGGTTGACGAGGCGGTGAAGGCCCACTAGCCCGAACAATTCGTGAATTCGCGCGATGATCGCGCAGGATATTGTTCGCACATGGGATTTTCCGATTGACCGGCTGCGCGTGGCGTATCGGGCCATACGCCCGACTGAGGAAAATACGCTGTGCGGACAATAGACTAGCGAGGGCGCGCGCAAGTTCATGAATTGTTCGGGCTAGTCTGGTAAAGCCCAGCTGTCCGCGGCCTGAATCACACCGCAGGCGATACGTGCGCCGGCCCCGCCTATGGGCTGGCTGAAATGATCGTCCGGGTTTTCGTGAATGACCAGGGCGGCACCGTCTTCGTCGAGAATGGTCGCGCCGAAGCTTCCGTCCAGGCTGGCGGCCGTGGTATGGAACTCCGCCCAGGCATGGCCGGATTCATGAACATGGAAGTTGGGCAGATCACCGGCATCCGGACCATCCGGGTTGAGCAGACCGTGAGCGCGATCGTCGGGGTTGAGATGACCGCCTGATGCCATGAAACCATCGCAGTGATCATCACAGCTGCCGACGCCATGAATGTGCACGGCCTTGGGACCAGGAGGCAGTCCGTCGAGGGTGATCCTGATCAGCGTACCCGAGGCACCCTGGATGAATTCTGCCTGGCCAACGGTGGCTCCATCGCGGTCAACGATCTCGGCCAATGCGCGGGGCAAGGTTTGCCCGGCTCCGGCCGGCAGGGCCAGGAAGACAGCTGTAATCAATAACCATCGGATCATGAAAAGATTCCTTCTTTTATCAAGGCCAGATTGTAACGCGCCTGAATCAATGCCTCGACAGCCGGGGTGATTTGCTATGCTTCGGCGCTTACCTACGTACCACAACACCCGGGACTGCCCATCGTGACTGCATCGCTTGCCCAGCTTGATCTTGATCATTTGTTTCATCCTGCCACCGACCTGCGAGGTCATCGCCAGGCCGGACCCCAGATCTGGGAAAGAGGAGAGGGCGTCTACGTTTACGACAACGAGGGGCGAAAGTATCTCGAGGGGATGGCAGGCCTCTGGTGCACGGCACTGGGATACGGCGAGCCGGCCCTGGTAGAGGCGGCAGCCGAACAAATGTCCCGGTTCTGCTATGGCCCGCTGTTTGCCGGCAAAAGCAACGAGCCCAGTATCCGGCTGGCCGCCAAGCTGGCCGAGTGGGTGCCCATTGATGGCGCGCGTTTCCTGTTCGGCTGTTCAGGTTCGGATGCCAATGACGCCCAGGTCAAGCTGGTGCGCTACTACTTCAACGCCATTGGTCAACCGCGCAAGAAGAAATTTCTCTCCCGCGGCAACGCGTATCACGGTATTACCCTGGCCACCGCTGCACTGACGGGGCTGCCGGCATTTCATCGTCATTTCGACCTGCCCGGTGACGACGTCATCCATCTGACCTCGCCGCACTACTATCGGCAGGGTCAGGCCGGTGAAAGCGAGGCCGATTTCGTGGAGCGACTGGCCGCCGAGCTCGAGGCCGTGATTGCCCGTGAAGGTGCCGACACTATCGCGGCCATGATTGCCGAGCCGATGATGGGGGCCGGTGGGGTGATCTTGCCGCCCAAGGGTTATTTCGAGCGCATTCAGCCCATCCTCGAAGCCAACGATATTCTTCTTGTCGATGACGAAGTCGTTTGTGGCTTTGGCCGTACCGGCAATCCGTTCGGTTGCCAAACCTGGAACATGCGGCCTGCCACCATGACCATGGCCAAGGCGCTGTCATCAGCCTATTTGCCGATTTCGGCCGTGGCCGTGCCGCCGTTCATGTACGACGCGATCGAGGAAGCCGCCGGCGGCGTCGGGCTGTTTGCCCATGGCCTGACGTATGCCGGACACCCGGTCGCAGCAGCCGTGGCCTGCCGCAATCTCGAGCTGATGGAGGAACGCGGCATCATGGCCCACGCGGCCGAGATGGGCAAGTTGCTGCAGTCCCGGCTGGCGCCGCTGGCTGACCACGAACTGGTCGGTAATCTGCGCGGGATCGGTCTGATCGCAGGGCTGGAGCTGGTTGCCGACAAACAAACCCGCGAGCTCTTTCCGGCGGCCAGGAAAACTGCTTTCAAGGTCGCTGCCGCCTGTCTCGCCGAAGGGTTGGTGGTCCGGGCTCTGCCGGGCGATGTCATCGCGGTCTGTCCGCCGCTGATCATTACGGCAGACCAGATCGATGAGTTGGTCGAAAAACTGGCGCGGGGACTGGATCGCGCCGTGGGTGCCTGAGCAGTTCCCACCTTCCTCTACTTCATTGGCGTCGCTTGAGTTTCAGGCGCTCGACGTCTGCTGATCGGTGTTCTGGTCAGTCAGCTTCGACAAGATCGGCATAGTCCGGATGGCGCGCGATCCAGGAGCGAACGTACGGACAGTTGGGCTGCACCCGGTAGTCGTTTGACCGCGCCCAATCAAGTGCATGGCGGGTCAATTGGCCGGCCAGGCCGCGTCCACCGACGGCGTCGGGCACGCGAACGTGATCAATGGCGACCGTGTTGTCTGCAAGCCGGAAGCCAAGACTGCAATCCTGGCCGTCAACCTGCATGTGGAACTCGCCTTGCGCCAGGTCCAGCGTGATTTCGCTGTGATTCATCATTTCAGTAGAGATATCGAGTGCGGATGGTGGCCGGCACCTGGTCGAGCTCGGCGACCAGGGCGGGGGTATCGGCGGCTTCGACGTCCATGACCACGTAGCCTACATCGGGCGTGGTTTGCAGGTACTGGGCCAGGATATTCAGACCGGCCTGGGAAAAGATGGTGTTGATGGCCTGCAGAACGCCGGGTTCGTTGCGGTGAATGTGGAGGATGCGACGAGTGCCAGCGTGATCGGGCAGCGAGACTTCCGGAAAGTTGACCGCACCCATGGTCGAGCCGTTGTCCGAATATCGGACCAGCTTGGCGGCCACGTCCACGGCAATGTTTTCCTGCGCCTCACGCGTGCTGCCGCCGATGTGGGGTGTCAGCAGAACATTGTCCAGGCCTCTGAGCGGGCTCATGAACGCTTCGTCCGCTCCCTTGGGTTCAACCGGGAACACGTCGATGGCGGCCCCTGCAAGGTGACCTGTCTCGATGGCCTCGGCCAGTGCCTTGATGTCGACGACCTTGCCGCGCGAAGCGTTGATCAGGTGGCAGCCGGGGCGCATACGGGCCAGCTGGTCGGCACCGATCAGGTTGCGCGTTTGCTCGGTGTCGGGTACGTGCAGGCTGACCACGTCGGCCATTGCCAGGACATCGTCCAGCTCGGCCATGGCTTCGGCATTGCCAAGCGGCAGTTTGTCGACGATATCGTGATAGCAGACCTTCATGCCGAGGCCCTCGGCCAGGATGCCGAGCTGGGAGCCGATATGTCCGTAACCAACAATACCGAGGACTTTGCCGCGTACCTCGTGGGAGCCGGTCGCTGATTTGTGCCACTGGCCGCGATGGCAGGCCATGTTCTTGGCTGGAATGCCTCGCATCAGCATGATGATTTCGGCCAGGACGAGCTCGGCGACCGAGCGGGTATTGGCATAGGGCGCGTTGAAGACCGGGATGCCACGCTGGCGGGCGGCGGCCAGATCGACCTGGTCGGTGCCGATGCAGAAACAGCCGATGGCATTGAGTTTTTCGGCCTGATCGAGAATGTCGGCACCGATCTGGCTGCGTGAGCGAATGCCGAGAAAGTGCGCGTCGCGAACCAGCTCACGAAGCTGATCGGGCTCGGGCGCCGATTGGTGGGGCCACAGACTGTTGTAGCCGGCCCGGCGGATATAATCTTCGGCACGGCCATGGATGCCTTCAAGCAGCAGGAAATTGATCTTGTCCTTGGCCAGGGAAAGGTTGCCGTTCGTCATGATCTGCACTGGCGGCTGCTGCCGCTCCGATGATCGAATGTCGCATTATGCAATGTTCCCGTCGATAATGATCCGATATGAGCCAATTACCCCCAATCGAATTCGTTGACGACGCCGACAGCCTGGCCCACTACGGTCGGGACTGGACGCGGTTCTGGACACCCAGTCCCTCGGCAATCGCGTTCCCGCGCTCGACCGGTGAGGTTGTCGAACTGGTGCAATGGGCGCGTCGCACGCAAACTGCCCTGGTGCCCAGCGGCGGCCGTACCGGTCTTTCCGGAGGGGCGGTGGCTGCGTCTGGTGAGGTCGTGGTATCGCTGGATCGCATGCGCGAAAGCCTGGAATACGAGCCCTTCGAGCCGAGTCTGAGCGTACAGGCGGGGATGCCGGTGGGCGAGCTGCAACGCCTAGCTGCAGAGGCCGGCTGGTTTTACCCGGTGGACTGGGCCGCGGCCGGCTCCAGCCAGGTCGGTGGCAGCATTGCGACCAATGCTGGCGGTATTCGGGTTTTGCGCTACGGCATGACGCGAAACTGGGTGACCGGTTTGACCGTGGTCACCGGCCGCGGCGAAGTCCTGCATCTGAACCAGGGCCTGGTCAAGAACAATACCGGGCTGGATTTGCGTCACTTGATGATCGGCAGCGAAGGCACGCTTGCCATCATCACCGAGGCGACCATGGCGCTGACTGCGCCGCCGCCGGAGCAGTCGGTGCTGATGCTTGGTTTTTCCGGACTGGATGCGATCATGCCGGCCTTTGATTGCCTCAGGCGCGCGCTCTCCCTGTCGGCGTTCGAGTTTTTCGATCTTGCTTCCACCCGTCATGTCAGCCGTGCCAGCACGCGTGACTTTCCGCTCGACGGTTCCTGTCCGTTTTATGCCGTGGTCGAGTTCGATGATCCGGACCAGGCCAACCAGGACCAGGCCCTGGCTTTGTTCGAGCAGCTGCTCGAGGAAGGCCACGTGCTGGACGGCACGATCAGTCAGTCCGGGGCCCAGGCGACCGAGCTGTGGCACTGGCGCGAAGCGATCAGCGAGGCGCTGGCCGTGCACACGCCCTACAAGAACGACTTGTCGGTGAGGATTGGGCGGGTCACCGGATTCCTCGACGAGCTTGATGCCCTGGTCGGCAAGCATTACCCGGATTTTGAAGTGGTCTGGTTTGGTCATATCGGCGACGGCAACCTGCACATGAACGTGCTCAGGCCGGAGCAATGGTCGGTGGAGGAATTCCATCGCGCCGGCAAGCTGCTCAGCCCCAGGGTGTTTGAACTGGTCAAGCGACATGGCGGCAGCGTGTCGGCCGAACACGGTGTAGGCTTGCTGAAGCGCGATGATCTGGGCTGGAGCCGTGGTCCCCGGGAATTGGCCATGATGGCCGCCATCAAACAGCAGTTCGACCCTGACGGCATCCTCAATCCCGGCAAGATGCTGGCTGCCAATCTGCTATCGTAAAGCGGGTTTCGTGAGGGTAGAAACCCACCCAGATCACCATCCGAGGAAAACATATGAGATCTTTCGTCGCGCTTGTCACACTGGTTCTGATGAGCCTGCCGGTCATGGCCAGCCAGGGCATGAGTCTGGAGCAGATCGCCAGACTCCAGTCCGTGGGCCAGGTGGCAGTCAGTCCCGACGGGCGCCATATCGCCTATACCCGAACCGTACCCCGTGATCTCGAGACTGAAGATGATGGGCCGGCCTGGAACCAGCTGCATGTGATTGATGCCGCTGGCAATAGTCGGCCGTTCATCAGCGGCCAGGTCAATGTCGGCAGCATCTCCTGGCTGCCGGACAGCCAGGCCATTGCCTTCCTGGCCCAGCGTGGCGATGATAGCCAGCGTCAGCTCTATACCATTCCCGTAGCCGGTGGCGAGGCCGAGCGTCGAACGCGGCTGGATAGCGCTGTTGCTGGCTACAGCTTCAGTCCGGATGGCTCGCGCGTGGCGCTGATCGCCCTTGAGCCGCAGTCGGCAGAAGATCGTCGCATGGCCGAACGCGGCTTCGACCAGATCATCTTTGAAGAAGACTGGCGTCCCCGTCGTCTGTGGATCCTTGACCTGGAAGCACAGGGTGCCGAGCCGCAGATGGTCGAAGTCGAAGGTTCGGTCCAGGAAGTGCAGTGGTCACCGGCCGGCGATCGGCTGGCGCTCAAGGTAACCCCGCGCCAGCTGGTCGATGACACCCTGATGTTCCAGCGCTTGCGCATCGTCTCTCCAGACGGCGAAGAGCTGGGACGTATCGAAAACCCGGGCAAGCTCGGGCCTATGGCCTGGAGTCCGGATGGTCAGCAACTGGCATTTATCGGCACCGACACTATCCAAGACACCCGTGAGGGCAGGCTGCTTGTTGCCTCGTCCTCGGGCGGCGAGTGGCGAAACCTGCTGCCGAATCTGGACGGTCACGTCTGGCATGTTGGCTGGCGAGAGCCCGGTGAGGTGGTGTTTATCAGTTACGAGGGGGTTGAGGCCAGGGTCGGACAGATCAACGCCAGGGGGCGCAACGAGGTGACGCTGTTGCAGCGTGACGGGCTGGTGTTCGATGCTTTGAGCATTGCAGATGACGGTCGCCTGGTGTTCGGCGCCTCGACGCCGGAGCACCCGCGCGAAGTCTATGCCCTGTCGCGACGAAACCTCGAGCCCGAGCGACTGACCCGGTCCAATCCGTGGCTGGATGAAGTGCGACTGGCCCGGCAAGAGGTGGTGACCTATGCCGCCAGCGACGGGTTGGAGATCGAGGGTCTACTGATCTGGCCGCTGGACTACGACGAAGACCAAAGCTATCCGCTGATCCTGGCCGTGCATGGAGGTCCCGAGGCCCACTACTCGAACGGCTGGCTGACTACCTACAACCTGCCGGGACAGCATGCGGCTGCGCAGGGCTACTTCATGTTCTATCCGAATTACCGGGGTAGCACGGGGCGGGGCGTGGAATTCGCGCTCACCTCGCAGGGGCGCCCGGCCATGGAGGAATTCAGCGATCTTGTCGACGGGGTCGATTACCTGATCGCGCGCGGTCTGGTCGATCCCGAACGGGTCGGCATCACGGGCGGCTCATACGGCGGCTACGCTTCGGCCTGGGGAGCGACTTATTACTCGGAACGCTTCGCTGCCGCGGTCATGAACGTCGGTATCTCTGACAAGATCTCCATGCTCGGGACTTCCGATATTCCCCAAGAGCTCTACCTGGTCCACTACCTGACCTGGCCCTGGGAAGACTGGGATCTGTTTGTGCAGGCCAGCCCCATCTTCTTCGCTCATCGCGCCCAGACCCCGATTCTGATCCTGCATGGCGACGCCGATCCCCGCGTGGACCCGACCCAGTCACGCATCCTGTATCGCTACCTGAGCCTGCAGGAAAATCCGCCGCCGGTGCGCCTGGTCCTTTATCGCGGCGAGGGGCACGGCAACCAGCGAGCGGCATCGCGATGGGATTACAGCCTGCGGTTGATGCGCTGGATGGATCATTACCTGAAGGGCGACGGCGGTGCTCCGCCGGACTATCGCCTGGACTATGGCCTGAACCTGGGAGACTGAAATGTCGGAAAAAGACGCCGGTCGGAATGTGCTTGGAGAACCCTTGCTGCCGTGCAGCATGAAGCCGGTGACCGGTTTTTTTCGCGATGGCTGCTGCAACACCTCCGATGAAGATGCGGGCAGTCACACGATTTGTGCCCTGGTCACCGAAAGCTTCCTGGCCTTCAGTGTCAGCCGCGGCAACGACCTGGTTACGCCGCGACCCGCTTTTGGCTTTCCCGGTCTGAAGCCAGGCGATCGCTGGTGTCTTTGCGCCCCGCGCTGGCGCGAAGCACTGGAAGCGGGCTGCGCACCCCGCGTGGTGTTGTCGGCCAGCCATGAAAGAGCGCTTGAATTCGTCAGCCTTGACCTGCTGCGAGCTCATGCCGTCGAGGCGAATCACTGATGGACCCGGCGGCGCGAGAAAGCCTGCTCGAGCGTCTCAACGACAGCAGCCGAGGCACCTTGATGGAGGCCCTGGAGATTCGCTACAGCGATGTCGGGGACGAGTATCTGGAAGCAACCATGCCGGTGAACGCCCGGGTTCATCAGCCGATGGGTCTGCTGCATGGCGGCGCCACGGCAGCCCTGGCTGAATCAGTCGGCAGCGCCGCCTCGGCACTTCGCGTGGACATTCAAACTCAGAGCGTGGTCGGTACGGCACTGGCCGTCAATCACCTGCGCGGGATGCGCGAAGGAATGGTCACGGCTCGGGCCGAACCCGTGCATCTGGGGCGGACCACCCAGCTATGGTCCATTCGGGTTGTGGACGAGTCCGGTCGGCTGGTTGCCGATGCCCGCCTCAACATGATGGTGCTGGACAAGCGCTGAAATAAAAGTTGCCTGAGCAGAATACCGCTTCAGGACTCCAGGATTTCGATGCGATTGCCACCGCTGCCTTCGGCCAGCTTCACCGCCTGGCTGAGTGTAGCCAGGATTTCAGCGGCGGCGGTCCGCGGGGTTGGCTGCGTGACGACTACGCCGATGCTCGCCGTGACCACACCGAGCGGGTTCTCTTTGCTTGGAAGGGCGATACTGACGACGCTCTGGTGCAGGTCTTCGGCCAAACGTTCAGCGTCATCCAGCAATTGGCCGGGGGCGATCACCATGACCCCACGCGAAAGTGATTGAACCAGTCGCGCCCCCCGCGACTGGGCCAGGCCGTGCAGAGAGCGGGCAATATCGGCCTGGTGTTCGACATCGGCCTGTTCCAGGCTGATGCTCATCACCGCCAGGGCATCGGCCTGGGTCGCGCATTGCCTGATGTGCTGTTCCAGGATTTTTTCACACTGCGCATCGCTGTGGGGAGCCAGGTCGGTTTTCGACCGCTGCTGCCCGGATACGACCGCAGCTGACACTTTCTGTCGGTCAGGTTGTCCTGGCCGGTCAGTCTTGCCTTGGTTTCCCAGCCGGGTTGCGAAAAGGACAGAAACAACGACCAATGCGGCCGGCACCAGCAGCCAGGGCCACAGTGCTGTTGGGGCAGCTTCGCCGCCAAAAGCCGCTGCCACCGATGAGCCAAACAGGCCGAGCAGCAGACCTGAAAGTGTCAGCATCATGCCGGTCATCATCCGCAAGAGAACCCTGCAGGTAAGCGCGTTGACCTCTGCTGGAGTCAGAAATCCCTCGCTGATGGCGTCATTTTTTCGGTTGCTGCCTGACATCCTGCGAAAAAGCCCTTTTGTGCCTATCTTCCCCGGTAGATGCAGAAACCATGCCAGTGACAACCGGGTGCCGATACAGCTCACAAAAATCGGCGGTTTGTGCGCGCCGCCAATTCCCCGAAAGCGTGCCGTTTTGAAGGTTGGCATGTGTCGATAGTGCTGGGGTGGAAGGAGCGCTCCCCGCCCGGTGGGCGGGGGTGCTGGGGTGCTATTCGTGGATACTTAGTGCGCCGGTGATACAGCAACCCGCACGCGGATGCGGTCGCCGGGATGTTCGCGCATGTGGGTGTGATAGACGCGGCCATCGAATTCGTAGGCGACCTGGTAACCGGACACCCGGGTTTCTTCGACGAACTCGCGCTGCACGGTGCAGCGCTCCCGGCTGACCGGGTAATATTCGTCGGGTCCTCGCGATTGTCGGCTTGCATCACGGGCAATTGAGCCGCCCAGTGCGGCACCGGCCACGGTGGCGGCTCGTTTGCCGCTGCCGCCACCAAACTGGTTGCCAATGACACCACCAACGATGGCACCAAAAATCGTGGGCGTGGCTGAGCGCTGGCGTGTCTCGACGCGCTGATAGCGCTGCTCTTCCCAGCAGACTTCCCGGTTGACCGGGGTGCGCACCGTTTCGTAGTCGGCCTTGACGCTGACGACCGGTGCGTAATGATATTGGACGCTGCCGGCCTGCGTCGCTCCGGCCAGCAACAGCGCGCTGGCTAAAATGGTCATGCGATATTTCATGGTTTTCTCCGTAGTGGAAGCCTCAGCGATAGATTAAGCAGCGATCGATGAATGCGATCTGAATCCGGGCCGATGCTCGTTCCGGTTTGCTGCTGTTGGCAAGCATGGATTAGGATGGGGGCGGGAATCGAGGAACCTTCGAGGAGATGATGCATGGCCGCAACCGATATCTTGGGGAAACGAAACGTCGCCTTGCTGGGCCATACCGGGGCTGGCAAGACCTGTCTTCTCGAAAGCCTGATGGTCAAGGCCGGCGCCCTGGGTGAGCCGGGCACTATCGAGCGCGGCTCGACAGTGTCGGATTTCGACCCGCTGGAAAAGACCTATCAGCATTCACTGAATTCCGCTATCGCATCAATTGAGTTCGACGGTATTCAGCTCAATATCATCGACACGCCGGGCGACCCGGATTTCCGTGGCCAGGCACTGGCAGCGATGAATGCCGTTGAAACTGCGGCCATCGTGGTCAACGCAGCCAGTGGCATTGAAATGTCGACCCGTCGACTCATGCGGCGGGCGCGACAGCGTCGGCTGTGTCGGCTGATCGTGATCAACCGAATCGATGCCGACGAGGTGGATCTCGAGGCCCTGGTTCGAGAAATTCGCGAAGAATTCGGCCCTCAGTGCCTGCCGATCAACCTGCCCACCGATGGCTACCAGACAGTGAGGGACTGTTTTTTCAAAAGCGACGGCCAGACCGATATCTTCTCGGTGGCCGATGCGCATACCGAGATTCTTGACCAGGTCGTGGAAGTTGACGAGGCGCTGATGGCGGCCTACCTCGACGGCGATGAAATTGACGGCGACCTGCTGCATGACGCGTTTGAAAAAGCGCTTCGTCAGGGGCACCTGGTTCCGATCTGTTTTACCTCGGCCCGAACGGGTGCCGGCTGTGGCGAGTTCCTGAAATTCTGCAAGCGCCTGCTGCCCAATCCTGGCGAAGGCAACCCGCCGCCGTTTCGGCAAGCCCCGGGCGATGAGCGTGTCAGCTGCAGCCCGGACCCGGATGCCCATGTGCTGGCCCATGTCTTCAAGATTGCCAATGATCCTTACGCCGGGAAGCTCAGTGTGTTCAAGGTTCATCAGGGCACGATCACGAACGACACCCAGCTTTATGTCGGTGAGAGCCGCAAGGCGCTGAAGGTCTCTCATCTCTACCGCATCCACGGCAAGGAGCATATCGAGATCGATCAGGCAGGGCCTGGTGATATCTGTGCCCTGGCAAAGATTGATGACATCCACTATGACGCGATTCTGCACGATTGCCACGACGAGGATCATTACTACCTCAAGCCGATCGATTTTCCGCAGCCCATGTTCGGCCTGGCGGTTGAAGCCCGGGCCCGCGGCCAGGAACAGAAGCTGGCCATGGCGTTGACCCGTCTGAGCGAGGAGGATCCTTGCTTCCAGGTTGAACACAACCAGGAACTGAATGAAACGGTGATTCGCGGTCTCGGTGAAATGCATTTGCGAATCATGCTGGAACGCATCAAGAGTCGCTACAACGTCGATGTGGACACGCGGCCGCCGCGCATTGCCTACCGTGAGACCATTACCCGGCAGGCCGAAGGCCATTATCGTCACAAGAAGCAGACCGGCGGTGCCGGGCAGTTTGGCGAGGTGTTTCTGCGCATTCGGCCACTGGCGCGCGGAGAGGGCTTCAGCTTCAAGAGCGAGGTTGTCGGTGGCGCGATTCCGACCAACCTTATCCCGGCGGTAGAAAAAGGGGTGCGTCAGCTCATGGACGAAGGTGCTGTTGCCGGCTACGGACTGCAGGATATAGAGGTGACCGTTTACGATGGCAAGCATCACCCGGTCGACTCAAAGGAAATCGCTTTCGTGGTTGCCGGGCGCAAGGCCTTCCTAGAAGCGATTGAAAATGCGGGACCGCAAGTGCTTGAACCCGTTGTCGACCTGGAAGTGACCGTCCCGGATGCAGTGATGGGTGATGTGACCGGGGCTTTGGCTGCAAAGCGCGCCCGGATCCAGGGCACTGATAGTCTGCGTGGTGGTTTCGCCGTCATCCAGGCCGCCGTACCGCTGTCGGTTCTGAGTGAATTTCCGACCGAGCTGAAGAGCATGAGCGGCGGTGAAGGGCGCTATACCATGTCATTTTCGCATTACGAAGCAGTTCCGGCCAACATCCAGAAGGACCTGGTAGAGGCGTTCCAGGCACGTAGAGGTCCGTCGGCAGGCTGATGCCCGAAAAACCCCAGCAAGAACACCAGGAAAAAACCCGGGAAAAGCGCAAGAATGATCCATCCCGGGACATCGCCGGAAAACTCTGGATCCTGCCGGCGCTGATCCTGGTGGGTGCGCTGATATCGGTCTGGCAGCCAGTCAGCCTCAACGCGCTGTTGACCTGGGGTCGGGAGCTTTCGGCCAACCCGGTGTTCATCGGCGCGATCGTTCTGACGATGGTGCTGATGTTCTCGTTCGGTTTGCCTGGTAGCTTTGCCGTGTGGCTGATAGCGCCGTTCCAGCCGCCCCTGATTGCCACGGCCCTGCTGGTGACTGGCAGCGTGCTTGGGGCGCTGGGAGCCTACGCCTTCAGCCGGCGCTTGCGCGGCGATTGGCAGCCAGCAGGATTGGCCGGTCGTGTCGTGCAATTGCTGGAAAGGCGCGGCGGTGTGATGACCCAGACCGCACTGCGCATATTGCCCGGGTTTCCCCATTCGGTTATCAATTTCGCCGGTGGTTTGCTGCTATTGCCGCTGATGGCCTTTACCGTTTCGGCCGTTGTGGGGCTGACCGTCAAATGGGGTGTTTATGCGACCGCGGTTCATGGTCTGGCCGATGCCGTCGAGACCGGACAGGCCATGCAGGCATCGACACTGTACCCCCTGCTGATCTTGAGTGCCCTGCTCTTGGCCGGCGCCTGGGCCCGATCACGACTGGAAGCGCAAGCGGCCCCTTAATGTCTCGAATATTGATCTTGTGACGAGGCCAACAATGTCACGTTTCATGTTGCCCCTGCTTGCCGTCCTGTTGTTGCTTCCGTTAGTTGCAACAGGCAGCCAGCCAGTAGTCATCTACATGTTTTCCAGCGATCGTTGCCCACATTGCAAGGCCCAGGAGCCTTTTCTCGAAGACCTGGCCAGAACTCAGCCAGGGGTGGAGCTGCAACGATTCGAGGTCAGCCGGACACGCACTCATCATGCCCTGTTTCGTGCCATGGCGGAAAGTCACGGGGTGGGGGCAGAATCGGTGCCTGCCGTCTTTGTCGGCGGACGGGCCTGGATTGGTGACAGTGCAATGATCAGGGACGCGATTCGGGCCCGGGTCAAGCACTGTCAGGAAAATCCATGTCAGGATTCTCGCGCATTGTCCGTGGTCGATGAACTGCCTGACGCCTGGCCCCAGGCGAACGTTCTTTCGCTGCCATTGCTGGGCGATATCAACCTGTCAGTTCAGCCTCTTGCACTGGCGACCGCTTTGATTGCTCTGATCGATGGCTTCAACCCTTGTTCATTGTGGGTACTGACCATTCTCATGGCACTGGTGGTCCATTCCGGATCACGGCGTCGGGTCCTGATCGTTGGTACGACGTTTCTGCTGGTAACTGCAGGCATTTATGGTGTCTTCATCACCGGCGTATTCGGCGTACTCAGTTACCTGGCCTATCTGCGGTGGGTTTATTGGCTGGTAGCCGCCTTTGCAATCCTGTTTGCTATTGTCAACATCAAGGACTACTTCTGGTTCAAGCGCGGCCTTTCTTTCACCATTAATGACCGCCACAAGCCCGGCATTTTCCGCGGTATCAGGGGCCTGATCAGCGAAGGCCGGTCGTTGCCGGCGCTGGTGGGGGCAACCGCCCTGATGGCCGCTGGCATTGCGCTGATCGAACTACCATGCACGGCCGGCTTCCCGGTGATCTGGGGCAGCCTGATTGCAAGCCATGACGTGTCATGGACCTACTTTGCACTGTTGCTATCCCTGTACCTGCTGATTTATCTGGGCATCGAGCTTGTGATCTTCCTCGTTGCCGTGATCAGTTTGCGCATGAAGCGGTTCGAGGAAGGGCATGGTCGAATACTCAAGCTCATCGGTGGCTTGATCATGCTCATGCTGGCGTTTCTGCTGCTACTTGCACCTGATGCGATGCAGGATGTCACCTCTACCCTGATGGCGTTCCTGGGCGCTCTGGCTCTGGCTGGCCTGGTCGTGCTGTTGCATCGCAGGATACTGCCAATGATGGGCCTGCGAATCGGGGATGACTGGAGCGACTGAGGCCCGCGACGACGGGGCGCGGCTGCAATCAGTTGTCGGCGACCCGGGCATGGAGGAAGGCCCGAGCCCGTTGCCATTCACGCCAGGCGGTTCGATTGGAAATGCCCATCAGCTCGGCGATCTCGTTGACCGGTAACCCGGCAAAGAACTTCATCTCCACCAGCTCACGCTGCTGGGGGCTGATCTGGTCCAGCTCATCAAGGGCCTGGTCCAGGTCAAGAATGCTCTCGGCAGGTCCATCTTCGCCGAGTCGATCGGTCAGGGTAATGGCAACCTGGTCTCCGCCGCGTTTTTGTGCGCCGGCGGCGCGCAGATGATCGACGATGATGTTACGCATCGCTCGTCCGGCGCAGGCGAAGAAATGACGGCGGCCGTTCAAATTCAGCTTCTCGGCCTGAACCAGGCGCATGTAGGCTTCGTGAACCAGCACGGTAGGCGTGATGGTCTGTCCGCTGCTGAGTGCGGCCAGTCGAGCTCGGGCCAGCTGCTTGAGCTCCGGGTACAGTCTTTCGAAAACGGCCTGCAAATCCGGACCATCCGCAGGTTCGTTCAATAGCCGGGTAATCTCACTCATGTTGCCTCAGTTGCCTGAAAAACCCTCCCAAGGCTGAAGCATACCGCGTAACCTCGTTGACTGCTACGGGACAGCCGCAAACTGGTCTGGTGTCTCCAGGCTGATGATGTCCGGCTGCAAGTGCTCCGGTGAGCGGTAGCGCACCTGCCAGCCAATCGTCTGCTCTGGCGAGCATTGTGCGCAATGAAAAATCTGGCTGACGGTGTCGGTTGCCAGTGCCGTCAGGAGATGCTGGTTGGCGCGAACTTCGACGACGGACATTTCCGCCCACCAGGGAAATGGGTTGCTGATGATCAGCCAGCGACCCGGCGCAGTGCCGAACTCGATCTCGCGCAGTTCACTGCCGGCAAGGCTCCTGGCTCTAGGCGGGTAGTCACCGGCGTGCGCCAGTGGAATTGCCTGAACCGGGTGATGAACCGCGGCGATGGGAAAAAAGTGCAGGGCCTCAAGGGTTTCCCGGGCAGGGAAAGGCAATGCCCGGGCCAGGGCGGGGCTGAGCGCGAAAACGCCTTGAGCCGAGCTGCTGCTGCCCATGATGCGAACGTCGGGGCGCTGGCGCGGACAATAGAGGTCGAAGACCAGATCGGTCAGCGTGTCGGCCTGCTGCGCCAGGGCGCCGTGAAGATGACGTGGCTGGGTACCTGCACACAACCAGCGCGCCAGCCTGTCACTACCGTGAAAGCTGAGCTGAGGGCCGGCATGGCTGGTTCCTGCTGCCCCGCCGGCCATGAGATTCATCATGAATGCAGCTGGAAAGTGGCGCTGCCCATTATCATCCGAAGTTGCCAGCAGGCTGCCGAGCAGGGCCAGGCTTGCACACAGACCAATCAGAGTGCCCGGCACCAGGGCAAGACGGTCTGGCAGCTGGCTGAGACCGATCGCGGCGATGACCATTGCCAGGGTGGGAACCGCCAGCATCATGTACCACAGAACCTCGGAACGCATCAGCAGAGCGCCCAGGGACTGCATGACAACGCCGGCCAGGGCGACAATCAGCAGTCCGCGCAGACGGCGATGACGCCAGGCGGTGGGCAGGCCTGCCAGCGACAACAGCAGCAGCGCGGCTGCCGCCGCGCCCAGTGGCCAGGCCAGTGCCGGCCAGCCCTGGGTGCTGAGTACCAGGCCGTGGTGAAATCCATCGACCAGAACGTGCCCGACGAGTCTGGGTGTATCCAGTGTCGCCGACCAGGACAAGTGCTCGGCAAGATGAGCGCTGGCCGATCCGGTTGGCGTGGCGGGCAGCCCTTGGGTCGAGGCCTGCAGCGCCAGGGGCAGGAACGGCAAGATGAAGGCAAAAGCCATTGCGCTTCCCCGTTGCAGCAGCGATCGACGATCTTCCAGCAGCAGCCAGGCCGGAATCCAGGCCAGCGCAAGTGTCGCTGGATGGGCATGAACCAGCAGGGAAAAAACCAGGCCCACCATGCTGGCTGACACCAGGCTCTTGCGGGCCTGATCATTGACGGCTGCCAGTAGCAGACCGATCAGGGCGGCAGGCACCAGGTTGAAATGGTTGAACGACAGGCTGCTGAAACTGCTCAGGCTGGGAAGGCAGAGCAGCAAGGCCAGGTAGAGGCCGAGACGCCAGTGGCCCAGGCGCTGACCCAGGGCGAGTGCCAGCGGAAACTGCAG
>SLQY01000191.1 GCA_007131235.1 Wenzhouxiangella sp.
CGACCTCGGCCAGGGAAGGGTCAAACAGCAGGCTGCCTTCGTGGTTGCGCCGGATGGCGGCAAGCACTTCGGTGGTCGTGACCTCACCTTCTCCGTGCACGGCGATATCGACCGAATCATGCCGCGCCATCCAGTCGCGACAAGCCTGCTCGTAGTTGGGTGTGCTCGGCCCGCCGTGGATGCAGATATTGCCCGCATCGCGCTCCTTCACCCGGCGCGAGACTTCCAGGTTGAGCTGATCGGACCACATGTAGTTGGAAAACAACCAGATACCGCGTCCAAACTTCTGATACGGGCCGGCGAGGAAATCGGCCGGCTCCATGTAGGTAATGGGTACCGGCAGATAACGTTCGAGCAGCGCACCCCCCTGAAAGGCGCGAATGGCACTGAATATCATCCCCAAGGCCAGCGGGAAATGGTTTTCCATGTGCGGGGTGAAGTAGATCGGAATCCGGCCATCCGGTTCGATGTCACGCCAACTTGTGCCGCGCGCGAGCTGACGGGGTGGCTCCCCACCCTCGACCCTACCGGGCTGTGACGCGCTATCGGCGGGGAACAACAACCCGTTTTCCAGCAGCCAACCTGCAGCTCGACGAAGCCTTGCTGCATCGGCCCCAGGACGTTCAAACAGGAAGCATTGCTCTGGCTTGCGACCGTCAAGAAAGCCGACCAGCAAGGTAGCCAGTTCCCGGTCGAGGACCATGGACTCGCCGCTACGACCTTGAACGGCAAAACCGATCGAGTCCAGCCGCAGCAGGAAATTGCGACCCAGTCGCAGCGCCTTTCCCGGCAGCACCGGGCGCGCCTGCTGGCAGTCATCCAGCCCAATCGGTTCAGCCGCCTGCGCCGCCGCGCCAGGAGCGCTACCCGAGGACACCAGAATGCCACGCTGGTGCAGCCCGGCCAGCCGTCGAGCCAGGGCATCACGCACCGCTGGTGTCGCCATGCCGCTGAGCTGCTGCATGACCCGGCGCGGATCTACCGGGCGCAGGAAATGCGCCAACAGGCCGAGATCGCCCTCGGCAATAGCGACAGACGCCACCGAGCCCGACAACCTTCCAACCAGGAGACGGCCGCGATGATGGAGGATCACGGCATTGGGCAGGACGCTCAACAAGGGTGTTTTCACGAAAGTCCGGGACAGCCAGAACGACTGCCAAGGCTAGCATGGCAAGGGTATGCGCTCAAGCAGCGCGGCTCGGCACAGGCCAGGGGAAACAGCCCGGCCATCAAGTGGACGGACGCAGGTTCTGCTGAATCTGGCTAGTCAGTCTTGCCCGGCGCGCCGAAAAATGAACCAGCGACCCGCGTGGTGCTGCTGGCGATACAGCAGATCGCCGTGGTCGACCTGAACCAGGCCTGCGTCCAGGTAAGGTTGGAACCAGTCTTCAGATTCCAGCAAACGATTGACACGCAGCATATCGTCAAGGCGTTGACGACCACCTTGTAGCTGGCTCAAAAGATGCTCCATGCCGTCACGCTGCTGGCGCAGACCCCGCTCATCCAGGCGCGCGAGCTGGTTGATGGCCTGAAGCACAAAGCCAAACAGCGGGCTCCGGCTGGACTGAAACGCTGGATAAATGGACTGACCCACCCGAACCAGTCGCTCCCGCAGGCGTCCGGAATCCAGCTGCCCCTTCAGCCAGGCCGACAGGCTACGGTCCAGTGACAGCGACTCCAGGCGTTGATATTCAAGCAGCTCACGCTGCATGGTCTTGACCATGTCGGAGCTTGATGCGTGACAAACCAGGGCCAATTCACCGCCGGGTTTCAGCAAGCTGGCCACGATGGGTGCGACGGCAGACTGATCACAGTATTCAATGCCGTACTGACTCATGACCAGATCAAAACTTTCAGCGTCGGCGCGGAAACGCTCCATGGGGATTTCGGACACAAACTGAATGCTGGCCAGGGCCTCGGCCAGATCCGGACGATGGCTGGCAATCAAGTCAGGACGAATTCGGGCCGCATCCACGGCCGTGATCTCGAAGCGCATGTCATGGCAATGCGCATGCTCGGCGGCCAGCAGGGCGAGGGCCCCGTTGCCAGTACAGACATCGAGCAGGCGGGCGCGGGTGGGCAAGCGCTGGAAACGCTCGGCCCAGAAACTGGCGATCTCACCATCGTAGTTGCCCTGGAAATCTTCGGGCAAGGACGTCAGGGGACCGCGCGACCAGTATTGCGACCAATGATCGCTTGGTTGCTCGCTCAAGTGCTCGCTCATCGCGGATTTGGTTGGCTGAAATAAAAAAGGCGGGCGCAGTGCGCCCGCCTTGTCGTGCAACGTCAACCGAGTGCTTTAGAAGCTCTGGGTGTAACGAACGTACGGGATGGTGCCGTAGGCATCGTACAGGTTGAAGTCGTAATCGCGGCTACCGAAAGCACCCAAACCGATCGGCGGGGTACGACCCCACAGGTTCTGGGCACCGACGGTGATGCGACCATTCCACGGCGTGAAGTAGTTAGCCTGCACGTCATGGGTGGTCCAGCTCGGGGTACGACCATTACAGATAGCCTGGTTCTCGAACTGACCCGCCGACATGGTGTTGCACTGTCCGCTGATGTAGTTCAAGTTGTAGGCAAACGAGAAGTCACCCCACGAGTAGCGGTTCGACAGCACGGCACGGTAACGCGGCACACCCGGGTCACGAACCGTCTGACGACCACCATCAACCGACTGGGTCTGAACACGTACGACGTTCAACTCGTGGAAGAGCTGGCCGCCCAGCGCGTTGAAGCTGGCACGCAGGTTCAGGTCGAAGAACGAGGACTTGATGGTACCTTCGTTACCGAAACCGGTGTCGATTCGGATGATCGAGCCGTTCGGCGCACGGGTTACACCCAGGCCCGGCGGAATCGGGTCACCTGCGTTCTGACGGTTGATCAGGCCTTGCGAGCTGAAAAACGCGATCCGGTCGATAATCTTGACGTTGTTGTAGTCGAGCGTACCGTTGAACCAGTCGGTCGGCGCAAACGCCACACCCAGCGAGAACTGCTCGGAGTTTTCCGACCCCAGATCCGGGTTGGCAATCCGGAAGGCGTTGATCTGCAGGGTACAGTTTGCCGGCTGCGCGGCGTTGAGGCAGGACTGCGGGTCAGCTACCGAGTCGGCCGAGAAAGCTTCCGCCTGGGTCAAAGACGGGAAGTCCGGCGCGCGGAAGCCCTCGCCGTATGAACCACGGAAGACGTAACCGTCGATCGGCTCATAGCGGAACGAAAGCTTCGGTGACAGATCGCTGCCGTAGTCGCTGTAATCATCGTTACGCAGGGCAACGTTGAATTCCAGGTTATCCAGCACGGGAATCAGCACTTCCGCAAACAGCGAGGTCACGTCACGCTCACCACCGGCAGAGTTACCGGCCGAGCCACCGATCTGGCCGGCTTCTGACAGCGAGTCATACTGGTCAGTGTAGAACTCTTCGCGGTATTCCAGACCGGCGAACCACTGAATCGGCACACCGCGGATGGCACCGGCATCAAACGACACGTTGGCAAACATTTCGTTCTGATCGAAGGTGCTGATGCGCGAGATGGTGGCCTTCATGGCGTTCAGAATGTTGTCCGGGTTATCGAACGGGCGCTGAACGTCGTAGGCACCGCTCTCCATGAACGCATAGGCGGTGGAACGGACCAGGTAGTTGTAGCCGATGTCAAAGACCTTGTTACGGGTCCAGCGAGCGCCGAACTCGACTTCAGCCGGGCCGACGAAGCCATTCATCCCAACCAGCAGGTCGTACATCTCGGAATCGATGAAGCTGTCACGATTGCCGAGGGCATCGAAACGGTGCCAGATGTTGACGTTCTGCGGATCCAGACCCAGCGCCGGATCGAACATCGGGCTGTCCGGGTTGGTCGGGTTGTTTGGGCTGTTCGGCGTGATCGGGGCGTTGAAGAAGCTTGAATCCGGCACCGGGGCGTAGCGACCGAAGGACCGGGTCTTGGCAACCCAGGTATCGGCAAACACGCGCCAGTCATCGTGGAACTGGTGATCGGCACGCAGGAATGCAGACTGGTTCTTGATCGACGCTTCGTCAGCAGATACGCGGGTAAAGTCGTAGCCACAGAAGTCACCGGTGATTGATCCAGCAGACTGGGTGATGCGGAAAGCCGGCTGAACGTCGGTCGGGCAACCGTTCGGCAGCGCCGTCCAGTTGAAGTTGTCGAACGGACCGTCGAGCGTGGTGAAGTTGTTGCCGTACAGCGAGTTGCCCGGCTGGGTCCAGAAGAAGTCGCGCGCAAAGATGATGTCGCGGCTGTTCCAGGAAGCACCACCGATCAGGCTTGAGGTGGCAGAGGCAGCGCCGAAGGTCAGGTAGCCTTCACGACGGTCACCACCGCGCGGATCAACTTCGGCACGGCCAATCATCAGCTCGGCACCTTCGAAGTCGGAGCGCAGGACGACGTTGACAACACCACCGATGGCGTCTGAACCGTAAACAGCGGAAGCGCCGTCGGCCAGAATTTCGATACGCTCGATAGCGCCCATCGGAATCATGTTGAGGTCAG
>SLQY01000113.1 GCA_007131235.1 Wenzhouxiangella sp.
AGATCTACGAAACCGAAGTCATGGTCCGCACCCTGCGCGCCAACGGCATCGAGGCACCCTACATCCGCTTTCGCGACGAAGGCCACGGCTGGCGCCGCCTGTCCAACCGCCTGTTCTACCACCGCCGCGAAGCCGAATTCATGCTGCAGCAGTTCGGCTTGATGGATGCACAGGAGCAGCCTGCTGAGGATTGACAAAAACGAGATCGCGTAATCGAAGCTGAGATTAATTGGCTCGAGCGCCAATGCCCTGACATAGGCCAGGCCTGTCGAACTTCAATCAGCCCGACGACTTTCGCTGGAGATCTTCCGCCTGCCAGGCTTTGATCAGGGGCTGATAAGGCACTTCACGCGTGTTTGCCTCGAACTTGATTCGGTCAAGCAGGGCTTCAGGCAAACGCAGCAAAATTGTCTGGGTGGAGGGCTTCAGTCTGGGCAGGGAAACGCGGCGAGCCTGGCTCCAGTCGACATGATCGGCAGAATGATGAACCCAGTCTGTTATTGAAGATCGCCGCCGGCGAGTATCCGCGCCTGAATGTCTAGTCATGGACCTCGAAGCGATCGCGGAAGATCTCTTCGGGCAGCGTTGGCGGACTTGCGCCGGCGCAGGTTTTACAGAAGCCTTCGGTGTAATTGAATCCCGGCAGGCCACCGTCGGTATACCAGTCAAGCCACTCGCCGCCTGAGGCGCTGATCCAGTTACCAAGATCAAAGCTGCCGGCACCCTCCGGGGCCCCGTGAATGCGGTAGACCTTGACTGCTTCCTGGCCGCGATTCCAAACCAGCGGCTGACCAGACTCGATGGTTTCCGGAGGTCCTTGATTCTGGACCAGGAAATAAGCCGTTGTCGATGTGCCGTCTCCGTTGCCAAACACCGTGGCAATGCCACTGGCATCGACCGCAATGAAGGCACCCTCTTCCAACCCAATGGCCTTGTTGCGCGCGCGATCAGGATGCGAGTCAGTGGTCCTGGCCAGCATCGCAAACATACGGCCGTAACGAAACTCGTCGCCAGGGCCATGTGTCCGATCAAGGTGGGTGTCGGCAATCACGCCCTGCAAGCGAGGGTGATGAAGAAAATCATCGTGGCCGATCACTTCGCTGAAGGGGTGAAAGGGATCATCAAGAATCTCCGAGCTCAACATGCCAAGCTCGGCCGGCGCATAGTAAGAACTGCCAAGAATGGCCATCCCGGCACTGGTCCCGGCAATAGGAGCCGACTGCATATGCAGATTGATCGCGTCGGACGCCAGGGTATCGCGCCACAGTTCCACGTACCGTGACTGGTCACCGCCGGCGATGAAGATCATGTCCGCCTGGTTGATCAGTGCCGCTACCTCAGGCTTGTCGGCCGCAGCCCGTGAATCTATCGATAGTTCGGCCGCAGAAGCGATTTGATCGGCGAACTGACCGCACATCCACCAGGCCTGAGAACCCACGCCACCGGTTCGCACCACCAGGTAGTTGCCACCGCCCCCTTGATTGACGAACCACGAAGTGGCAGGCACCTCGGCAGCGGCGTTGGCCTCAGCACCGCCTATCAGCATCACCGCGGGTGCGGTCTGGAATGGCCCGTCAGCAACCGTTCCACATTCGAGCAGGTATTCAAACTGGTCCTCAGCGATGACCAGCAGCGGCAACAAAATCAGCCCAAGCGCCCAGCACTTCCTGGAGACAGTCAGGCCGCCAATGCTTGACTCGCTTCCCATAGCATTGTTTTCTCTTGTTTTACGACGCCCCTTGCGGACTGGCAGTATAGCCGTGGCCAGCGTGCAAATTGAGGCTCCTTAACCTACCGCTACATTCATGGTGCGATAACGCTCCCGGTAAGCCGAAGGCGTTTCACCGGTGTGACGCTTGAACAAGGTTCGGAAGTGAGCGACATCGCTGTAGCCGATCTCCATGGCCACTTGATCCAGCGAGTCTGCCCCTTGCTCGAGCAAGCGCCGCGCCGCGGCAACCCGAATCATTTGCAAGTAAGTACTCGGCAAATGACCCGTTGCAGACTTGAACCGCCGGATCAGGTTGCGCCGACTCATGCCGAATTTTTGCGCCATGCTGTCGATGGACAGTTTCTGGTTAAAGTTAGCATTCAAATACTCCTCGAATTCCCGCACCCGCGCGTCAGCATGCGGCCGGGCGATGGGCAGGATGGCGTAACCAGACTGATGGATGCGCGGCATATCGAGAATGAGCGCCTTGGCGCAGTTGATCGCGGTATCGCGCCCACAAAGCCGCTCGACCAAAAACAGGCTTAAGTCCGTGGCGGCATTGACGCCGCCGCCGCAGAAAATGCGCTCATCCTCAGTAATCAGCAGATCCGGACACCAATTGACCTGCGGATAGCGCTCGCCGAAAGCGTCGGCAACTCCCCAGTGCGTAGTGGCGCGCCGTCCGTCTAGCAGCCCGGCCTCGGCGAAGAAAGCGGCGCCCGAGCACACTGCCGCAAGCATGGCACCTTTGGCATGCCGCTCGACCAGCCAGGGCAGCAAGACGGCATGACGCTGCATGACTTCATCGGGCATCACCCCCGAGGATGGCACAAAAATGAGATCGGAATGGTTCACGTCGGCGAGCGATTGATCGGGTGATACCCGGAGGCCAAAAGCACTCTCAACAGGCGCGCCGTCAACCGAGGCCGTCGAGACCCGAAAGCGCGAACGAGGGGTGATACCGCTGATCTCGTCCCATAGTCTGCCGGCGGAGGAAAATACCTCCATCGGCCCAACCGCCGTTGATGCATGGCCGTCATTGACCAGCACGATCACGACATTCAGCGGGTCTGCTTGATTTTGGGCGCTTCGGCGCACGGCAATATCTGCAGCAATCCAGACCTATTTATAGCGCGACTGGCGAGCTTTGTCACATTTGCCCCGTGTAACTGGCCAGTTTGCGGCTTTCGACGGCCGAACGTCTTTGCAATACTTGACGCGAGTCCAAGAGAGCATCGGACCATCCGATGGCCGGCCAGAGAAGGAGAGACCATGAATGACGAGATAGCCAACGCACTGGCAAGCGAGCTTCGCGGCCGCCTGATCCGACCTGAAGACGCCGATTACGACGAGGCTCGCGCGCTGTACAACGGGATGATCGACAAACGACCGCGGATGATCGCGCGCTGCGCCAACGTCGCCGACGTCATCAGCGCCGTGAACTTCGGTCGGAAGCATCACTTGCTGCTCGCTATTCGCGGCGGTGGCCACAACGGACCGGGGCTGGGCAGTTGCGACGACGGCCTTGTAATTGACCTGTCCGAGATGACTGGCATCCGGGTTGATCCAACTGGCCGGACGGTGCGCGTTGAAGCAGGCTGCACCCAGGGGGATGTAGATCACGCCACCCATCCCTTCGGACTTGCAGTGCCCGCCGGTATCATCTCTACCACCGGCATTGCCGGCCTGACGCTGGGTGGCGGCAGCGGCTATCTGTCGCGCCAATGCGGGCTCACGATCGATAATCTGCTCGCAGCAGACGTGGTGCTGGCAGACGGTCGATTCGTCACTGCGAGCGAGCAGGAGCATCCGGAGCTGTTTTGGGCGTTGCGCGGCGGAGGCGGAAATTTCGGCGTAGTGACCAGCTTCCTGTTTCGTGCCCATCCGGTGAGCACGGTTTTTGGTGGGCCGATCTTCTGGGAGGCTCGGCATGCCAGCCAGGTCATGCGCGCCTATCGTGACTTTTTGCCCGGTGCGCCCGAAGCACTCGGTATCTTCCTGGGGCTCAAGCGCGTTCTCCCAACCGATCCCTTCCCCAGCGAGCATTGGGGACAGGATGCGTGTGCCATCGTTGGCTGCTACGACGGCCCGGCAGATGCCGGACAAGCTGCCTTGGCGCCACTGCTCGATGCACTTCCGCCTCCGATGTTCAACTGGATGCAGGACTTGCCATTCCCCGCGCTGCAGGCCATGTTTGACCCATTCTTTCCTCCGGGCCTGCAGTGGTATTGGAAGGGAGATTTCGTCCACGAGCTGTCGGATGAAGCCATCGATCGGCACATCCGCGAGGCAGCAAAGTCTCCGAGCCAGCTTTCGCTGATGCATCTCTATCCGATCAACGGCGCAGTTCAACGCGTGAGCGCTGATGCCACGGCCTGGCATGCCCGAGATGCCAACTGGTCGATGGTGATCGCCGGCGTTGACCCCGAGCCCGACAATGCTGAAGTTCTGGCCGCATGGGCGCATGATTACTGGAAAGCAGTTCACGCCTTCAATAGCGATGGCGGCTACGTGAACTTCATGATGGAAGATGAAGGCGAAGAGCGGGTTCGCGCCAGCTACGGCAAGAACTACGACCGCCTGGCCCGGATCAAGTCCAAATATGACCCGGGCAACCTGTTCAAGGTCAACCAGAACATCCGCCCTGCATCGACCTAATTAGCCGCATGGCCTACTAGCCCGAACAATTCATGAACTTGCGCGCGCCCTCGCTAGTCTATTGTCCGCACAGCGTATTTTCCTCAGTCGGTCGTATGGCCCGATACGACGCTCCATCGGAAAATCCCCTGTGCGA
>SLQY01000212.1 GCA_007131235.1 Wenzhouxiangella sp.
GCCTCGCTGATCCTGCTGATGGTCTACGTGATTCCCCAGTTCACCCCGATGTTCGAGGACTTTGGCGGTGATTTGCCGCTGCTGACCCGGATCGTGGTTGGCGTTGGCGACATCCTCAAGGATTTCTGGTGGGCCATCATCGCGGTGGTTGCCGTGGTCGTGATCTGGTTCCGGATGCAGCTGGCACGGCCGGTCACGCGCCGGGTCTGGGACGCTCGTTTCCTGGCGACCAAGGGCCTGGGCGATGTCATTGCCAAGATCGAAACCGCGCGCCTGAGCCGCACAACCGGCACCTTGCTGGTCAACGGCGTGCCGCTTTTGTCGGCACTTTCCATCGCCAAGAATGTCATGAGCAATACGGTGCTCGGCGATGATGTGGCCGAAGCGGCCAAGCAGGTCAAGACCGGTACGCCGCTGGCCCGGGCCCTGGCCCAGAACGGGAACTTTCCGCGCCTGGCCCTGCAGATGGTCAACGTCGGCGAAGAAACCGGCAAGCTCGATGAAATGCTGCTGAAGGTGGCCGATACCTACGACCGCGAGGTCAAGGTCACCATCGACCGGCTGATGGCGCTGATGGTGCCGGCCCTGACCCTGGGCCTGGCCCTGGTCATTGGAGTTATCGTCATGTCGGTGCTGATGGCGATCCTGAGCATCAACGAATTGATCAGTTGAACGAAGAAAACTTATCGCCCGCTGCGCGGGCCGGAGAAAGAAACATGCGAATGATGAAATCAAGCCAGGGCTTCTCCCTGATCGAACTGCTGGTGGTGCTGGTTATCCTGGGCCTGATTGCCGGCCTGGTGGTTCCGAACGTGTTCCAGCGCGGCGAAGACGCGAAGGTGCGGGCAGCCACGGCCGAGATCCAGCGGCTGTCGATGGCCATCGACGAGTTCTACCTGGATTCCGGGCGTCTGCCGCGCGACCTGCGCGAGCTGGTCGAACGGCCCTCCAACGCGCGCAACTGGAACGGCCCCTATGTCAACGCCTCGAACCTGACCGACCCCTGGGACAATGCTTACCAGTACCGCTTTCCAGGCCAGCACCGACCGTTCGACCTGTTCTCCAACGGTGCCGACGGCCAGCCCGGCGGCGAGGGCAACAACCGCCCGATTACCAACTGGGAATAGCCGGCCAGCGGGCCTGACTGATGATGCATCAACGCGGTTTCAGCCTGGTTGAACTGATCGTGGTCATGGTCCTGGTCGGCCTGCTGTTTGCCGTGGTCGGTGTCTCGGTCAGCCGCTCGGTGTCCGGGGCCGAAATCCGCAACGCGGCCCGCGAGCTTACCGCCGGCCTGCGCCATACCCGCGGCCAGGCCATCATTCAGCGCCAGCAGCAGGTGTTCCAGGTGGATGCCAATGCGCGCACCTGGCAGGCGGCTGGCGGCAACCCGGTTCAGTTGCCCGAAGGCCTGGACATTACCTTGAACACCGGGCGCTCGGAGCTGACCGGCGAGGCTGCCGGTGGCATCCGCTTCTACCCGGACGGCGCGTCGACCGGCGGCAGCGTTGTCTTGAGCCGCGACGGGCGCGAATGGCACGTGACCGTGGCCTGGCTGACCGGCGAAATCGGCATCGAACGGGACGTCGACTGATGGCCAGGGCGAGATTGTCTCAAGGACGGCGCCGCGGACAGGGTGGATTCACCCTGATCGAGGTCATGGCCGCTTTTGCCGTGTTCGCGCTGATGTTCGGCGTTGTGCTGCAGATTCTATCGACCTCGCTGAGCAATACCCGCCGCGCCGGCGACTTCACCCAGGCCGCGCTGTGGGCCCAGTCCAAGCTGGACCCGGCCGGGATCGAGACCATGCTGGTGCCGGGTCGGACCTCCGGGCGTTTCGATGACCGCTTTTCCTGGTCCCTGGAAGTCAGCGAAGAGCTGGTCTTCGACGAGCGCGGCTTTGATGCCATGGATCTGCCAATCGCCCTGTACCGCCTTGACCTGACCGTGACCTGGGGAGAACGACCGCCGCGCGAGGCCCGGTTTTCGACGCTGCGCAGCGTCGATGTGAACTGGGAAGAGCGCGAACTGATGATGATGCAATGACGCGCCCGCTGCCCGACTTGCCCGGAATGTTGACCCGGTCGACCCGCATGCCGGCCGCTGGCCGAGCGCATCGGGCCGCCGGCTTCACGCTGGTGGAGGTGATGCTGGCCATCACCCTGGTCGCCCTGATCATGGCCATGGCCTACGGCGGTTTTCGCGCCTCGGTGCGGGCCACCTCCAGCGGCGAGGCGCTGATCGAGCAGACCAACCAGCTGCGCGTCACCCATCAATTCATTCGGCGCCAGCTGACCCTGGCCCAGGCGCTGATCATTGAAGAGGGTGACGAACCTGGCATGCAGGTGCGCTTCGAGGGCGAAGACAGCCGGGTACGCTTTGTTGCCCCGATGCCTGGCTACCTGAGCTTTGGTGGCTCTTACGTGCAGCAGCTCAGCCTGGAGCGTGGTCGGGATGGCATTGACCTGGTGTTTTATTTCGCCATGCTCAACGGTTACGAGCCTGGCGACATCGAGGCCCACGACGGCATCGTGCTGATGGAGGGCTTGCGTTCCGGGTCGTTCATCTTCCTGGGCGAGGATGAAGAGGAAATCGAGCCGTTCTGGGCCGACTACTGGGAGCGTACCGATCAGCTGCCGCTGGCGGTGGGCCTGACCCTGGACCTGGATCGGGACAACGGCCTGGTCTGGCCGGACCTGATTGCGCCGGTGATGCTGGATACGCGCGCTGTCGGCGCCAGCCAGCAGCTCCAGCCCCGGCGCGGTGCCGAGCTGATCATGCCGCGCCAGCGACGGCAGAACCAGTGATGGGTTTCCGTCGTTCCCAGCGGGGCATTGCCCTGGTCATCGTGCTGTGGGTGCTGGTGCTGTTGACCATCGTGGTCGGCATTTATGCCGTGCTGGCGCGCACCGAAACCATGCAGTCGCGTTTCCTGTTCGACGTCACCGAGGCCCGCTACGCCGCCGAAGCGGGCCTGCACCGGGCCGTGTTCGAGATGCGCAATCCCGACCTGGAAACGCGCTGGGTGCCGGACGGCCGGGCCTACTTCATGGAATTCGGCAATGCCGTGGTCGAGATGCGCCTGACCGACGAGTCGGGGCGCATCGATCTCAATCGTGCCGATAACGAGATGCTGATTGAATTGTTTCTCTCGCGCGGTGTCGATGAAATGACCGCCTGGCGACTCGCAGACACGATCGAGGACTGGCGCGACGACGATGATTTGCCGCGCTTGTACGGTGCCGAGATCGACGAATACCTGGCGGCGGGGTATCCTTACGGTCCCGCCAACCAGAATTTCCAGACCGTCGAGGAGCTGCAGCAGGTCATGGGGGTCACCCTCGAGCTGTTCCAGTCGGTCGAAGACCTGCTGACGGTGCACGGTCGCTCGACCCAAATCAACCCGGCTTTCGCTCCGGCGGAGGTTCTGGCCGTGTTGCCCGACATGGACCTGGCCTCGGCCCGGGCCTTTGTCGCCGAGCGCGAGATGCTGCATCCGTCCGAGCAGACGGCGCTGATCATGCCCAATGGGCAGGTGGTGAGCTTGCAAGGCGGTGGCAGCGTGTTTAGCATTCGCTCCCGCGCGACGCTGGACAACGGGGCCTGGAGCCAGATCGAGGCGACAGTCAGTATGGGAACGAATACCCGCGGGCGCCCATTCCGGGTGCTGCGCTGGCGTGAAGATGTCGAGGATCGATGATTCTGAATAGTGTCAACGAATACTGGAGCGGCCTGGCCGCTCGCTACCGAAGCGGCCCGTTACCGGGGTTTTTGTCGTGGTGGCGCGGTGAGCTGGCCGGTCTGGTCCCCGAATCGTTGCGCGAGCGCATGGTCCCGCCGCGGCCTTCGGTCTGGCTGGTGCCGGATCAGGACGGCAACCTCGATGTCTGGCGCGGCGGCGAGCAGCCAGGCCACCTGGGTCGCTTCGGCGCTGACCAGGCTGTCGGTGGACTGCGCGGCCGCTGGCTGGAGATTCTCGGTGGTTTCGAGGACGGCAGCCCGGAGATTCGGCTCTGTCTGCCGGCCGATGAAATGCTGCAGCGCGAGGTCGAGCTGCCGCTGGCGGTGGAATCCAACCTTTCCACCGCGCTGGGCTACCAGATCGACCAGCTGACCCCGTTCCGGCCGAACCAGATCCTGTACGACTACCAGGTCACTGATCGGGATTCCAAGCACGGCCGCCTCAAGCTGGATCTTCGCCTGGCACCCATCAGCCATCTGGCGGCAGTGCGCGAGCGCCTGGCCGCGATCGGCATTCGCCCCCATGCCATCGACGCCTTGACCGAAGACAGCTCGGTGCCGCAAAGCGAGGGGTTCAACCTGCTGCCGGAAGCCCAGCGGCCACCCTATGTGTATGCCCGGGCCAGGCTTAACTGGATGCTGGCCGGTGGTGTGGTGCTGGTGCTGGCGTTGGTCATGGCGCAGTCGCTGTATCTGCGCGAACGCACCGTGGAGCGGCTGCAGCAGGAAGTGGCGGCGCTGCGCTCGGAAGC
>SLQY01000308.1 GCA_007131235.1 Wenzhouxiangella sp.
GAACTACGCCGTCCACCTGGCCAATGCCGGCGGCAACGCCATGCGCCTGGGTGCCTTCGACCGCGCCGAGCACTGGTTGGCCGAAGCGCTGTCCATTTACGACCGGATTGGTGCAGAGCCGCTGCCGCAGCGGGCCACGGCCCGATCCCTGTGGGGCATGCTCAAGCTCGCCCGGGGCCGGCATGAGGAAGCCTTCAAGGCCAATCAGGCCAGCCGCGAGGAGTGGGCCCGGCTGCAGGGCCGCGAGCGCGTCGAGGAGGATCCGGTCTACCAGTACCGGCACGCCATGGTTGATATGTCGGCGCAGCGTTTCGACAGCGCCGCAGACCGGCTTGAGCGGGCGCTGGCGCTGGACTGGCCGGCTGGCATGAGCAGCCGACTGGCCCGCATCGATGTCACCATCCTGCTGGCCGATAGCTTGTGCCAGCTCGGCCACACCGAAGCTGCCGCCGAGCGCTTTGGCTGGATCGACGACGAGCGCACGCAACTGGACTACAACGACGCCCGCTGGCTGGCCTGGCTGGCCCATGCCCGCGCCGTCTGTGCCTACCGGCTTGGCAACTTCGAGGCGGCCCTTGCCACCATGGATCAAGCCGATGCGCTCAGCACGGAGCTGCCCGCAGGCTATCTCAACGAAATCGCGAACCGCGATCTGTTTCGCGCCACCATCTGGTTGGCGGTCGGCCAGCCTGACAAGGCCTGCCCTGGCGTGCAAGACCTGCTCGGACGCCTGGCCGACGCCGATCTGGCCGATCATCCCCTGGTGATGCGCGGCCGGGACATGATCGCGGGCTGTCCGACCTGACGCATGCCCGGGACGAAAGCCGCTGGACCGGGTCCGCGGCTGAAATAAATTCGTAACAAAGTGCTGTTAACGTGGCAGGTTGATTCGAATCAGGTCCTCGCTGCCAATATCACGATGCTCCGGGCCCTGTCTCTTTCCGCACTCGCTTTACTGCTTGTGACCCTCGCCGGGCCGACCGGTAGCCTGTTCAATGCGGCTTGGGCCGACCAGCCGACGCCAGCGCCGCTGCCCGATGTTGAAGGCTTTCCCAGCCAGCCCATCCGCCTGATTGTCTACACCAGCCCAGGCGGCTTGATCGATGTGACCGCGCGGCGTTTCGCCCGCATTGCCCAGGAAGTCGCCGATCACCCGTTTGCGGTCATCAATCGACCCGGCGGCGGCGGCATCGTGGCCTTCGAGGAGGCCCTGCGCGAGCCAGCTGACGGCCATCGATTCCTGGCCGTGACCCGCTCCAACATCTCCAAGATGGTGGCCAGCGGGCGCGAGGATCTGATCGACCGCATCGATTGGCACTCCTACATCATGGACAACCCGCACGTGCTGATCACCAACAGCACGGAAGGGCCGACGGACTGGCGCGAGCTGCTCGCTGCCGATGATCAGCAAGACCAGCGCTGGCTGGGCGTGGACATCGGCGGGGTCAAGCACATCTCCGGGATCAAGATGGCCGACAAAGCCGGCATCGACATGCGCTGGATTCCCTACGGCAGCGGCGGCGAAGCCGTGGCCGCGCTGCTTGGCGGGCTGGGCACGGCCTACCTGGGCAACCCGCGTGATGCACTGAGCTCGGACCGATTGCGCGTGGTCGTGGTCGCCGCCGAGGACCGCTTGCGCGCCTTTCCGGATGCGCCGACTTTCGCCGAGCTGGGCATCAGCGGCCTGGAGGATGAACTGATCTGGCGCGGCTTTGCCTTTCGCAAGGGCGTACCCGACGACATCCGTGCCTGGTACAGCGCCCTGATTCGACAGGTGCTGCACGATCCGCGCTGGGTCAGCTCGTGGCAGCATGAGGCGGTCAACCTGCGCTACCGCTCCAGCAGTGATTTTCAGCGCATCGTCGATCGGGACCGGGAAGAATTTCGCACGCACCTGGCCCGGCTCGACCTGCTGCCGGTCGCTGAACAGCCTGGTGGAATCCACCGCTTCAGCGCGGGTTCCGGCCTGTTCGGTGCGATCGGAACGGCAGCGGCCCTGGTCGTCGGCCTGGCCCTGGTCCTGCCGCGCCGCACCGGACGGGTTCGGGCCGGTGAGCTGGCCTTGCTGGTGGCGCTGTCGTCCAGCGCCCTCATCCTGCTGCTGATGAGCCTGGCCCTGCCCAGCGCCAACCCGGTCGACCCGATTGGCGCCAGTGGGGTTCCGCGCCTGTGGATTGCCATACTGCTGCCGCTGGCGGCCTGGCAGGTGTGGAGCTGCCTGCGCAGCGCCGATGCGCCAGCGCCGGATCTCCAGACCGGTCGCATGCTGGGGGCCGTCGGACTGTTTGTGGCCTACCTGCTGCTGATCCCATTGCTCGGCTACCTGCTGACCTCCCTGCTCTACATGCCTGCCCTGATCTGGTACCTGGGTTACCGCCGCCTGGTTGTGATCGCCAGCCTGACCGCCGCCTGGCTCCTGTTCTCAGAGTTCGTTTTCCAGCGCCTGCTGCACGTCGATCTACCGCGCGGCTTCTGGTAACCAGGGATGCTTGACTCACTGCTGGGGGGACTGGGAACGGTAGTCGCACTCGCACCCCTGCTGACCATCGTTGCCGGCATCGTCCTCGGCATTCTGATCGGCGCCATGCCAGGGCTCTCCCCCTCGATGGGCGTGGCCCTGATGGTGCCTTTCACCTACGGCATGTCGCCGACCCTGGCCCTGATCCTGCTGGTCGGGATCTACATCGGCTCCAGCTACGGCGGCTCGATTACCGGCATCATGGTCAACGCACCCGGCACCCCGTCGGCGGTGGTCACAGCCATCGACGGCTTCGCCCTGACCCGCCAGGGCAAACCGGCTACCGCCCTGGGCACCTCCATCGTCGCCTCGTCGGTCGGCGGCATGTTCGGCACCCTGATCCTGATCCTGTTCTCGGTGCCGCTGGCGGCCGCAGCGGTGCGCTTTCATCCCTCCGAATATTTCGCCTTTGCCCTGTTCGGCATGGCCACCATTGCCACCCTGGCCGGCGACAATTGGGGCAAGGCCTTTATCGCGATGATGGTCGGCCTGCTGATCGCCACCGTGGGCACCGACCCGATCTCGGGCGCCGAGCGCTTTACCTTTGACAAGACGGCACTCTCGGATGGCTTTATGCTGATTCCGGCCCTGATCGGCATGTTCGCCTTGAGCGAGGTCTTTCGCGGCATCGAGAAGGGCGAGATGCGACTGGAACAGCTGGGCCGGGTGACCGACCGCTGGCCGCGATTCGCTCATTACTGGAAACTGAAGTGGGTCACGCTGCGCTCCGGCGCGATCGGCACGCTGGTCGGCGTGTTCCCCGGTGCCGGTGCCACGATCGGCTCTTTCATCAGCTACGGCCTGGCCAAGCGTTTCAGTCGCCACCCCGAGCAGTTCGGCCAGGGCAGCCCGGAAGGAGTGACCGCTTCCGAGGCGGCCGATTCCGGTTCCGTGGGCGGCGCGATGGTGCCGCTGCTGGCCTTAGGCATACCCGGCAGCGCGACAACGGCGGTGTTGATCGGAGCAATGATGATCCACGACCTGACCCCGGGCCCCCAGCTTTTCATCCGCAGCCCCGACATGATCTACGCCATCTTCGCAGCCATGCTGATCGCCCAGTTCGTGCTGCTGATTGTCGGCATGGCCGGCGGCCGGCTGTGGGTGATGGTCGCCCATATTCCGAAAGAACTGCTCTACGTGCTGATCACGATGATGGCGCTGATCGGCTCGTATGCGGTCAGGAACTCACTGTTCGATGTCTTTGCCTGCCTGGGCTTTGGCTTGCTGGGCTGGATCCTGCGTCGCTACGGCTATCCGCTGGCACCGGTAATTCTCGGCCTGGTTCTTGGCGCGATCGCCGAGACCAATTTCCGCCGCGCGATCATGATGGATGGCTTCAGCGTGTTCTTTACCCGGCCGCTGACCTTGATTCTGATCCTGCTGGCCGTTGCTTCATTCCTGATTCCCTTGTCCGGGCAACTGCGTAGCAACCGACATCGGGCCTGATGGCTTGGCGGGTGCAGCGGCGGCGCGCCAGTCCTGCGCTCGCGCGCCTTGCCCACAACGCTTGTGCGACGGCTGAGTGGTACCTAATTAACCGCGTGGCCCACTAGCAAGATCCGGCAGCAAGCAGACGCCGCGGCCGTGTTCAGCCGCGGCGTTTTGCTTTTCGGGTGCGCTTGACTGGAGCAGCGGCGGCGCGTTCGGCCTTGATTCGTTGCAACAAGGCTTCGGCGCTGTTGTCGCCGCTGATCAAGTCGGGATGGTCCTGGCGCCACTGCTCGGTCAGCTCGCCCCGAAAGGCCTTGGCCAGGATGGATTGGGTGAGCTTGTTGACCCGGGCCAGGGCGTTGTTGACCTGTTGTTCGATGCGGTCGGCGTGGGCGAAGAGTTGGTCAACGCGGCGGACGATTTCGGTTTGTTCTAACCTCGGAGGAGCCCGTAAAGTGAGTTTCCTGAACTTCGTCAGGTTCACTTTCTGCTGCGCCACACCCGCTGAAATTGATAAGACATCGCGTC
>SLQY01000213.1 GCA_007131235.1 Wenzhouxiangella sp.
CCCAGGCTGCGCGGGCCAAGTCACCTCCATCCGGCACCGGCGCTACTGCGCGCAAGCTGGCGCTTCCTGCGCTGCTACCTGGTCCATTACGGCCTGATCGATGGCTGGCGGGGCCTGGTCCTGTCCGTGGCCGAAGCCTACGGCAGTTTCCTGAAATACGCCTGGGGCTACGCCGAGTCCTGCGAACGCCGGGCCAGCAAGCGCTGATAGAAACGCTCCATCTCCGCGGCCGCGGCCGGCAGGTGGTGAACCGAGAGGTCGGGACGATGCCGTCGTGGCGGCTCGCTGCACCGCCGCTGCAGCAGGCGTGCCAGGGAATCGACATCGCCGGAAGGAAACAGATCACCACCGTAGTCCTCGATCAGCTCCCGGCAACCGCCGGCATCGGAGGCAATCACGGGGACACCTCCATCCATCGCCTCAAGCATCACCCTGGGCAGGGGTTCAAAGCGCGATGGACAGACGAACAGATCAAAGGCCTGGTAGTAATCCTTGATGTTCTGCCGGTAGCCGCGCAGGCGAACCCGTGAATCATTCCTGGCCAGGCGGCGCAGGGACGACGCCGAGGAGCCGGCACCAAACAGGTTCAGGCGAACGCCGGATCCCAGATCGGCGGCCATCAAGGCCTTGATCAGCACATCCCAGCCCTTCTTCCAGGTCAGGCGCCCCACCCCGCCGACGTGGAAATATCCGGCATTGCCGCCCAGGTCCTCGCGCAGGGCCGCAATGTCATCCGGCCCGAGACGACGATGGGGTTGGAGTGAGTTGTGCGCCTTGAAGATCGCGCCGCCGTAGCTACCCGGAATATCCGCAAGCTGCCAGCGCGCATTGCAGATCAGGCCGTCCATGGCACCAAAGCAGTCGGCATTGTAGGAGACATGCAGGGTAGCAACGGTGGCCGCAGCGGGGTCAAGCCGCGCGACCAGGCGCGTCGAGCGGCGCAGGTGGGCATGAATCAGATCCGGCGCAACACGCTCGATCAGTCGGCCCAGCGCGCGTTGGGTGCCAAGCCGGTCGGGTAGCTCGACCACCGCCACGCGCGGATCCAGGTGGTCAACGATGCTGGCTTTGCCGCGACCACGATGCCCACGCCGAACCGCCAGGGTGACCTGATGTCGATGGCACTGCCAATTGCAGGACTCGACCGTGGAACGCTCCGACCCGGCGAACCCCTGGCTGAGGATGACGTGCAGGATCTTCATGCTATCCAGAATCAACGCGATCGCTTTTGCCGCTCAGTCTAAGGAATCCGGCGCAAGCGCGTGTGTTCAGACCGCGATAGGCGCCCGAATCGCCGGGTGCGCCTGATAGTTCAGCAGCTCGAAATCCTCGAACACGAAATCTTCGATGCGCTGGCGCGCGGGGTTCAGACGCATGCTCGGCAGGGGCAGCGGCTGACGCTGCAGTTGCAGGTCGACCTGTTCGAGATGGTTGAGATAAATGTGCGCATCACCGAACGTGTGAATGAACTCACCCGGTTTGAGCCCGGTGACTTGCGCGACCATCAGGGTCAGCAGGGAGTAGCTGGCAATGTTGAACGGAACACCCAGAAAGCAATCGGCCGAGCGCTGGTAGAGCTGGCAGCTCAGACGGCCGTCGGCAACGAAAAACTGGAACAGGCAATGGCAGGGGGCCAGCGCCATGCGCCCGGAGCCGACATTGCTCTGCGGCGCGATCGTCTCGTCTGGCAAGTCGGCCGGATTCCAGGCCGAAACGATATGCCGACGTGAATCCGGACGAGCCCGGATCTGCGCAATGACCTCGGCCAGCTGGTCGATGCAGCGGCCGTCCGGTGCCGGCCACGAGCGCCATTGAGCCCCGTAAATCGGCCCCAGGTTGCCGCGTTCATCTGCCCACTCGTCCCAGATACGCACCCCGTGCTGCTTGAGGTAATCGATATTGGTCTCACCGCGAATGAACCACAGCAGCTCGTGAATGATGGACTTCAGGTGCAGCTTCTTGGTCGTGACCATGGGAAAGCTGTCGGCCAGGTCAAAGCGCAGCTGATGGCCGAACAGGCTGAGTGTGCCGGTACCGGTCCGATCCATCTTTTCGACACCGCGCTCGCGCACCAGGCGAAGCAAATCGAGATAACTCTTCATCGCCGATCACTCGCCTGCTGGCCTGCCCCCTGGCGATAGCTCCAGACCATCAGGCCAATACCGGCCAGCAGCATCGGCACAGACAGCAGCATCCCCATGGTCAGCCAATCAAGGGCAACGAAACCGAGATGGGCGTCGGGCTCACGGAAGAATTCGGCGATGAAGCGGAAAGTGGCGTAGCCGGCCAGGAAAAGACCGCTGATCGCGCCTGCCGGCCGCGGTCGGCTCGAGAACCACCACAGGATGGCAAACAAGGCCAGCCCCTCGAGCGCAGCCTGGTAAAGCTGCGACGGGTGACGGGCAAATTCATCCAGAAGACCCGCCTCGTACTGACGATAAAGGGCCTGCGAAGTGCGCCCGCCAGACTCGATGGACTCAGGAAAGATAACCGCCCAGGGAACGTCGGTCTTGCGCCCCCACAACTCGCCACCGATGAAGTTGCCTAGCCGTCCGGCGGCCAGGCCGAGCGGAATCAGCGGTGCCGCGAAGTCAGCCATCCGCAACAGGCCGCAGCCGTAGTGGCGACCATTGGCCCAGACCACGATCATAACGCCAATCAGGCCACCGTGAAAACTCATGCCGCCATCGCGTATGCGAAACAACAGCAGCGGATCGGATAGCAGATCGCCGAAAGCGTAGAACAGTACGTAGCCAAGCCGCCCGCCGACGATCACGCCAATCACGCCCCAGAACAGCAGGTCAGCAACCTGATTCGGTGCCAGCGGCGCATCAGTCCGGGCGGCACGCAGCCGGCCCAGCAGCCAGAATTGTCCGAAAGCAACCAGGTACATCAGGCTGTACCAATAGATGGCAAAACCGCCGATCCTCAGCGCAACCGGATCAACCAGGTGAAAGTAGAAGTTCGATTCCATACAGCGGTGTCAGGTGAGGTGTCAGGTGATTAGAAACTCGGCAGAACTCGAACGACCAGGCCCTTGAGATAGCGGCTTTCGGCGATGGCCGGATGGACGGGATGGTCCGGCCCCTGCTCCAGCCGCATCAACACTTGCAGATCGCGATCCACGTGTCGGGCCGCCTGACGCAGCACATCGCCGAAACGGTCCTCGTGGACATGGGCCGAGCAGGAGCAACTCACCAGCAAGCCGCCGGGACGGACCAGGCGCAGCGCTTTTTCATTGACCCGGCGATACGCTTTCAGTGCTGGCCTGACATCGCGCGCGCGCGGCGCAAAAGCCGGCGGATCGACAATCACCGCATCGAAACGCTCACCATCGGCCAGGCACTGGTCCATGTACTTCTCGGCATCGGCCTGGACCGGCCGAACGATGCGGTCCACGCCGTTGCGCTCGGCATTGGCGCGTATCGCCGCGACCGCGGGTGCCGAAGAGTCCACGCAGAACACTTCAGCAGCCCCTTGAGCCGCCGCGCCGATGCCCCAGGCGCCGTGGTAGGCATACAGATCAAGTACGCGCCCACACTCGGCCAGCAATGGCCAGACCCGGGCCCGGTTGGCCTGCTGATCGAAATACCAGCCGGTCTTCTGCGCGCTCATCAGGTCAAGACGGAAGCGCAGCGACCCTTCGACAACCTCGCCTTCGACGGGCAGCTGACCGGGTCCGGGCAGGATTTCGCGCTTCAGACCCTCGAGATCGCGAATCGGTGAATCATTGCGCCACAGGATTGCAGTCGGCCGCAGCACCTCTGCCAGCACCGCTTCCAGGCGCGGCCGCAAGCCGTCCATGCCCGCCGTGTTGAGCTGACCCACCACGACATCACCAAAGCGATCCAGCACCAGCCCGGGCAAGCCGTCCGCTTCGCCAAACACCAGGCGGTAATAGGGTCGCTCGTAGAACCGTTCGCGCAAGGCCAGGGCCTGGCGCAGGCGGCCGGCCAGCCAGGCCTGGTCGGGGTTGACCCCGGCCCGTCGACTGATCAGGCGCGCGCAGATCAGGGAGTGCGGATTGACCAGCGCCGTGCCCACCGCCTTGCCGTTCTCGTCGACCACATCGGCAAGCTGGCCTGGCTCCAGCGTCTTCAGCGGCGACCGGCCAATATCGACCTCGTTGCTGAAGATCCAAAGGTGACCAGCGCGCAGCCGGCGAGCTTCCTTCTTTTTCAGGTGGAGAACCGGATACGTGGACATGAACACTCAGGCGCGCGAATAAGCCCACTAGTGTACCCCGTCGTTAATCCTGTGACATTCAGAGTGTGACTGAGTCGACAAATCAAGGCGCGAACCGCAGTGAATGGCCAGCCCTTTACAAGGTTCGCAACGCCGAGTTGTCGACTCAGCCGCACTCCCGAAGGGCGAGCCGGAAAGCGCTCATCTGCGGCGTTAGCGCTCTTGGAAAGGCAATAAGCATTCCCTGCGAG
>SLQY01000231.1 GCA_007131235.1 Wenzhouxiangella sp.
ATTGCCGGGCCCGACGGCGGCATCCTGATCGGTGTCGACTTGCTCAAGCCCGCCGAGCGCCTGTTGAAAGCCTACGACGATGACGATGGCATCACCGCCCGGTTCAATCTCAACCTGCTGCAACGCCTGATCGAGGAACTGGATGCTGAAATCGAGCCTGATCATTTCGTTCATGAGGCTCGCTTCAACCCCGAATTCAAGCGCATCGAAATGCACCTGACGGCCACTCGCCCGACGCGCATCTCGCTGCAAGGGCAACACTTCGATTTCTCGGCCGGTGAAAGCATCCATACCGAGAACAGCCACAAGTACTCGGTCCGAGACTTCCGTACGCTGGCCGCAAGGGCCGGGCTTGAATCCGCGCGGGTCTGGAAAGACCCGCAGGGATTGTTCAGCATGCACTGGCTTCAGTCTTCCCAGCCCCAGGGAGCCGGCGGTGGTTCAACCGTTTCGGTCAGGTCGAAGTCGACCTGAAACACGCGCGGCGTGCCCAGGCGCCACAAACCGTAGGTGAACTTTTCGCCCGGAAAGACCCGCATCACCCAGACATTCGAAAAAGCCGCCTCGATCACCTCGCGGGTCTGCTCACCAGCCGGGAAGTACTGTTCGTTCGCTCGACCCTGGTTGGTCGAGGTGCCGCCGTACATGGTGGTTTCTTCCGGGGTGCCATCGTCGTGGCGATGATCGTGCTTCAATTCGATCCGGTCGCCCTTGCGGGTCAGCACCCAGGTGCGGGACAGATTTTCACCGACCACGAAGGGAATCCGAATCCGGTCCGGCTGACAATCCCGAACGTGCATCACCAGGCGATGACCGACAAAACCGGTTTCACCTTCCGGATGGGTGATGAGCTCGCCTTCGTAGGCGTTGCCGCAAAGCTGTTCGAGGTTGGACCAGTACTCATCCAGCGGGCCGGCCATCGCCGTTGCCGACAGGGCCAGAGGCAGTACTGCCGTGATCAGAATACGCATGTCTTTAGCTTCCTTGGTTGAATGTTGAAACGATGCCAAACCTTAGTGCAAAGCCGCGCCCAAGGCAAACCTGCCTATTCCTGCGGGCTTCCGATCCACCAGTGGGCGCTGAACCCGCCAATGAGACAGCTGCGGTATCATGCAGTCCGCCTTCACTCTCAGGATGACCAGTTTCGACCCATGGCCAAGCAGCCTTCGTCCACCATCGCCCTGAACAAGCGAGCGCGCTTTGAGTATCACCTCGACGAGCGCATCGAGGCCGGCATTTCGCTGGAAGGCTGGGAGGTCAAGGCGCTGCGAGCCGGCAAAGTCCAGTTCGGCGAAAGCTACGTGCTGCTCAAGGACGGCGAGGCCTTCCTGTTTGGCTGCCTGATCACGCCGCTGGTCTCGGCTTCGACCCACGTCAAGCCCGACCCCATGCGCAATCGCCGCCTGCTCATGCACCGGCGCGAAATCGACCGACTGATCGGCCTGGTCGAGCGCAAGGGGCACACCATAATCCCCACCGCCATGTACTGGTCCAAGGGCAAGGTCAAGGTCGAGATTGCCGTTGCCCGCGGCAAGCAAACCCACGACAAGCGCCAGGCCCAGAAGGACCGCGACTGGGAGCGGCAGAAAAACCGCCTGATGAAACACGGCTGAATGTTGTTCTTGCCAAGACGGAAAGACGCACAGAAAACCCTTTCAAGTGCTTGTTATCTTGGCGCCTTCGCGCCTTGGCGAGAACATCAGGGTTTTTAAAGCTTGCGGAACTAGCCAGGCGACTGGTAGTCTGAGTGTGTACCTACGGGGGCGTTCTGGCTTCGACGTGGATTGGACGTACCCTGGGGCATGCCGAGGAGACAGCATCCCTCGTAAAACCCTGCTGTAAAAAAGTTAGTTGCCAACGACGACAACTACGCACTGGCTGCCTAAAAACCAGCCTGCTCCTGACCGGTTGAGCCTACGCAGCCGAATCGGGATCATTTAGTAGGATCGCTACCTGTCGAGTTTCGGGGCAGATGGTTAAATCAAACCGCAACTGGTCGGCATGTGTGCCCTGCCCCTCGGGCGACATGACGACGAGAAATAATCGAGCGGGCTAAGCATGTAGAACCAGGATCAGAAGGTTTACGGACGCGGGTTCGACTCCCGCCGCCTCCACCAGATCCCCGAAAATGAACCGGCCCCCGTGGCCGGTTCTTTCGTTAGGACTGTTGGTTGGGGTCGTTGGTCAGCGCTGATGGATACCGCCGGCAACTTCCCCTTCGATATTGAGCTTCACGCGCGGATCGACACGAACCTGGCCAAGGACGCGGGCCTGGGCCGCAATAGTCACGCTGGGAATCTGGGCGTTGTAATTGGCAGGCAGCCGGATGATCACATCACCCTCGACGATACTGTCGTCGAGGATACGGATATCACCCGCATCGGAGTAATTGACGCTGCCACCGAACAGCCGCCAACTGCCGGACTGCTCGCTGACATCGATGACAACATGACCCCCGACGCGACTACCCAGGGCCAGCTCAATGTTGCCGGCGCGGCTGGTCACCTCCTGGCCCACATCGGCTTGCTCCAGGCTTATCGCACCGTTGCGGCTTTCCACCTGGCCTGCGACCGCGCTGCCCGGATCGAGCCGAATGCGCCCGTTGCGCGTGCTTACCGAGCCGCGCACCTGGCCAAGCCGGCCAATATGAATTGAGCCGTTGCGCGTGTGTACAGGTCCGTCGACCATGCTGCCAACACCCACCGTAACGCTGCCATTGCGAGTGTCCAGCGCCAGAACTCGATTTTCTTCACCCAGATCGATGCTGCCGTTGCGGGTACTGATTTCGCCAGCCTGGTTGCGCGAGCCCAGCGTGATGGCACCGTTACGGCTGTCTACATCGCCGAGGCGACTATCGTTGCCAACCCGAATGGCGCCGTTGCGGGTTGAAATCGCGCCATCGATGTCGACATCGTTGCCAATCCTGATCGGTCCGCTGCGAGCCGTCAGGTCGCCGCTGTGGCTGGCACCATCGGCGATGTCGATCCGATCCGAGGCAAAAACCGTGGCGCTACAAGCCAGGACGGTCACCAGCGATAGCGGCACCAACCAGGCGCACCTTTGCAAAGCTTTCATGGGGTATCCTCCAAAACCATAGGTTGGTTGACATGAAACCACACATCTTCCGGCTCCGGAAGTGCAAAAGGTCATGGTCGATCAAGCCGATCGTCTAATCTGCCAGGTCCCTCGAAATGTCCCGATCCCGCAAGCGCAAGCAACCATCGCCCGCCTCCCCTGAAGATGCCAACAGCGCGGTCCCCAGCAAGACCGAGCTGAAAAAGCAGGCCCATGCCCTGCAGCAACTTGGCATTGAACTGACCCGGTTGCCGACCGAGTTCCGTCGTCGCGCGCCGATGGAAGAGGACTTGCGCGAGGCAATCGAACATTATCTGAAGATCCGTTCGCACGAAGCCAGGCGGCGGCAGATGCAGTTGATCGGCAAGCTTTTGCGCGGCGTAGACCCCGCACCGCTGCAGGCGATCGTGGATACCTTTGGCGCCGGCCGCGCGCTTGACGCCGAGCGGCTGCATGAAGTTGAGCGCTGGCGCAACGAAATGATCGCCGACGACGAGGCCATTACCCGCTGGATGTCCGACCACCCGGCAACCGACGCCCAGCGTCTGCGCAACCTGGTTCGAAATGCGCGACGCGAAGGTGCCGGCACAGACGTTGAGCGACGCCAACCCAAAAGCTACCGCGAGCTATTCCGGATGATCAGCCAGATGCTGCAGGATCCATGACCTGAATGACCCCAACCTGTCCCGTTTGCCGTAGCGATCGCACTCTGGCCTTCATCCAGGTCGACGGACTGGACTACTGGCGCTGCCCGCGCTGTCTGGCGACGTTTCTTGATCCTGCCCAGCGGCCCGACCGGAAGAAGGAAAAGGCCGAATATGACCGCCACCAGAACCTGCCCGACGACCCGGGCTATCGGCGCTTTCTATCGCGATTGGCCGATCCCCTGCTGGAGCGGCTGGCGCCGGGCTCGGCAGGGCTGGACTTCGGCTGCGGACCCGGCCCTACCCTGGCTTTGATGCTGGTGGAAGCCGGCCATCGCATGCAGCTATACGACCCGTTCTTCCATCCGGATCGAACTGCACTCGAACGCCGCTACGACTTCATCACATGTACCGAAGTCGTTGAACATCTGCATGATCCGGCCGCTGTTTTTGAACTGCTGGATGGCTGCCTGCGACCGGGAGGCTGGCTGGGCATCATGACTCGCTTCCAGACTGACGACTCGCGCTTTGCCAACTGGCATTACCGGCGCGACCCGACCCACGTCGTGTTTTACCGTCCTGAGACTTTCGCCTGGCTGGGTCAGCGCTGGGGGTGGGAGATCGAAGTCATGGCACCTGACCGGATACTGGCGCGGGTGGGCGCGTCCAGGATGGCCGGGGCACCGGACTAAAGGTCAGAAACTGGCGGCCACGGCGACCCGGTTGACCAGCAGTTTTCCGCTGGTGTAGGAAGCATTGAGGAAGGCCATGATGTTGGCTGGTGGCTGGCCGGATTCCTGGTGCAATTCATCAAGCGTAATCGGTCCCCGGATCAGGATCTGGGCAAGCCGATGGAGTTGCTCGTTCTTCATGGCCTCGGACGGCACCTGGGTCAACATGAACTGCACTTCTCCCATCAGGTCGGGATGCAGCTGACCACGGGCCTGGGCCAGCCCGGCAAACCATTTGAGCTCGCTCAAGGGACGCTGGCGATGGCCATGGACGCGGTCGACGAAGTCGGAACTGGAGACCGGAACACCGGCCGAATCCGGCATCGGTTCGGCGAACATGGGCGGGGCCAGGTCGGCAATGGAACCGTCGAAAAACCAGGCACCCGAACCCGGGTCGACCAGTATCAGGGGCCAGCCTGGCCGGGTAATCACGACCGGTTTCTTCCAGGTCTGACGACGCAAATGCTCGGCCAGCGTGTAGTAGCCGGGCTGGGACGGTGTCATGGGTTGCCACTCCGAATCCGGCTGCAGCGCAGGCGCGGGGGCCGCCTCTGCGGTCTCGGCTTCCGGCTCTGGCTCGATCTCACCGCTGGCCAGCTTGTTGAGCATGCGCAGGAATTCCCTTGAGCGCAGCGGCTTGTGCAACACGAATCGACCCTTGAAATCCTTGCGCCGGGTCAGGGCAATGACCAGCGGGCTGAGTTGATTCTGCTCCTCCAGCAAGGCTTCTCCGTCCTCGCTGTCAACATCGACGATACTGACATCACCGCCCGGCTGGCCTGAAATCTCCCAGCTGTCCGAACCGTCGCGCCCGCCCGCCAGGTTAAGAAGAGAACGCATGACCATCAGATCCTTTGGTCCCACGTTCAGGGCGGACAAGATCAGATCTGCAGCCATCGGATTCGCTCTCCAGTCCTCATTGCTCAGTGTCAAGCATAGCGTCCCCGACCGCCAAGCCCAAGTGAAACTGCCGCGAAATGTTTCACAGTTTGTCCAAAAAGATCAATCTGAGACCAGCAGCCAGGATTCCTGACCATTGAATTGTGAGCTTGATCACAATCAGAAACAAGACAGAAGTTGCTTGACCTGGCCCATGGCCGACTCCAGCACGACATGTATCTCCTCGATGGAGATCGGTTCGGGGCTGACACCGGCCGCCGGATTGGCGACCACGCACAGCGAGGCATACCCCATGTTGCGCTCCCGGGCCAGCGCGGCCTCGGGCATGGCCGTCATCCCGACCAGGGTATTGCCATCGGCCGCAAGCCGGCGCACCTCGGCCGAGGTCTCAAGCCGCGGACCCTGGGTGACCGCGTAGCAACCATCAGCAAGCACAGGCACCGACGCCCGGCCAGCCGCCTGCAGCAGCTCCTGGCGCAGCGATGCGGTGAACGGATCGCCGAATTCCACGTGATCAAGTACTGAATCGGCATCATCGCTGAAGGTGTGACAACGGCCCCAGGTGTAGTCGATCAACTGATCGGGGATCACCAATGCGCCGGGCTTCAGGCTCGGATCGATACCCCCGACGGCGTTGATCGCGATAATGCGATCAACCCCCAGATCTTTCAGCGCCTGGATGTTGGCCCGGTAGTTGATCCGATGGGGCGGCAGCCGATGCGGCAGTCCGTGACGAGCGAGGAACCAGGCCTGTTGGCTGCCGAGTTGAATCAGCGCAAGCTCGGCTGAAGGCACGCCGAATTCGGTAGTCAACGCTCGTCGCTCTCGCACAGCGAACAGATCAAGCGCTCCGGTTCCGCCAATGACTGCCAGGCTCATGTCAGCTTTCCTCCAGCGCCCAGATTTCATCGAGCTGCCGCCAGTAGCCGCGCCAATCCATGCCGCAACCAAAGACGTAGCGATCGGGTACGCTCAAAGCGGCATCGTCAACCCAGTCCCGCGGCAGCCCACGCTCGTGCTGCTTGACGGTGAGACTGACCGTGACCACCTCGTCGGCGCCTTCGGCCAGCAAGCGCTGCTTGACCGCCTGCATCGTGAACCCCTCGTCGAAAATATCATCAACCAGCAGAATCGAACCGGCAATATCCTCCGGCCAACGCCCCCACTTGAGGTCACTGCCGCTGGTCTGACCGCGATAGCGGGTGGCGTGGACATGATCGAATAACAACGGCCGCTGGATGCGAGAGCCCAGAGCGATAGCCGGATACATCCCGCCGTTCATCAAAACCATCATGGTTACGCGATCGCGGCCCTGCAGGCGGGCGTTAAGTCGCTCTGCCTGACCATCCAGGGCGCGAGCAATGGTGGCGCGGTCAACCAGGCGCTCGGCGCCAGTTGGCCAGTGTTCGCGGTCAGCCTGCTCACTCATCGTGAAGCCTCCGCTGCTGCCTGTTCCCGTGCCATCTGCTCGGCCATTTCAACCTTCAGTGTCCGTGTCGGGAAGGCAATCTCGGCACCATGGTCGGCGATGATTTCACCAATCTTGAGCAAGACATCCTCGCGAACGCGATGGTATTCCTGCCAGTTAGTGGTCTTGGTAAAGCAATACACCATGATATCCAGCGAGTGTGGGCCATAGACATCGAAATGAACCATGATGATCTGGTCGGTGGCGATGTCCTCATGGGCCATGACCATGTCCCGAATACCGTCAACGATCGGTCGGATCTTGGCCTGGTCATCATAGCGAAGGCCGATGTGATCAAAGATCCTTCGATGAGTCATGCGCGACGGGTTTTCCACGGTAATCGTCGTGAATGTCGCGTTGGGCACGTACATCGGCCGGCGGTCGAATTTGCGGATGGTGGTCATGCGCCAGCCGATGTGCACCACGGTGCCCTCGATTTCCTTGTCTGGCGAACGAATCCAGTCACCCACCGAGAATGGGCGGTCCATGAATACCATGAAGCCGCCAAAGAAGTTGGCCAGCAGGTCGCGCGCGGCCAGCCCAACGGCGATGCCGCCCACTCCACCGGCGGCCAGGAACCCCGAAATCGGAATATCGAGGATACTCAGGATGGTCAGCGCGCCGGTCAGGATAACGGCGATGCGAACAATTCGGCCCAGCACGCTGACGGTGGTGATATCTACCGATTCGTTGCGCTTGCGCCGCTCGGCCACGAAGGCATTTTCGAAGCCCGTGGCCAGGCGAAAGAAAAACCAGGTAGCGGCAACAACCAGCCCGAGCTGCTGCAGCGCATTCAAGAAATCTGGAGAAAAGCCAATGGCCTCGGTATGCGGCTCGATGACGCGGGCGGCCATGACCAGACCCTGCCACCAGATCAGCAGCGAAACCGGTCGCTTGCCGGCATAGACCAGCGCGTCATCCCAGAGATGGCGGGTTTTCTCTGCCAGGCCGGCGAGCTTGCCAACGAAGATGCGGTAAACAAACTCCAGCAACAGCGCGGCAAGGATGACGACGAAAGCCTGCAATACCCAGCCAGGCAGGCCGACGAAAGCACTGATCCGGTCGAAATATTCAGTCATGATTACGTTCGGCGATGGTTTGAAGTGATTCGCGCCAGGCCCGAAACTCCGGCACCAGCATTTGTTCTTCTATGGTGGCCATCGGCCGCCCGTACAAGCCGGCAACGGCAGCCGGGTCGGGCATGGGCCAGTCCAGGTCGCGCTCGAGCAGCCTGGCGGCTGATTCCGGCTGACACACCAGGGCCAGGTCGCAGCCGGCTTCGAATGCCTGGGCCAGGCGGGCATCCAGTCCGCCGGCAGTCGCTGCCCCGGCCATGTCGAGATCATCCGAGACAACCAGTCCGGAAAAGCCCAACTGGCGGCGCAAGGTGTCTTCGATCCAGCGGGTCGAGAAACCGGCAGGCCGTTCGTCCCGAGCGGTATAGCAGACATGGGCCATCATCACGGCCTGACACTGGTCGGCCAGACGGGCAAACGGGGTCATGTCCTCGACCAGCGCTTCCCAGGCGCGATCGTCGGTCACTATTTCGTGGTGAGAGTCGGCGGCAACCGACCCGTGTCCGGGAAAATGCTTGGCGCAAGCGGCCATGCCGGCATCGCGCATCCCGGCGACGTAATAGCGGGCCAGATCGGCTACTACCTCCGGTGTCCCTGCCATGGCGCGATCGCCAATGACCACGCTGCTGCGGTCCAGATCGAGCACCGGTGCCCAGCTTAAATCCAGGCCATGGCCGAGCACCTCCGCGGCCATGACACGGCCGTGGCGATAGGCCAGGTCGAAGGCGCGGTCCGGGTGCGACCGGTGCCAGCGGCCTAGCACGCGCAGTGCGGGTAACAAAGTAAAGCCTTGTCGAAAACGCTGGACCCGACCACCCTCCTGGTCGACGGTAATGAGCAGGCGCGGATCGCGCAGCTCGGCCAGGTCAGCGCACAGTCTCCTGAGTTGGTCCGGATCAGCGAAATTGCGAGAAAAAAGAATCACCCCGCCCACGGCCGGGTGCTGGAGCCGGGTCGCGGTAGCCGCGTCCAGTTCAGTGCCGTCGAAACCGACGATCAAGGGGCCAGGTGGCAAGGTCACGCTCATTGACGTTCAAACAGGGCGATGGATTCAACGTGGGCCGTATGTGGAAACATATCGGCAATGCCTGCCGAGACCAGGGTAAAACCGTGATCGCGCACCAAAACCCCGGCATCCCGGGCCAGCGTGGCGGGATTGCACGAAACATACACCACGCGGCGAGCACCGCTGCCGGCAACCACGGGCAGTATTTCGAGGGCGCCAGACCGCGGTGGATCGATCAGGACGGCATCGAAACCCGCGCGATACCAGGCCCGGTCGGAAACATCTTCGGTCAGATCGGCAACATCGAACGACGCATTGCCAATGTCGTTGATGCGGGCATTGTCGCGGGCCGCTTCGATCAGCTCTGCCGCAGCTTCGATGCCGGTGACGTGAGCAGCGCGCCGGGCCAGCGGCAGGCTGAAGTTGCCCAGGCCGCAGAACAGGTCCAGGACACGTTCGCTTCCGGTCAGGCCCAACAGCTCGATCGCCCGCTCGATCAGGCGAGCATTGATCCGGGCATTGACCTGGATAAAGTGCTGGGGATGAAACTGCAAGGTCAGGTCGAAGGCTTCGAGGCGATATTCCAGCTGGTGGGATTCGGGATGAAGGCGAAACACGGTATCCGGACCCTTGGGTTGCAGGTAGACCGCCATTGATTCACGCGAGGACCAGGCGCGCAGTTCGTCCAGATCGGAGTCGGTCAATGCTTCAAGGTGGCGAATGACAATGGCCGACCCATTATCGCCACTGGCCACCTCGATCTGGGGAACCGCCGCGGCCACCGACAAAGAACCCAGCAACGCCGACAGGCTGGCCAGGCGCTGACTGAAGTCCGGGTGGAGCACGGGACAATAACCGACATCGGCTACGAATCGTCCCTGCGGCTCGCGAAAACCCACCAGCACCCTGCCCTTTCCGCGCACGTTGCGTGCACTGAGACGCGCTCGGCGCCGATAGTGCCAGGGCTCATCGGCAATAGGCTCCAACCATGTTACCGGTTCGACGTCGCCGATTCGAACCAGGTTGTCTACCAGGCGCTTGTGCTTCCAGCGCAGCTGCGCGGCATGGTCCAGGTGTTGTAACGCACAGCCACCGCAACTATCGAACCACGGGCAACCAGGCTCCACCCGTTCGGGTGAGGCTTGCAAAACCTCCAGGCACAGCGCCTCGTCGTATTTGCGGGTTCTGTCGATCAGACGAGCACTGACCCGCTCTCCGGGCAAGGCTCCGTGGACGAAAACGGCCTTGCCATCGATCCGGCCAACACCTCGTCCGTCATGCGCCAGGTCGGAAATTTCGACCAAAACCGGCTCTGCCGGAAGCTTCCGGCGTCTACGTTGTCCCATGGGGCCGCTCAGTAAAGCTTTGCTGAGGCTTCAGGCAGACCAATCACTTCTGCGTCCAGCTACCATCGGCTTGCTGGTAATACCAGCCTGCGCGGGCATTGGCGATCCACTGGCGGGCGAAGGTCTGGCGAATGTCGGATTCCCATTCCGGATGGCCGTTGGCAATGGCGATTTCGCGGTAGACGGCATTGCGGTCGCTGTTTTCGTCGGCCACGACGCGTTCGAGGTTGCGACGATCAGCCAGGCCAACCGCAGACCGATCACGGATTTCGACCAGGCCGTTGTTGGTCAGACCGATGGCACCGGCCTCGAACCACCCAGCCAGGTGTTCGCGCTGACGCTCGGCCATGCGCTGCTTGATCGCCTGCACCTGGGGTGTGTCGATATTGATGTTCGGTGTTTGGGCATAAGCGCTGGCAATCAACAGGTTAGACCAGTGAAAGCCGCCGGTCGCCGGGGGCGGGGGCGGTTCTGCCTGGCGATCGTTATCACCCAGCACATCCTGGATAAAGCGATCGGCAGCGCGCTCGGCAGCCGCTTCGGGAAAGTACACGTTGATGGTGACACAGGCCGCCAGCGTCATCACCACGGTGATGGCCAGCAGTGAAAGTAGACGTTGCATGGTCTTGAGCCTCCAATTTGGCTATAGAAAAACTACCATCGGCGCAATACAGTTGCCAACCGTAGTCCTGTGAATAAGATCCGCCACTGCGCTTGAACCCAGACTGAACATTGTAGACTCAAACGGCGTGCAAGGCTTGCGCCAGGGTGCGGAAACCGCGCGCAGTGATCCGGGCCTTGACACCCTTGAGATTGCCTTCCGGCACCAGGGCCTGGTCAAAACCCTGGCCCGCCGCCTCGCGCAAGCGCTCCTCGCCGTTGTAGACCGGACGAAGCTCACCAGCCAGCCCGATCTCGCCAAAAGCCACCAGGCCCTTGGGCAAGGCCTGTTCGCGCAGCGATGATTTCAAGGCCAGCGCGATCGCGAGATCGCTGGCCGTTTCGTTGACCCGGATTCCGCCGGCAACATTGACGAAAACGTCCTGGTCACCGATCTGGATGCCGGCGTGACGATTCATCACCGCCAGCAACATACCGAGACGGTTCTGATCGATGCCCACCGCCACCCGGCGCGGGTTGGAAAGGGTCGATGGCGCCACCAGCGCCTGAACTTCGACCATCATCGGGCGCGTCCCCTCGCGGGTCACCAGCACGCAGCTGCCAGGCGCTGGCTCGTCCTGGCCCGACAAAAAGATTGCCGAGGGATTGCCGACCGCCTTGAGCCCCTTGTCAGTCATCGCGAACACGCCCAGCTCGTTGGCCGCGCCAAACCGGTTCTTGACCGCTCGCACCAGACGAAAACGACTGCCCGAATCAGATTCGAAGTACAAGACTGCATCAACCATGTGCTCAAGCACGCGCGGTCCGGCCAGGGCTCCCTCCTTGGTGACATGTCCGACCAGCACCACCGCGCAACCGCTCTGCTTGGCAAACTGGACCAGGCGCGCCGCGCATTCGCGAACCTGCGCCACCGCGCCGGGAGCCGACTGCAGCGCCTCGGTCCACAGCGTCTGAATGGAATCCACCACCATGAAAGCCGGCCGGCGCGCGGCAGCCGTGGCCAGCACGGTCTCGAGGCTGGTCTCAGTGAGGCATTCGAGGTTGCCCGGATCAAGGTCCAGGCGCCGCGCCCGCATCGCCACCTGCGCGGCAGACTCCTCACCGGTGACATAGAGGCTTGGATGCCGTGCCGCCAGATGCGCCTGGGCCTGCAGCAACAGGGTCGACTTGCCAATGCCCGGATCCCCGCCCAGCAATACCACCGAGCCTGGCACCAGTCCGCCTCCAAGCACCCGATCGAGCTCCGACAAACCTGATGACAGCCGACGAGTGCTGTCTTCACCCTGCACATCGGCCAGGCGAACGACCTTGGCCGAGGCGACACCGGTCCAGTTGCCTCGGCCTTTCGGGCCCTTCGCCGCAACCGGAGAGGCCACCGTCTCCTCCAGGGCGTTCCAGGCGCCACAGTCTGGACATTGACCGGACCACTTGGGAAAACTGGCGCCACACTCGCGGCAGGCATAAAGCGTCTTTGACTTCGACATGGCGCTATTGTGGCAGAGCCAGCAAGCGACAGTGCCGTCAATGCGGCAATCACCCGCCTGCCAGTGCAGGCCATCTTGCGAAAGCTGATGATGGTGCTTGTTTTGCGCTATCGTTATCCCATCCTCCCCGCCATAGCGAAGTCATGGGCCGCGACGAACAGCCGCTGATCGGAGAATCACAGTCGTTTCTGGAAGTGCTCGATGAAGTGTCGCGGGTTGCCCCGCTGGACCGCCCCGTCCTGGTGGTTGGGGAGCGCGGCACGGGCAAGGAGCTGATTGCTGAACGGCTGCACTTTCTGTCCGGGCGCTGGGATCGCCCGCTGGTCAAGCTCAACTGTGGCGCCATCAGTGAAAGCCTGCTGGAATCGGAATTGTTCGGCCACGAAGCCGGCGCCTTCACCGATGCTTCCAGGGCCCGCCAGGGACGCTTCGAGCTCGCCGATGGCGGCTCGCTGTTTCTCGATGAGCTCGCCACCACCTCGATGAACGTGCAGGAAAAGCTGCTTCGAGTGATCGAGTATGGTCAATACGAGCGACTCGGGTCTTCGGCCACGCGCGAGGTCGACGTGCGACTGGTTGGTGCCACCAACGTCGATTTACCGGCCCTGGCCGAGACCGGTCGGTTCCGGGCCGACCTCCTCGACCGCCTAGCCTTTGATGTGATTACCCTGCCGGCACTGCGCGACCGCCGCGAGGACATTTTGCCACTGGCCGAGCACTTTGCCATGCGCATGACCCGCGAACTGGGCCGCGAGGTGTTTTCCGGCTTTTCCACCAATGCCCGCGATCTGCTCCTCAACCACCGCTGGCCCGGCAACATTCGTCAGCTAAAGAACGTCATCGAACGAGCCGTGTACCGGCATGATGATCCGGAGCAACCGCTCAGCGCCATTCAGTTCGACCCGTTCGAATCCCCCTGGCGTCCCGGAGGTGACCGTGCCCAGGCTCAGGCAATGCAGCCCGATGAGCCCTTGCCGAGCGACCTGCGAGCCCGTCTCGACGAGCTCGAAAAACGTTTCGTGCAACGGGCGCTGGCCGAACACCGGGGCAATCAGCGCCAGGCCGCCGAGCGCCTGGGCCTGAGTTACGACCAGCTACGCGGCATCATCAGGAAACACGATATCAAGGTCAATCGTTGACCGGGTCCACTGCTGTCGCTACCCGATTGCGACCGGCATCCTTGGCCCGGTAAAGCGCCTGGTCGGAGCGTTTCAACAGACTGAGAAAGTCCGGTTCATCGCGGCGCAGCGAGGCCACGCCAATGCTCACGGTCAGGTCAATTGTCGACTCGTCGGTTCGCAACGGCGACGATTCCAGTCGATGTCGCAACTTTTCGGCCACGTCGGCCGCCGTGGTCACATCGACATCGCGTAGCAACACCGCGAATTCCTCACCGCCCATACGGCCGATCAAGTCATCTTCGCGCAGCGTTTCCCGGCAGGCCTTGGCGAACCAGCGCAACGCCTCGTCTCCAACCGGATGACCGTGATTGTCGTTGACTGACTTGAAGTGATCGAGATCCATGACCAGCAAGGCCACGCTGCTGCCGGCCTTGAGCGCTTCGCGGTGCGCCGCCCGGGCCTGCTTCAGAAACAGCCGGCGTGTACTCAAACCAGTCAGCGAATCGGTATTGGCCAGCCTGGCCAGCTCCTGTTCTGCCCGAATCCCTCTAATCGCCGCTCCGATGGTGCCCGCGGCAATGCCCAGGGCATTGATCTCGGCATCGTTCCAGCGCCGCCCCTGGCTGCAGTCGTCGAAACCAATCTGGCCCCAGAACTCACCTTCCATGATGATCGGCACAACCACGATGGAAAGAATATTCTGGGGCGTGAGCAGTGAGCGCTCCGGCTCAGGCATTTTCTCCACCCGACCGTGGACGGCCTCGCCGCGCTCCAGGCGAGTGCGAAAGTTGGGTATGACCTCGTCGTAAGCCATCCCTTGCATGGCCGGGTTGTCGATCTGGGGGTCGATCCCCGAAGCAACCCATTCATGACGCTGGCTGGCAAGCAAACGACCCGAGTCCGGATCGCGGTGATTTTCAAAGACGTAGACCCGGTCGGCACCCACGGCTTCGCCCAACTCGGCCAGCGCCCTTTGCATGCCTTCTACCTTGTCGCGATTGTTGAACAGCAGCCGGGCAGCTTGCGCCAATGCCGCCAGAATGGCCTCACGGGAATCCCGTTCGCTGTCAGCGCGACGCTTGCCCCTGCGCTCAGCCTGCGCCAGCAGTCTGCTGAGCCGACTCTGGCTCTGCAATTGAACCAGCAAGACGATGATCAGAAGACCAACGATTGCAACAAGCCAGAAACCGTTCAAGTAAAACGCCTCCAAGCAAGCCTCCTCACCGGCGCGGTCGCCCGGCTGGGTCTTTTGTCGCCCGGCCGCTATGCGTCGGCACCGTCCAGAACACCACGGCGATAATCAGTAACACGACCCCCAGGACCAATCCCATCCAGGCTTGCGGGTCCAGACCAGGCACCAGAACCGACCGTGACGGTTGACGCGGATGGTGATACACCGTCACTGCATTGCCGGCAGCAAATCGCTCTCTGGCCTCAGCCAGGCTTTCATCGTCGAGCCCGCCAAAGCGCTTGGAGAAACGCAGCCGATCCGACTCGAATTCTTCGCCGTTGACGCGATAGCGGTAAACCACCTGGATGCGCCAGCCGTCACCCGCCCGACCCAGACCCATAGGCTTGACCTCCAGGGTCTGGACGCTGCCAGCCACCGCTGGCCACTGCTCACTACTGCTCCCCTGCCAGAGCAGGCTGGCCCGGTCGCCGAGCAGGATCAGGCCCAGGACAAGCACGAAAATCGACGCGCCGCGACGGGCCATCTTTTGGACTCGTTTTTCCAGAAAACCACCCCCGTGCAATCTTACCGACAATGAAAATCAAGTCAGTTTCTGATTCGGCGCATCGCCACGCCAGCCCCCTATGATACGAAATCTGACACCTGTTTGATTTCTGCACGCGTTTCGCCCATTGCTCGCCGGGCAAATGATAGCCATGATCGGGAAAATGCTTATACTTGCGCATTCGTCAAGACTTGCAGGAAATCGCCATGGAAAACCGTACCCGTCCGGTAGGCAGGGCTTTGCTGATGCTGATTCTGGTCGTCACAATGACCGGATGCGCCATTTCAAGACATGTTGTGCCAGTGGACTCCAACGCCCAGATCGAGAAGATTTATGTGCTCCACAACGAGCGGGTGCACATGGAGGGGATCAATCAGGCCCTGGTGGACATTTTTCAATCACTGGGCTTTGAGTCCGAGCTCTATCATGGCGACCGTCCCGTCGGCGCCTTGCATACCTTTACCTTTACAGCGAACTGGACCTGGGATATGGCCATGTATCTGACCTACTTTCGCGGCACGTTACTCGAAGATGGTCGCGTGATCGGGGAAATTGAGTACGACGCACGTTCAGGCGGCAGCAACATGTCCAAGTTCGGAAGCACCGAATCGAAAATCGAACCCCTGATTGTCGAGATGCTGGAGCGAGTACGTTAAGCCTGCCTTCATCACTAACCTTCCGTCGC
>SLQY01000072.1 GCA_007131235.1 Wenzhouxiangella sp.
CCAGGACCAAACCGTGGATCCACAAAACGGCGAGAATATCCTGGGTATGGCGGAAAAGCGCACGTCGGCGAGCGGGCAATCCGGCCGTCGCTACACGCGCAGCCTGATCATGGGTGCCGACGGCGAGGTGCGTGCCGAACACTGGCTGGTTCATGGGGCAGGCCACGCCTGGTCGGGCGGAAGCAGTGCGGGCAGCTACGCCGATGACCTCGGACCCGATGCCAGCCGCGAAATGCTGCGCTTCTTTCGGGAACATCCTCAGCAACTGTAAGCGTTGCTGTCTGCTGCGCTGCAAGGATTACGCTGCTTTCCAGGTAGCGCCGACTTGAATCTGCTCCATACGCTGAAGCTCGCCAGATTCACTTGATCTGATCTCAGCAGAACGCTTCCCTCCATGGCTGCTGCTCGAATAGACTGACAGACTATCTCTGGTCTGCAATGGAGGCGTTGATGCGTAGCATATGGGTAGTCGTAGTCATTGGATTGTTCGGCCTGGCCAGCTTGACCGGATGTCAATCAGTGAAGTATCGCGCCCTCGAGTCCTTTGGCATCGAAAAGCGCGACATTCTTTCCCGGCGAGTGGAGCGTGCTGTCGACGCCCAGGACAGCGCCCGCGAACAGTTCGCCACAGCCCTTGATCAGTTTCGCGCCACCGTCGAGGTCGATGGGGGTGACCTGGAGCGCACTTACAGTCGACTGAATCGGGAGTTTCAGCGCAGTCAGGCGCGAGCCAGTGACGTAAGCGACCGTATCGATGCAGTCGAGCATGTTGCCGAAGCGCTGTTCGACGAATGGGAGGACGAGCTTGACCTCTACACTGACCCGAACCTCAAACGGCGCAGCCAAGGCATACTCCGCGACACACGTCAGCGCTATGAGCGCATGATGGTTGCCATGCGCCGAGCCGAGCGTTCCATGTCTCCCGTGCTTGAGGTGTTTCAGGATCAGGTGCTGTTTTTGAAACACAATCTCAATTCCCTGGCCATTGCCGCCATCCGCGAAGACCTCGCCGACATCGAGCAGGCCACTGACGAATTGATCAGCGCGATGAACCAGTCCATCAGTGAAGCCCGCAGCTTTATCGAAGCGCTGGAGTGATTGTGCCCACTGGTGGGCATGATCTTTTTGGCGAACTTTGCTCACGATTGTCGCTTTTGTTCTCGATGCCACTCAAATCGGGGAAGTGGAGAACCAGTCGAACCTGACGGGTTTGCCTCTTGCCGCTACAGCACGGGACACAAAAATGTCTAAGATAAGACTCGAAACCTTATTGGTTCATGGTGCCACCGCACTGCTCTGCGCCTGCACGCTTGCGGCGCAGGCGCAGGATACTGAAGTGGGTACCGATGCACCCGCCAGCACCCAGGGCTCACAAATTGTATTTGAAAGCCGGAGCCCTGGACTTTCCGGAGGGGGGCTGACCATGACTTCCAACGCCTTTCCGGGCCATAGCTTTCGGCTATTGGAGCGCACCGAAATTACCGCACTGGGTGGCGGCAACCTGCGGTCGTTCTCAGCGCAGTCGATTTTCGGCGCCCTGTACCAGGTGTCTACCCCCGAGACCACCCCGGATGTTGTCGACGATTCGAGATTGCTGGGGACGACCCTGCTGCAGGTACCAGCCGGGGATCCGAGTGACATTGCCGGCAGCCTGTCGTTGACGCTGGAGCCAGGCTGGTACTCGATCATCCTCGGCACCGGGCGGCACGATGCGACTGCGCCGGACTTGGAGGTCACCCTGATCAATACCGCGACTGACACGACCCCACAAAGCCGCGGACCATATTCGATGAACGCGACGACCAACGTCCGGGTATTGCAGGCTGCGACCGCCCGCTTCTTTGTCGAAGGCTCGCCCGCTCCGCCGGCCGAACCATCGCCGACCGAGTTTCTGATGGAAACAGCACGCCCCTCGGCATGGTGGAGTCAGTCGTTCAGCTCGATCGGGACAAATTTCCGAGCCACGCGTTTCGAAGTTACCCGCCAAACCCTCATCAATGAGGTCGGTGCCTGGATGTCCAATGGCAGCGGACAGGTCTTCGCCGCCATCGTCGCCCTGGACGGCCCGAGTGCCAATCCGCTGCCCGTCACGCATCCGGACTTCCCCGCCAGCGTGGTCGGTTCCACGCTGATCGACGTGGCCGCTGCCACCGAAGCGTATTCGGGTGATTTTGACGGACTGTCCCTGACACCGGGCCACTACGCCCTGATTTTCGGATCAGGTCTGTTCGGGGCCACTGGCTCGGCCAACATGATGGGGGTGGCCGATCAGATCGTGAAGCCAGGGCATTTGTTCTGGACAGGCTCGTTCTGGACCCACCTTGACAACCAGCATTTCAGAATCTTCCTGCAAGGCTTTCTGCCCGAGCTGGCAGTAAGCCCCGACCCGGCAGAATTTGCCAATGTGCCGCTCGGCACAAGCGCTGAACTACCCGTCACCGTTACCAATATGCGCGAAGACGTGAGCCTTCAGTTGAGCGGTATTGGTGTCGACGGCCCGGGTTTCAGTCTCTCGCCAGATGTTGACAACTGTTCCACGACCTTGCTGGGCCCGGAGCAGAGCTGTCAGTTCACGGTGCGGTTCACTCCTGCTGTCATCGGTCCGGCAGCCGGCGTTCTTCAGGTCTGGAGCGACGGCGAGCCAAGCCCGCTGGCTATCAATCTGACCGGCAACGGGTTCGAAATGGGCCTGCTGGCTACCGATCTGGATGAACTCGACTTTGGCGATGTGGTGATCACCACAACGCGCACCCTTCAATTCAGTATCCTCAATTCCGGTAGCCCCGAGGCGGAGCCGCTAGAAATTGCGGCGATCGCCTTGCAAAGCGGCGGCCCGAGCTTTGTCATCAACAGCAGCGATTGTCCCGCAGGGACCCTGGTCGCCACGGGCGATAGCTGCATGGTGGAAGCCAGCTTCACGCCGACCAAGCATGCGGTGCAGGAAGGTGCGCTCAGTATCACCACCAGTGACGGTCAGGAAGTTGTGTTGCCCCTGTCTGGCACGGTGCTCGGTGACGTCGTTTTCGAAGATCGGTTTGAGCTTTCCAAGCCCTGAGCACTCCCGCTGACCGTGACCCGGTATGCGCATTTGAGGAAAGCGCAGGCGTATACCGGGTCTGGAGCGTGGATTTCCTGATTGATCAAACCTGTGATCAAACCAGTGATCAAACCAGAAATCGGTCAATCAGGAAGCGCTGTCTCCGGTGCTCTGCTGGACGGTGACTGGCGTGCGCATGATCACTTCGCGATGCGGGAACGGGATCTTGATGCCGTTCTCCTTGAACGTATCCCAGAGCGCGAGCAGCACCTTGCCGCGGATATTCGTCAGCCCGTTTTGCGGGTCGTCGATCCAGAAGCGCAGCAGGAAGTTGATCGAGCTGTCTCCGAACTCTGTCATCCAGCACACTGGTGGCTGGTACTTGGATTCAACGCGATCCAGCGCGGAGGCAGCTTCCTTTGCGAGCCTGATGACTTCGTGCGGATCTGAGTCGTAGGACACTCCGAACGGAACATCCAGTCGAACGAACTGGTTCGAGAAAGACCAGTTCACGACCTGGGTAGTGATGAAGTCTTCGTTCGGGATCAGGTATTCGCGCCCGTCGCGGGTGACCACCGACACGAAGCGCGCGCGCAACTCCCGAATCCATCCGAAGGTATCGCCGAGCGTGATCGTGTCACCGGGTTTTATCGACTGGTCGAGCAGGATGATGATGCCGGAAATGAAATTTGACACCACCTTCTGCAATCCGAACCCGATACCAACGCCAACCGCCCCGGACAGCACGGTCAGTGCGGTCAGATTGAGATTCAGAACCTGCATGCCGACCAGAACGGCGAACACCATCAGCGAGATGCGGGTGATCTTGCCGAACAACACGCGAAGTGAAGGGGTCAGATCCTCGACCGTCTGGATGCGACTGTCCAGGAAATTCCCGAGCTTCAGCGAGATCCACAGCAGAATGCCGACGGCGATCAGCGAAGTGAAAGCCTGCCACAGCGAGATTTCTACGACCGGGATCAGGGCGTTTTCGAAAACGGCCCGGATGTCGTCATTGACACCCAGCAGCGTAATCGCCACGTAGCCCCAGACCACGAGCGCAAACAGCTTGGCGAAGAACTTGCGGCGGATAATGCGCGAAACGGCCGAAATCAACAGCCAGGCCGTGGACAGCAGCATCGTCCCATAGATCAGGTTGTTGCTCTCGGGCCAGTCAGCAATACGGGTTGCCAGGTAAGCGATTCCGAGAAAAACGGCGATGAACAGCCATTGCAGGCGGCGCAGGAACGCCACGATGACGCGCAGCAGGCCGGGCATTCCGCGTATGCGCCGCACTTGGCTCTCCAACTTCTTCTCGACGAAGCCGGACAAGAACCACGCAGGAACGACGGCGACGA
>SLQY01000300.1 GCA_007131235.1 Wenzhouxiangella sp.
AGATAGGCGAAAAAACGCGCCTGGTCGTCCAGGTAGGCTGGTTTGCCGTCGCGGTAGCGGATGCGGGCGAAAATGCCAATCACCTTCAGATGGCGCTGTACGCCCATCAGGTCGCAGGTCTTGCGCCAAAGATCGGCTGAGGTGGTGATCGGCAGTCCGGCAGCCAGCGCTTGCTGCCGATAGTCTTCCAGCCAGGCGTCGACTCGCGCTGGTTCCCAGCTCAAGAAAGCATCGCGGAACAGGCAGACCGGGTCATAGCTGATCGGGCCGCGCACCGCATCCTGGAAGTCAATGATCCCGGGATTGGGCTCGCTGATCATCAGATTGCGAGGCATGAAATCGCGATGGCAGAACACCTGCGGCTGATCCAGTGCCCAGCGCACCAGCAGGCTACAGATGTGGTCCCAGGTATCAAGCTCTTGCTCGGTGGGTTCGACCTGCCAGTGATAGGCCAGGAACCACTCCGGAAACAGGGCTAACTCGCCGTAGAGTCGCGCCGGGTCGTAATCCGGCAGCGTCGAGCTCTCGATGTGCGTCTGCATCCGGATCAGTGCGCACAGCGCATCCGTGAACAGGGCGTCGGCGTTGTCATCGATCAGCTCGCGGTGGTAAGGGCGGTTACCGAGGTCGGCCAGGGCGACAAAGCCTTGCTCAGGATCGGCTGCCAGCACTTCGGGTACATGCACCACCGTGTTCAGGCGACTGGCGACATCGAGGAATGCGTGGACGGGCTCGCGATCGGGTGGTGCATCCATGACCACGACGCTGGTGCCAGGGCGGCTGAGGCGAAAATAGCGCCTGAAGCTGGCGTCGGAAGATATCGATTCGCTGGAAAAATCCGTCCAGCCCAGCCGCTGGCTGGCCCATTGTTCGGCCTGGAGGCGCCGCTTGTCGCTCATCGTCGTCATTGCCATGAGAAAAGCCGGCAGCTTAGCAGGAATGACCGTGCTGGCCACAGCCGTTCACGTCTCCTTGACTAAAGGCTCACCTGTTGTCAACGGTCGGGTGGAAAACTCATGGTCCCTTTCCACAACCGCTTATTGGGAGATTAACCATGATACGTCAATCGTCTCGCTTTTCCAGATCCTTGCTGGCGTGTGCCAGTGTCGCCGCAGGGCTGATGTTCTCGGCGGCCAGCATGGCCGAAGTCAGGGTGCAGATTGTCCATGCTGCCCCCTTTGCGGATACGCTGGAAGGCACCTCGGTGACGGTGACAGCCAACGGGGGCACCGTGCTGGAGGAGTTCCTGTTCAAGGATTTCACCGAATACCTGACGCTGCCTGCCGGCGACTATGACCTGGCCGTGATTCCGACGGGTGCCACCGATCCGGCAATCGAAGCCAGCGTAACCCTGGAGTCGGGAACGGATTACACCGTGCTGGCCGTCGGCGATGGCGTCAACCAGCCGCTGACCCTGTGGCCTCTGGTCGACAACGTCGATGATCCGGCCATGGGCAACCTGAACATCCGCGTGGTCCATGCGGCCCCGTTCGCGGATTCTGACGAGGCGACCGAGGTGTCTATCCGCACCGCGGGTGGCGTGGTGGTCAACAACCTGGTCGGCGTGCCGTATTTCGCCCAGAGTGGTTTCTTCGAGATCCCGGCCGGTAACTACGACCTGAAGGTAGCCTCGAACGACGGTCTAACCAACTTCATCGACCCGGTCGCTGCGGACTTGCCGGCCGGTGCAAACATCACCGTGGTGGCGATTGGTGACGGCGTCAATCAGCCGTTGGGTATCCTGGCCTTGCCGGTTGGCGAATTGCCGGTACAGTTGCCGGTCGACAACAGCGTGACAGGCTGGTGGGCCAGCCGCGACACCGAGCGCGAAGGCTTCATTCTGCAGCCTATTCCGGCCGAAAATCGTCTGGTCGGAACGATTTACAGCTGGGATCCAGCCGGCTCCGGCGCGCAGGCCTGGTTTACCTTTGACGGCACCATCAGCGACCGCACCGCCACGGGCGAGGTGCAGGCATTTGCCGACGGACAGTTCCTGGGTACTGACCCGATCGAGGGCTCGGTCCTCGGCCAGGTCGATTTCGAATTCCTGGCCTGCGACAGTGCCCTGGCAACCTTGACGCTGGCCGATGGCAGTGAGTTTGTCTGGGATCTGGCCCGTCTGACTCAGACCTTGCCCTGCACGCTGGACTAACGACAGGCGCCGTTAGCCTTTCCAACCCGGGCAGCCGCGCTGCCCGGGTTTTTGCTTTTTGAGCGCGCAAAAAGCACTGCAACACGGCTCGCTGACACAATCAGGTACCAAATTGGTCTTGTTTTCGACCGGCTGCGACCGGATAATGAATAGTGTGATCAAGTCCACCGAAAAACGGCAAACCCGATGCTTCGAATCAGCAAGCTGACAGACTATGCGACGGTACTGATGGCGGCCCTGGCTCGGCATCAGCATCAATGCGTTGCGGCCAGCCAGCTGGCTGATCAGACCCGGCTTGAAGTGCCGACCGTGGCCAAGGTGTTGAAGACCCTGGGCCGCTCAGGGCTTGTCTCCTCCATCCGCGGTGTCAACGGCGGCTACCGGCTCAACGCCACGGTCGAAGAGATCTCGGTCGCCGACATCGTTCGGGCCATGGAAGGCCCCATTGCCCTGACCGAGTGCGGTCTGGAGGCCGGGCTTTGCAGCCATGAAACGAACTGCCACCTGCGCGGCAACTGGCAGCGCATCGGCATGGCGGTCGAGGAAGCGCTGGAGCGGCTCAGCCTGGCCGACCTGATTCGTCCCAGCAGTCCGCGCATCGCCATCCGGACCGACACCCTGGCCCGCGCCGACAGCCCATCGAATTGACGAGAATGCCCATGAACCAGACTGTAGAGCAGGTCAACCAGGTCATCCAGCAACGTTACAAGGCTGGCTTTTACACCGATATCGAATCCGACCGCATGCGTGTCGGTCTCGACGAGGAAGTCGTCGCCATGATCTCGGCCAAGAAGGACGAGCCGACCTGGTTGCTGGAGTGGCGGCTCAAGGCTTTCCATCACTGGCAGAAGATGACCGGCCCGAACTGGGCGCATCTGAATCTGCCGGCCATCGACTTCCAGAAGATTCACTATTACGCGGCACCGAAGCAGAAGAACCGGCCCAAGAGCCTGGATGACGTGGATCCGAAGCTGCTCGAGACTTTCGACAAGCTGGGCGTGCCGCTGCACGAACGGGCGCGCCTGGCCGGCGTGGCGGTCGATGCCGTGTTCGACTCGGTTTCTGTCGGCACCACCTTTCAGAAAGAATTGAAAGAGGCGGGGGTGATCTTCTGCAGTTTCTCCGAGGCCGTGCAAGAACACCCGGAGCTGGTGCAAGAGTACCTGGGCTCGGTCGTCCCTTACTCCGACAACTATTTTGCAGCCCTCAATTCGGCCGTGTTTTCCGATGGATCGTTTGTCTACATCCCGGCAAACACGCGCTGCCCGATGGAGCTGTCGACGTATTTCCGCATCAATGCGCGCGATACCGGCCAGTTCGAGCGCACCCTGATCATCGCCGAACCCGGTGCCGAGGTCAGCTACCTGGAAGGCTGTACCGCGCCCATGCGCGATGAAAACCAGCTGCATGCCGCCGTCGTTGAGCTGATAGCGCGCAAGAAGGCGAAGATCAAATATTCGACGGTACAGAACTGGTACCCGGGTGACGAAAACGGCAAGGGCGGTATCTACAATTTCGTGACCAAGCGCGGCGACTGTCGCGAGGACGATGCGCGGATCTCCTGGACCCAGGTTGAAACCGGCTCGGCAATCACCTGGAAATACCCGTCCTGTATCTTGCGCGGCGACCGCTCGGCCGGTGAGTTCTACTCGGTAGCGCTGACCCACAATCACCAGCAGGCCGATACCGGCACCAAGATGATTCACCTGGGGAAAGACACCACCAGCAAGATCATCTCGAAGGGGATCTCGGCAGGCCACAGCAACAACAGCTACCGCGGCCTGGTCCGCATTGCCAAGCGCGCTGCCAACGCCCGCAATTACACCCAGTGCGACAGCTTGCTGATTGGCAAGACCTGCGGCGCGCACACCTTTCCCTATATCGAATCGGCCAACCCCAGCGCCAAGATCGAACACGAGGCCACCACCTCACGCATCGGCGAAGACCAACTGTTCTACTGCCGCTCGCGCGGCCTGGGCGAAGAAGACGCCGTGGCAATGATCGTTGATGGCTTCTGCAAGGAAGTGTTCAAGGAGCTGCCGATGGAGTTTGCCGTGGAAGCGAAGGCGTTGCTGGAAATCAGCCTCGAAGGCGCGGTGGGGTGAGAAAGGAAAGGTTTCAGGGTTCAGGTTTCAGGTTTCAGGAAAACCGAACCTGCCCCCTGAACCCTGCCCCTGCCCCCTGAACCCTGAACCTTGAACCTTGAACCTTGAACCTTGAACCTTGAACCTTGAACC
>SLQY01000137.1 GCA_007131235.1 Wenzhouxiangella sp.
GCCTGCTCAGGTGCTCGCCCATCCGGGGTGCCGCGGCCAGCCCGCGCGCGGCCAGCGGTCGATCGTGATCCGACAGCCGCGGTTCGGACCAGCTCGATTTCGCGTGGCGCAGCAGGTAAACGGTCTTCATGACTGGGGATCGGTTGCGCCAGGGAAGCGAATTTCGCCGCCGACCAGGGTCATTTCGACCTGGAGTTCGGCCAGGGCAGACTCATCGACGGTGAGCGGATTGGCATTGAGTACCACCAGGTCGGCCAGCTTGCCCGGACGGATGCTGCCCAGCAGCTCTTCTTCGAACACGGCCTGCGCGCAGCCCAGGGTGTAGGACTGCAGGGCTTCCTCCCGGGTCATCGCCTGCTCGGGGAAAAACGCCTCGCCATTGGCCATGCGCCGGGTCACAGTCGCGGTGAACGAGGCGATCGGAGAGATGGGTTCGACCGGCACATCGGTGCCGTTGCAAATCGTCGCCCCGGCGTCGAGCAGGGACCGCCACACGTAGGCTTTGCGCCGCGCTCGCTCTTCGCCCAGGCGCGAAGGAACCCAGGGGCCGTCAGAAGTAGCGTGGATTCCCTGCATGGAGGCAATGACGCCCAGCGCGGCAAAGCGCGGCACTTCGTCCGGGTGCAGGTTCTGGGCATGTTCGATGCGCCAGCGCAGATCATGGTCGGGATGTTGTTCGAATATTGACTGGTAGATGTCTAGCGCCTCGCGGTTGCCGCGATCGCCAATGGCGTGGGTATTGAGCTGGAATCCATGCTCCAGGGCAATGCGGGCGGTCTGGCGCAGGTCCTCGGGGTCTGTCTGGGGCAATCCCGAGGTGTCGGGCTTGTCGCTGTAGGGCCGTAGCAACCAGGCACCGTGGGTGCCCAGCGCGCCGTCGATCTGGCGCTTGATGGCTCGTACGGTCAGAAAATCATTGGCGTGACCGACCAGGCGGTAGTCCGACAGGCGGGCCGCCATGTCGGCATTGGTCTCGCCGCGCACGGCCAGGTGCAGGCGAACGGGAAGGCGGCCGGCCTCGGCCAATGTTCGCAGCCGATCTATTTCGGCAAAGCTCGCACCCTGGTCATGAAAGGACGTGATGCCGTGACGGAGCGCTTCGGCACCGGCCAGTTCAACCTGGCGCTCGAAGCGCGCCTGCCGGGCCGCCTCGTCCAGGTTGGCCTCGGCGCGTTGCAACGCTGCCCGCGCCGGCAACTGCGCGGCCTGGCGCAGAAATCCGGTGGCTTCGCCATCGCTGTCGCGGACGATGGTTCCGCCGTCTGGGTCGGGCGTATCCCGATCGATCCCGGCCGCGGCCATGGCCCGGGCGTTGGCGAAGGAGCCGTGCCCCGAGGCATGGGTCAGCAAGACCGGGTTGTCGGGGCTGACCGCACTCAAGGCATGATGGGTGGCAACGCCATCGTAGCTGGGCTGGGGAGACGGGCTCCATCGCTCCTGGTGCCAGCCGCGGCCGGTAATCCAGGTGCCGGGCTCGGCGTGAGCGACGGCCTCGGCGACGAGCTCGACGATTTGATCGAACGAGGTGGTGTCGCGCAGATCGAGCATCATTCGGGCCTGGCCGAGCCCCAGGAAGTGACCGTGGCCCTCGATGAACCCGGGCAGCAGGGTCTTTCCGGCCAGGTCAATGACCCGGGTGCGCTCGTCGATCAGCGCCTCGATGTCGGCTCGGCTGCCGACCGACTCGATGCGCCCATTGCGAATGGCGACCGCTTCGGCGCTGGGCTGGTCGGGGTTCATGGTGATGACGGTGCCGCCGATCAGGACCATGTCCGGGCCAGGTTCGGTCGCTGGTGCCGTTGGCTCGGACTGCTCGGCGCAGGCAGCAAGCATCAGGATGAGAAGGGCAAGGGTCAGGATCCGGATTTTCATCTGTGAGTGAGGCGGTGGGCTCGTCAGGTATTCTATCCCTCCTTGCCACCGCTTCTTGACGACAGCGACCTCTTGTCAGCCATGGCCGAACGCGAACAGCATATCCGGGCCTTGCGCCGTCTTGACCGATTCAGCTACTGGACCGACAGCAATTTCCGCATTCCGCTGACCCGCTTTCGCTTCGGCTTGAGCCCGGTTATCGGTCTGATCCCGGTGATTGGCGATTTTGTCGGTCTGCTACTCTCGCTTTACGTCTTGTTCGAGGCGCGCAAGGTCGGGGCCAGTCGGCGTGTGCAGACGCGCATGCTTTTCAACATGCTGGTGGAGTTTTTCGGCGGTCTGTTGCCGGTGGTTGGCGATGCTTTTGACGCCATCTTCAAGGCCAACACCCGCAATACCGAGCTACTGCGTGCGTGGCTCCACGAGCAAGTCGACGAGCTGCCGGCCAAGGGTTTCCCCTGGTGGACCCTGGTCTGGCTGTCGGCGCTGCTGGCGCTGTTGCTGGTGATGGTCGCGATAGTGCTGAGGGCGATCTTTTTCTGAACGCTGCTCAAGCCCGGTTGCTTCGGCAAACAAGACAGGATGGTCGGGTTGGCGACCCTGGGCGTCGGTAGTGAATGCCGCCAGCGCCAGTCCGATTTCCCGGTACAGGTCATCGACCCAGTCGGGCAGTCCGCGCGGCGGTGTCAGCGGTTCGAGCCGGCCATCGTAGGGGCTCAGGATCACATCGATTGCGCCCTGCGGAACCTGAGCTGCAAGCACGAACAGCGCTTCAATGGCCGGATCACCAATGGCCAGGCAGCCCTCGGAGTAGTCGGCACCGTGGATGAAGATGTTGTCACCGAGATCAACGCGGCCGTCCTGGTGTCCCATGGCGCGATCGAAGCGGTTGGGATAATTGATTCGCATTGACAGGTGAAACCGGCTGTTGGGGTTGAAAGCATCGACCTGGTAAATGCCTTCTGGAACCTGGTGATCACCGCGTCTGCGCTTGGGCCCGGGCAGGCCGGATGCATCGAGCACATCGAAGGCGTGCAGGAAATGCGGGGTCGATCCGGTCTGCGTCCAGACTTCCAGGCGGCGCTCGGATTTCAGGCCAATCAGGGTCAGGTTGTCCGGTGGATAGTCCAGGCCCAGTGCGCTGAAACGCGCCCGCCAGTCCGGGGCAACGCTGGGCCCGAACTGCGCGAGCACTTGCTCGACCGTTCTTGGCGCCACCGGATCCGTCGACAGGGCACCGGTGACCGCGACAGACTGATCAAGTGGCCAGTCCGTGTCGTAGAGAAATTCGGCCGTGGCGATCAGCGGCACCAGCAGCAAACCGAATGTGAGCCTGCTTATCATCAGTCCGAGGATTATTCAGTCGAGATCGGGAAACTTAGCAGAAAACCCGCAGCGATTCATCTTGAGCGCATCAGTCGGGCTACACTCGGGTCTGGGATCAGCGGAGGCGGAAATGAGTGAGTCTCGCTCCGGGCGTTCGCAAGCGCCTGAAGATCAAGTGTCGCAGGCGCGCCTGCGGGGCGGGTTGTGGCTGACGCTGGCCCTGGCCGGTGCGGCCATGGTTGCCCTGCTGGGCGCGCTGTTATGGCGCGGCGGTGCTTCGCTGGGTTTTGTCGCGGCCTTTGTCGTGCTGTTGCCATTGACCCTGGCCTCGGCCTTGATGCAGTGGTGGCCAATCGGCCGCGATGCTCGCCTCAGCTGCCGCAAGACCAGGGTGCGTCATGCCATCGGCTTCCTCGGCTTGTCGCTGGGCGTGTGTGCCGCGCTGACCCTGGTGCTGGGGGTTGCCTGGTCAGGTGGCCGCCTCGGCAACATGCTGCTGGTTGCCGGTGTGGTCCTGTTGCCGCCGGCCGCGCTGGTTGGTTTGCTGGCGACCATCGGGTTTCGGGCGCGCGAGCCGGATGAGTTGCTGGACCAGGGCGAACACTGTGAAATCTCGATGGCCGCGCACTGGACGGTGTTCGTGCTGCCCCTGCTGGTCCTGGGGCTTGCGCTTGCCCTGGCCCTGGGCCCGTTCGGCGTGCCCGGCCTGGCCCTGGCTGCAGCGCTTTACCTGATCGGCTTGCCTGGCAGCGCCGGCCAGGCCCTGGCTCGCTTCATCCATTCTGGTGCCGTTCTGGGCGACCGCCACCTGCACTTGAGCTACGGACTGTTCTGGCAAAAAACCATCAGCCTGGATCGGGCCCGGGTCAAGGCCATTGGGGTCAAGCAGAATGCCTGGACGCGGTTGCTGGGGCAGGGCAAGCTGAGCGTGGTTGACGATCGCGGCGAATCCATCGTCGTGGCGGGTCTGAAACAACCCGAGAGACTGGTCAAGGCGTTCGAGGGCTAGACACCTGCGTGCCTGGTGTTGCCAGCAAGCTGGTGATGGTTTGGTCCAGCACTTCCACGCAGTTACCGCCGACCTTGAAGTCGATCATCTCGTCGGCGCGCGTCCGACCGTCGTTGATTGCCACCACCGGCAGCCCCAGACGTCGGGCCTGGCGCACGATACGGTAGCCTGACATGACCACCAGCGAGGAACCGACAACGAGCAGGGCATCGCTGCGCGAAAGCGCCTGGTCAACCGCCGCCAGCCGGGCGCGGGGTACACTTTCGCCGAAAAACACGACGTCCGGCTTCAGCTCTCCGCCGCAGGCATCGCAATCGACGACGCGGAAGCCCGGGTAGGCACTGGCATCGAGTTCGGCATCGCCATCGGGGTTGTAGCCGAGTACTTCAGGCTGCCAGTCGGTGTTGAGCATGACCAGCTTGTGCTGCAGCTGATCGCGATCCGTTGCCGCGCCGCAGCGCTGGCAGCTGACCGCCGATAGCCGACCATGCAGTTCAATGACCGCCTTGCAGCCGGCCTTGTGATGCAGGCTGTCGACGTTCTGGGTAATGATTCGGCTGATCCGTCCTGCCCGTTCGAGGCGGGCCAGGGCGTGGTGGGCCGGGTTCGGGGCGGCTTTCTGCATCAGCTGCCAGCCGAAAAAGCTGCGCGCCCAGTAGCGGCGGCGAGTGGTGGGACAGCGCATGAAGTCCTGGTACAGGATCGGATCGCGTCTGAGCCAGCGACCACTGGCGTCGCGATAGGCCGGGATGCCGGATTGGGTGCTCAGGCCGGCCCCGGTCAGCACCAGGATGCGGCGTTGACGACGCAGGAATTCCGCCAGCTGGTCCTGGCTTCCCGGCGGCGCGTCGCGCGTGCCGTCGACACTCAGGGTGGGGATGCGAATCAAGCGAGCGCTGGCCATGAAACGAGTATAGCGGGGCCGCGCGAAGGCCGATCTCGACAGGCTTGACTCAGGCGGCCAGGAAGGCCAGGATGCCAACCCCGAAAATGATCATCATCACGGCCAGGAAGCCCAGCAACAGCCCCAGGTAGCCAAGGATCAGCCCGGCGATCGCCAGGCCGTCACCCTGCAGGCTGCCGTGGGCCTGGCGAATCTCACTGCGCGCCATGTGCCCGGTGATGATCGCGACAATGTTGCCGATAAATGGCAACAGGGTCCATGCCAGAACCCCGAAACACAGGCTGACAATGGCGAGGGTGCTGTTAGGTGGTGGTCGATCCATGCGGCTGCGTCCTGGGCTCGATAGTTTTGACTGGCCACATTACCACTGATTACTCTTCCTCGTCCCAGCCGTAATCGAAGGTGATCTCTTCGCCGGCGTCGATGTCGCGGAGGGCATACAGATCGGTTCCCCACCAGTCAGCGTTGGGCTGGGCATCATGATTCAGGAAGCGCATTTCGTTGTTGCCGTTGATGCCTTCCCAGCGCTCGGCATCTTCGTTCCAGATCCACAGAACGTGCATGCCATCGCGCTGGGTTGCGGGCCCCTCGTAGCTGCCGATATAGTCGTCCTTGGCAATCGCATGGCGGGCAAACAGGCCACGGCCGTGAATGGGGGATTCGCTGACATAGGCGCGCGGATTGTTGTCGTAGCGATTTTTTTTCATGCGACGGGCAGGAGCTGGTTGGTTTCCGGATCGTAACAGATGCCATCGCGGCTGCGATGCCTGGGCAGCTTGCGCGCGGCCATGTCGTCGTTGACCCGGCCGATGGCGCGATCGACGAGCGGATACAGGTTGAGCTGGTGGCCGTCATCGACCAGCGTCCAGGCAATCAAGCCGCAGTCCGGATGAAATTGCTCGGTAAAACCACTGGCGTGATCACAGCGACCGCGTTGCTCGACCAGGCAATCCAGGCGCTTGTCGTGGACCAGCGAAGACTGGATCTGTCGCTTGACGCCGTGGCTGTCGATCAGGGCGCCAAGCGATCGAAACGCGCGCACCCACAGCGCGTAGTCATCCGCGGTGCCGCCATGCTGGTCGAAGCTCAGAAACTCGACCAGCAGCTGGCCCGCCTCGGCTTGCCAGTGGGCGATCAGCGCGCCTGGCAGCTCGAATCTTTCATCCTGGTCGGGGTCAACCAGGATGTGCTCGACCACTGGCCAGAATCCGCCCAGCCCGGCAGTGTCCATTTGCACATGTTGCAGCGCAATCAGATCGTTGGCCGTCAGGAGCTGGGCATGGGCGCTCGACCAACCGGTCGCCTCGGCCAGACAGGCACGCGCGGGCGGATGCACGCCGCCCCGCTCGAACAGGTCCTGCTCAAGGGCCTGGGCAATCGGATCTGTCGCTGCTGGCGGCAACCTCAGCAGCAGGGGCAGGACCAGAAACTGTCCGCCCGGTGCCCGCTCGGGCGGTCGTAGCCGTGCATCGGGCAACCGGCCCTGGTGGGCCCCGATGGCCAGGAGCTGACCGGCCAGGCCATGCTCGCGCATGACCGGTGCAGACAGGTCGATCAGTGCCTGCCAGGCCGGCAGACCCGGGCGCAGCAGATCGGCAGGCTCGAACAGGCAACCGCCGACCACCAGCAGTCCCTCGCTGGCCTTGGGCGTGACTCGCGCCAGGTCGCTAGCCAGTGCTTCGGCCAGCTGTTCGCAGCCTGGCTTGTCGAGCATACGCTTGCCCGTGCAGCCCGGGTCGATTTCAATGCCGACGGCCAGGCGGATATGATGTGGGTCCTGATTCGCTGTCATGGGTGCAAGATCGTGGATGAAATGCTGGTTGCCGCGCGCAAGCGCCTGGATGTCGATGACCTGGCCTGGTCAGCGCTGACCTGGGGCGAGCTGGATTGTCAGTGCCTGTATGCCATTCTCGCCGCCCGGTCGGCGGTATTCGTGGTCGAGCAGGACTGTCCCTACCAGGATCTCGACGGACTGGATCCGAAGGGTATCCATGTACTGGCAAGCGCTGGTGATGGCAGCGTGTTGGCTTACGGTCGCGTGCTGCCGGCAGGACTGCGCTTCGATGAACCTTCCATCGGTCGTGTCCTTACTACCTCAGCAGGTCGTGGTCTGGGCCTGGGACGAGCGTTGATGCAGCGCTGCCTGCTCGAGACCAGGCAGCGATTCCCGGGTCAGCCAATCCGTATTTCCGCCCAGCAGTACCTGGAGCGTTTCTACCACGAGCTGGGATTCATCACCATCAGTGGCCCCTACGACGAGGACGGAATTCCGCACCTCGAGATGCTGGCCTCAGAACAGTGAAAACGGTGACTTGCCGCCACTTCCGCCGCCACCGCCACGCCGGCGCCGACGTCGCATGCGCGACAACAGGGCCTGCTCACGATTCTTCAGGAAATCGGTGCGGTTGAGTTCGGCCGGATCCACGCCACGTCGCTTGGCGGCGCTGCTGCGGTAGGCCACGAAATCCTGGTAGGCTTCGATTTCCGGCTTCAGCTCACGGCACAGCAGCTCGACCATGATGGCATCATCGAGATAGCCCAGGCCGGGAATGTGGTCCGGAATCAGGTCATCGGGATTGTTGAAGTATGACAGCGCCGAGAGTACGCGCTTGCGACCGACTTCCTGCATGCCCCAGCCGTCGTCTTCGAGCATTTCGATCAGGATCTGAAGCTGGCCGAGCCGGGTGCGAATGAAGTCGGTTTCGACCCGTTCATCGACTTCCTTGAGCAATGCGCGTGCGCTGCTGATAATTTGGTCGCGTGACTGCTGTTCCGTGCTCTCCATGGCCTTGCGGGCCAGTTTGCGGAAGTGTTCCAGGTCTTTTTCGGTGAAATCCAGGGTGACTCGCAGGGTCATGGTCGGTTCCTTGGGTTCGTTGTTACGAGTTACGAAAGTCTTTCGGCATTTGATTTCCCTGCCATAGCCTACCGCGTCAGGCAGCGACAATAAACAGGGCGATGCAAGAGCCGATACCCAGCAGCCAGCTCAGGGAGCGCAACAGGTGGAGATCGGCGAGGTAGCAGGCCGCGTAGGCGATGCGAGCGGCGATAAACAGGATCGCGATGAAATCAATCGTGCCCTGGTTGCCGCCAGCAACGTGCGCGATGATCACCGCGGCGGCGAAAAACGGCAGAGCCTCGAAGCTGTTTTGCTGCGCCCACCAGGCGCGTTTGCGATAGCCTTCGACGCTGTCGTACCAGTCGCGTGGCCTGCGGTTGTTGAAGGTACGATCACCGGCCTTGGAAACGCCGGCAAGGATGAACGGCATGACGGCCGCGGCGAGCACGCACCAGAAGGCGATGGTCATGGCGTCGAATTCCCTCGATCAAAACGCGAAGTCTACCTTACAATTCGGGCTGTCGCCCGTTTCCGAAAATGTTCGAATGACCGACATTGATCCAGTTGATACCCGTCTACAGGGCCTGGTGGTGGTAACCGAGGTGGCCGAGGGCCAGCCAATGGCCGAGGATATCTTCCAGGCCAAGTACCGAGCGCAGGCGCCGGGGCATGGGCATCACATCTTTGCCTTTTTGCGGGCCGGCACCGGCTGGCAGGTCGGCTCCTACATCAATTATCTGCCGCATCGCAACGCCATGCTGGTCGGCGGTGCCTGCACCAGCGGCGCGGTGCTTGGTCAGCTGTCGGCCGAACGGCGCCAGTTGATCGACCAGGCAGGCGGCCTGATGCTGCAGACCGTTCGCTACGCCGAGCAGCGTTTTGCCGACCGTTCTGCCGGCACTTTCGGGCACTGTGGCGACGAACGGTCCTGGTCCATTCTTGCCCAGTGCGGCTACCAGCGCCTGGATCACCCTTACCTGATCGTGCGCTGGAATCGCCGCTTGCCCGATCATGAGCAGGCAGAGCTGGTCGCCAGCGTGGCCGCCCTGGGCGAGTTCTAGCCCGAACAATATCCTGCGCGAACATCGGGCGAATTCACGAATTGTTCGGGCTAGTGGGCCATGCGGCTAATTAGGTAACGCTCAGCCGTCACCCGTGTTCCGCTCGCTTGAATTGGCTACGGCCAGTCCTGCGCTAACCGGGCGGGCTCAGATTGACTTCAGCAACTGCTCCAGCTGTTCAGGGCTGGTCCAGTCGCGGCCGCACATGTAGCGTGGCAGGTACCAGGGGTCGGAAGCCACCGTTACGGGCTCCGGATCGCACGCCAGGGCGGCTTTCAGCCCCAGGTCCGGGGCGAAGCGGGGCAGGTATTCACGCCGGAGATAATCGCTGGCCTGGCCATAGGGGTAAGCCAAAAAGCGCGGCCGTCGACCGCTTTGCTGCTCGATGTAGTCACTGGCCTGGTCGATTTCCTGGCGGCACTCGTTTTCGGTGTCGATCCAGCGGAAATCACCGCGACGGTTGTCACGCTGGGCCGTCTTTTGCAGCGAGGCATGGTTATGGTCCCAGCTATGGCTTTCGATGCTGAGCAGGCCGCTGTCGTTGGCCGCCCGCCACCAGTGATCGGGCCAGACATTCAGGCTCATGTAGTCGGTGCGGTCCAGTTCCGCCCGCGCCCCCGGCGAGGCAATCACGAAAGACGTCAGGTGCGGCTGGTGCTGATCGCCGGTGACCGGATCCTCTTCGAAGGTCTTGAGATGGTGAAACAGGCTCTTCTGCGGGCCACAACTGGGGTGGTCAAAGTCTTCAAAGTCGAGAATGGCGCCATCGTCGACAGTCAGCACCACTGTTTTCGGATTCAGCTTGCCTGTGGCCAGGCTGGCCAGGGCCCGCTCCAGGGGTGCGATGGACCAGCCCAGTCGATCAAGCAGGTAGAGGTCGCTGGCAAAGGCCATTGGATCGCTGCCCGCGTAGGTGTTTTCAAGGACCTTGATCGAGTGCCAGGTGAGGATGGGAAAGGCGTTTGCATTCGACATGACGAGACTTGAACGGTGTTAGCGGAAGCGCCCCGGCTGCCCCGGCACCGGGTGCAGAAAGCCGGATGCCTCGGCGCGTTGGCGGGCCCGTGGTGGATCGAAGACCAGCTCCAGCTGCCAGGCCAGGTTGTTGCGCTGGTCCTGAGTCAGATCGGTAAGCAATTGCCGGCTGGCCGGGTCAAGCTCAACCTCGATATCGAAAACATCACGACCACGAGAAGGGATGCCCAGGTTGATAGGTACCAGGTCAACGTTTGCCGCCTGACGCTGGTCCAGGACCAGGTTCAACTGCACTGAGGCGAGCTCCAGCCGCCGGTCATTGACATTGCGCACGGCGACCTGCAGGGTCGCCGAGTGCGTATTGAGAATCAGGTTTTCCAACGAGATCAGGGGCGGCTCACCGCGCACCTGGCGCGGATTGGCCTGGCAGGCAAGCACCAGCAGGCTGAGACCCAGCAGGCCAAGCAGGTGGAAGAATCGGCGGCAACAAGGCAAGCGCATGGGCTCAGCAACACTGTGTTTTTGCTCACGGCCAACCATCATACTTTAGTTGAGCTGATGACCACCGTAAACCTGATGAAGCCGAATGATTTCCCCGTCAACGCCGTTGCCGTCGTACAGGGTGCCAGCCGCGGCATCGGCTTGGCACTGGTCGAGGCCCTGAGCACGGACCCGCGATTTGCCACCATTGTTGCCTGCTGTCGCACCCCGAGCGCGGCGGTCGATCTGAACGGGTTGGCTAAGCAGGCTGACGGCAAAGTCAGGGTCCGGGCTGTCGATGTCACCTGCGAGGACAGTGTGCGCGCGCTTGGCGAGTTTCTCGATGAGGCCGGGCTTGCTCCTTCCCTGGTGCTCAATGTGTCCGGGCTGCTGCATGACGGCGTCCAACTGCAACCGGAAAAGCGCCTGGAAGACCTGAAGCTGGCCCAGCTTGAACGGGTGTTTGCAGTCAATGCACTGGGACCGGCCCTGGTGCTGCGCGAGCTTCTGCCGCGCATGGCTCGAACGGACAAGGCCGTGTTTGCCGCCTTGTCGGCGCGGGTGGGCTCGATCAGTGACAATCGTCTCGGCGGCTGGTATGCCTACCGTGCCAGCAAGGCGGCGCTTAACCAGCTGATGCGCACCGCCGCGATCGAGGCGCGCCGGCGCTTCAAGAACGTCGCACTGGCCGCGCTGCATCCCGGAACCACGGACACCGGCCTGTCCAGGCCCTTCCAGGCCAACGTGCCTGAGGGCAAGCTGTTCAGTCCGGCGTTCGTTGCCGAACGCCTGCTGGCGGTGATCGAGCAGGTACAGATCGACGACAGCGGCCAGTTTTTCGCCTGGAATGGGGAAAGAATCGACTGGTAGACCGGGCGATTTTGACCGCACAGACACTTTTGCGGTATCAGACGCTTGCATTTTGATTCGATAGACTCTAGAGTCTATGGGATAGTTTGTTGCTGTTCCGCACAGTTCGACCGTGAAACTGCGACGACAAGACTGACAGTGGCGTTCAGGGGGGACGGGTGGCTGACACGCTTTTCCGAGACAAACACTCCATGATGGAGGAGAGACGCCATGGTGAAATCCAAAAATCCGCCGCAAAACGACTGGCTGGTCAATGCCGTCCAGCGCATCTTCAAGCCGATCGCCCGCCTGCTGGTTGGCAGGATGGCGTGTCCGGTTGCTATCGATCTGCTCAAGGAGGCCTACATTGAAGAGGCTACCCGTCAGCTGATCGAGGATGACGGCCGCAAGCGCGCGACCAAGTCGGCACTTGCTTTGAAAACCGGCCTGGACACGCGGGTAATCGCCAGCCTGGAATCCAGTCCTACCAGTGCCAATGTGTCAGCTTCGGACCTGAGCCCGGAAGCCGCTGTGCTGGCTGCCTGGTCGACCGACAAGGCTTTCGTTGACCCGAAAACCGGGGAGCCGCGAGTCCTTCATGTCTACGGTCGCCGTGGCACTTTCCAGAACTTGATCATGCGCTATGCCGGGCGTAACGTGACCTGCCCAACGGTCTTGGCCAGTCTCAGTGCCGGCGGCAATGTCGAGCTGATAGGCGAGGACCAGGTGCGGATGCTGAGTCCCCACTATGCCTCGAGCACGGCTTTTCAGCAATCGGCAATCGAGTCGGCCAGCCTGGCCCTCGAGCGGCTGGGTCTGAACGTGGTTCACAATTTCAAAAGCGAGAGCTCGGCACCGGCCTGGCGCCTGGAAACGCGCCTGGCCCAATCGGTTTCTGCCAGCGACGATCTGAAGACCAGGCTGGAGGCGTTGCTGTCCGCGCAGGCCGATGCTGTCGAGGCGGAGCTGAACGCGGCACCGACTGGCGCCGCCGACGAGGGTCAAACCCTGGGCGTATGCTCGTTCTACTGGGAAGAGGACAATCGCGCCACCTGAGTTGCGCGACAGGTACTCTGCAGTTGCTCGATGAGCCCCCGGCCTGCCGGGGGCTCAACGTGGCTTGTGCACACCCCGTAGCGAGTAGCCGAGCGGAATCCAGAGACCATCAGAAGGTCGTCAATGCTCATGGCGGGCTTGGGAAGCTGATTCAGCGTCGTGCAGGTTACCAGCCATTGCATTACCAACCATTGCAGCGCCGTAATAAACGGGCCGGTTCCTGGTTATCCAACAGCCAGTAGTGGGCGTGCTGTGCTGCCGTGGCACAGGCGTGATTCGGCAGGATACGCAGGCGGCGCCCGACCGGGAAGTCCGCCAGCCGGACAGCGGCATTGTCCGGTCCTGCCAGGATGCCGTGTTCCTGGTTGGTGGCCTGGACAATCACCTCGCCCAGGTCTGACCCATCGAGATCCCTGACCAGGCCATAACCCCGATCCCTGGCCTGGCTGGCCGTGCCCCGATCGCGTGACAAAGCCATCCAGCCGGCATCGACCAGGACCTCGCCCTGCGCCTTGCGATGGCCAATGACTTCGGTAAGCACCGACACGGCAATCTCGGATTCGGTGCAGATGCCAAGACCGGCCATGACCAGGTCTTGAAAAATATAGACGCCAGCGCGAACCTCGGTTACGCCGGCAAGATCTTGCGCGCGCAGGGCCGTGGGCGTCGACCCCACGCTGACCTGCCGGCATTGCAGCCCGTGCGCGCCCAAACGCTCGGCTGCCGTGACGGCGGCGCGGCGCTCGGTTGCTGCCATATCGACGATGGCCTGGCGACTGCTGCAGCCGTAGGAGCCGCCGGCGTGGACCATCACGCCGGCCAGGTCCGCGCCGGCCTCGACAAGCTTCCTGGCCGTGCTGACCAGGTCCGGATCGTCGGGCCTGAAGCCGGCGCGGGCGCCGTCTGCATCGATTTCCAGCATTACCCGGAAGCGGCAGCCGAGCTGGCGACCGGCACTGACCACGGCGTTGGCAGTCGCTGCCTGGTCAAGGATGATGGTCAGATCCATCCCGGCCTCGATTCGCTCCGCCACCGCTGCCAGCTTGCCGGGGGCGATGCCGACCGCGTAGAGCAGGTCGGTGATGCCGTGCCTGAAGAAGTAGTCCGCCTCGGCCAGGGTTGACACTGCGGCAGCGCCCGGATGACCTGCCAGCATGGCCCTTGCGATTTCTATGTTTTTGCAGGTTTTCAGGTGCGGTCGTAGCGGTACGCCGAGCCGCTGCAGCTGCGCATTCATGGCATCAATATTGGCCTGCATCCGGGTTTCGTCGACCAACAGGCAGGGCGTTGGCAAGGCATTCAGGGATGGATTTGGCATTGGCAGGTCGATGGATGGCGTCAGTCTGGTAGTTTACTTATGCAGGTACTAGTATGAACTTTAGCGATTCAAAGAGAGCGTTTACCGTGACGGCAAGCAGCGCCCTGGAGCAGGTAGTCGAGCGTACCCTTGAGGCAGTTGGCCGGCATGTCGTGCTCGGTTTGCCGCTGGGCCTGGGCAAGCCCAATCGCCTGGTCAATGCTTTCTATCAGCGGGCCCGGTCCGAGCGCGACATTCGCCTCGATATCATCACCGCCCTGAGCCTGGACATTCCTCAGCCCCAGCATTGGTTGGAGGAGCGCCTGATGGGGCCCATCATCGAGCGCCAGTTCGGTGCCGACTATCCGCGCCTGGCCTACCAGGTGGACCTGGCTGAAGACCAGCTGCCAGACAACGTCACCCTGACGGAGTTTTATTTCCAGTCCGGTGCTGCCCTGGGCAAGCCCATGCTGCAGCGGCGCTACATCTCGTCGAACTACACTCATGTTGCCCGCGACCTGGTCGATCGCGGGATCAATGTCACCGCCCAGCTGATTGCCGGTGCGGACGCGTCCGGCCGCTACAGCTTGTCCTGCAACCCGGATGTCAGCCTTGACCTGGCCCGGCTGGTGCAGGAAGAGCCCGGGCGTGAGCTGTTCAGCATCGGCCAGGTTCACCCCGAGCTGCCCTTCATGCACGGCGATGCCGTGGTCGAGACCGCGTTCTTTGATGAGATCGTCGATGTCGATCCGTCCCAGCCGCTGTTTGGTCTGCCGCGCATGCCGGTGGCGTTGCAGGATCATGCGGTTGGCTTTCATGCCAGCCGTCTGGTCGCCGATGGCGGTACCTTGCAGATAGGAATCGGCTCACTCAGCGATGCTCTGGTGCATAGCCTGATCCTGCGCCACGAAGCACCCAACGATCACCGCCGCCTGCGTGACCTCCTCGCGTCGACACCCTGTGACCTCGAGGCCGAGGGGGTGTTCGAACAGGGCCTGTATGGTGCCAGCGAGATGTTCATGGATGGTTTCATGCATTTGTACAAGGCCGGCATCCTGAAGCGGGAGGTGTTCGACGATATTGATTTGCAGCGCCGGGCCAATCGCGGTGAGCGACTGGAACAGCGTGGAACCGGCGCCATCATGGATGGCGGCTTCTTTCTCGGAAGCAGCGGTTTCTACCAGTTTCTGCGCGAACTGAACGAACAGGAACGGCCGCGGTTTCGCATGCACGGTGTGGGCCGCATCAACCAGCTCTATGGCGGTCAGGAGGCGCTGGAAATCGTTCAGCGACGCCACGCGCGTTTCATCAACTCCTGCATGATGGTCACGGCAACCGGCGCGGCAGTTTCCGATGGCCTGGCCGATCATCAGGTGGTCTCGGGCGTGGGTGGCCAGTACAACTTTGTCGCCATGGCTCACGCCATGCGCGATGGACGCTCCGCCCTGATGCTGCGTGCTGCCCGCGGCAGCGGTGACGAGCGTCAATCCAACATCGTCTGGGAATATCCCCATGTCACCATCCCACGCCACCTGCGTGACCTGGTGGTGACCGAGTACGGCGTTGCTGATTTGCGCGGCAAGACCGATGAGGAATGCATCAAGGCGCTGGTCGGCATCATGGAAGCGCCATTCCAGGAAGCGCTGGTCGACAAGGCTCGCAAGGCCGGCAAGCTCGACCGCCACTGGACCATCCCCGACCGGGCCCGGAACAACACACCGGATGCCTTGCGCCAGCAGTTTGCAGGCTATCGCGACAAGTTTCCGCGCTATCCTTACGGCAGTGATTTCACCGATCTGGAGCAGCGCCTGATTCCGGCCCTGAAGGCACTCAAGGCCCTGTCTGCCAGCAAGCCACGCCTGCTGCGGGCACTGTTGAGCGGGCGTCCTGTCAACCACCAAGAGGCCTTGTCCCGGCTTGGACTGGACCAGCCTGGAAGCCTGACTGAGCGCATTTACGCGCGACTGGTGGCGGCCGTGCTTTGATGCCAGTTGGCGATGGCCCGGGCACTGGCTGCCGACGCCTTGATCCAGCTGTAGTGATCGGCCCGCGCGCCGGCCGA
>SLQY01000012.1 GCA_007131235.1 Wenzhouxiangella sp.
GAGCCCATGCCGGCGACGTCACCGACGTTATCCCCTACGTTGTCGGCGATCACGGCCGGGTTGCGCGGGTCGTCTTCGGGAATACCGGCCTCGACCTTGCCGACCAGGTCAGCGCCGACATCGGCCGCCTTGGTGTAGATCCCGCCGCCGACACGGCCAAACAGGGCGATGGTCGACCCGCCGAGGGCGAAGCCGGCGACGACTTCCATCAGGACATGGTTGGGCACATCCAGCAGTGCGGCCATGACCAGGTAGGTGACCAGCAGGCCGATCACGGTCAGTCCCACCAGGCCAAATCCCATCACCGCGCCGGAGTTCAGCGCAACCTTGAAGGCATCGGCAATGGAGTTGCGTGCCGAGGTGGCGGTGCGGACATTGCCCTCGGTCGCAATGCGCATACCGATAAACCCGGCAGCCAGCGAAATCACACCGCCGAAAATGAAGGAAATTGCGGTGTAGATACCTTCGTGGGTATCAGTCGAGGGATCGTTGATGGCAAACCCGATGACGATCGCGAAACCGATCATGAACCAGGCGATATAGCGGTACTCCTGGGTCAAAAAGGCCATGGCACCGTCGGCGATGGCCTTGTGCATCTGCTTCAGGCGCGCGCCCTCCTCGGGCGATTCGGCCCCGAAGTCAACCGGGATGCGGATGATGCTGCGGGTCAGAATGAAGGCGACGGCCAGGCCGATCAGGCCCAGGCCAAAAATCAGGATGTAGCTGAGCATGGTTGCCCTTACCCTCTTGTGGTTTTGGTCTGTTGGTTCAGATTTCTGACGCTGCCGTGGCCCAGGGCGCTCGGTTGGCGACAGGCGAATTCGCATCGACGAGCACGCGACGGGGCGCGACGGCTGGGCCAGGCTCGGGGATGCTGATATGCCGACCTGAAGCCGTTACCGGGCTTGGCGACGGATCGCCGGGCCAGGTGACTACAAGTCGTCGAACCGCCGGATTATAAACCTGCAGCGGCCCAAATTCCAACGCGCACGACGGGCCCGACGGTATAGTCACCAGCATGGCCCCCTCGACACCCATCGAAACTCTGCTCGATACGCTCGCCAGAACACTGGGCAGGGACGGTCTGATACCTGCTTCGAACATTCCGACACGCCATGTCAGCGAACCCCGCGGACGCTATCGCGGGCAACCGCTGGCGCTCGCTCGACCCGATTCGGTCGAAGCCGTTGCCGCCACCGTCAGCCTGTGCGCCGCCGCCGGCGTGGCCATCGTGCCGCAGGGCGGACATACCGGCCTGGTCGGCGGCGCCATAGCCGGACCGGGCGAGCTGGTCTTGAGCCTGGAACGCATGAGCCGCTTGCGGCGGCTGGACCCGGTTGATGCCTGCATGGTGGTCGAGGCCGGCTGCACCCTGGCCGGTGTGCGCGATGCGGCGGCCGAGGCCGGCCTGATGTATCCGATCAGCCTGGCCTCCGAAGGCACGGCCACCATTGGAGGCACCCTGGCCACCAATGCCGGCGGCAACCTCACCATCCGCTACGGCAACAGCCGTGAGCAGGTGCTGGGCCTGGAAGTGGTGCTGGCTGACGGCCGGGTCTGGTCGGACCTGGATGGGCTGCGCAAGGACAACAGCGGTTACGACCTCAAGCAGCTGTTTGTTGGCAGTGAAGGGACGCTGGGCATCATCACCGCCGCCACGCTGAAGTTGGGGCCGGCGCCACGCCAGTCGGTGACAGCGATGCTGGCTTGTGCCGATCTGGTTGCCGGCATGGCCTTGCTGGGCCACCTGCGCGCGGGCCTGGGAGAATGCCTGTCGGCCTGTGAATTCATGCCGCGGCAGGCGCTTCAATTCGTGCTGGCCGATCAACCGAACCAGCGCGACCCCTTCGACCGCCCGCACCCCTGGTACGTGCTGGTCCAGGCTGATTCAGCCCTGCCCGGGTCAGCGCTGCAATCGGCCACGCTCGCCGTTCTTGAGCAGGCCCTGGACGTCAGATTGTGCAGCGATGTAATCCTTGCCAACAGCCTGGCCCAGGTCGAACAGCTCTGGGCGCTGCGCGAGGGCATTTCGGCGGCACAAAAGCACGGTGGCGTCAGCCTGAAGCACGATATTTCGGTGCCGGTGGCCAGCATACCTGCTTTTGTCGAAGCGACGCTGGCGGCGCTGGCGGCGGCGGTTCCGGGAATCCGTCCGTGCGTTTTTGGTCATCTGGGTGACGGTAATCTTCACTTCAACCTGAGCCAGCCGGTCGATCTGGATGGTGAGGCGTTCCGGGCCATGGAGTCGACCTGCAACCGCATCGTCTTCGACCAGGTGCGGCGTTATCGGGGCTCGATCGCGGCCGAGCATGGTATCGGCCAACTCCGTCGCGACGAGCTGCTGCTTGGTCAGCCGCTCAAGGTCGAGCTGATGGGCAAGGTCAAACAGGCCCTGGATCCTGACGGCCTGTTCAATCCCGGCAAGGTGCTGTCTGTCTAACTCAGCGTCCAGCCCAGTGCATGGGATCGTTGCACTGAGGATTGTCAATCTTCAGGGCCCGGTGTTCGTAGTCGAACTGGGTCCCGGCACAGCTGCCCACCATCTGCCCTATGATGGCACCGTCCTCGGCAGGTCGGATCGGGTCCGGGATATCGTCGGCAAAGCGATCCAGGCATCGCCGGGTCAGTTCGCCAAGGCTGTGGCGGCATTGGGCAAGGTCCAGCTCGAAACACTGCACAAAGTAGCTGTCTTCCTGGCACAGGTAGTCAGGCAAGGCGGCTTCCATGTGATTGGACCAGGCTTCACGAGATACGCTGTCCTGGGCCAGGGCAGCAGCAGACAGGCACAGGGCGAGAATGACGAGCAGGGCACGTAGCTGGGTCATGACAGGGCTTCCTTGGGGCGATAATCTTCTATTCGCAGTCGGGCTGGCTTTTGCGCCACCTGTCCTTCACTGATGTTGCCCCGTGCGCCCTACAATTGGGATATGAATATCGTGCTGACCAGACCCTAGACTTGTCCCCGCAGGTGACCATCATCGGCGCCGGCGTGGTCGGTGCGACGACTGCACTCAGCCTGGCCGAGCGCGGCCTGACCGTGACCGTCCTTGATCGCCACCGGCAGGCCGCTGCTGAAACCAGCCACGCCAACGGCGGTGGCGTGACGCCAGGCCACGCCGAGCCCTGGAACTCGCCGGGCATCGGCAAGCGTCTTTTGTCAGGTTCGGGTGCAGGCGAGCCGTTCCGCATACATGCTCATGCCCTGCCTGGGCTGGTCGGCTGGGGTCTGCGTTTTCTGTGGCAGTCGAAAGCCTCGCGTTACTACGCCAATGCCCGGCATAACACGCGCCTGGCGGTCTACTCCGGGCAGTGCCTGAAGCGTCTGCGTGAGCGTCATGCGCTGGCCTATCATCAGTACACCGACGGCTCGCTGGAGCTGTATTTCAGTCGCTCGGAGCTGGAACATGCCCTCAAGCTGCGGCGCCAGATTGACGATCCCGGCGTCGAAATCCGGGTCATCGATGTCGACGAAGTGGTGGCCATGGAGCCGGCGCTGGTGCCTGTGGCCGGGCGCATGGCCGGTGCCATGTTGTTGCCGCTGCACGAGTCCGGCGATGCCTGTGCTTTTTCCGCCGAAATGCTGCGTTGCGCCCAACAACTGGGCGCGAACATTCGGCTGGGCGCAGAAATTCAGCGTATCGAGCAGCGCCAGGGTCGGGTGGTCGGTGTCCGCCTGCAAAACGACGAGCTGCTGGATGCCGATGCCGTGGTCGTGGCCGCCGGCTGCAACTCCCCAGCCCTGGTCAGGCCCCTGGGCCTGCGCCTGCCGATCTACCCGGTCAAGGGCTACTCGGCCACGCTGGAACTTGAACAGCTTGAACTGGCCCCGACCATCCCGCTGCTGGATCTCGAACACCGCATTGTCACCGCCCGCTTCGGCAAGCGCCTGCGCATGGCTGGCCTGGCCGATTTCGACGGCTACAACCGCAGCATCCGGCCCGACCGGATCGAACTACTGCTGGAATCTGCCTGCGCCCTGCTGCCGCGCCTGGCCGAAGAAATCCGGTCCGGCCGCGCCGAACCCTGGGCCGGCCTGCGGCCGATGACGCCCAAGGGGCCTCCCATGCTCGGGCCAACCCGTGTTCCGGGTCTGTATCTGAACACCGGCCACGGCTCCATGGGCTGGACCCAGGCCGCCGGCTCGGCCGAGGTGCTGGCCGATCTGCTGGCAGAAAAGGCCCCGGCGATTGATCTCGCCCCCTATCGCCCCTGAGCGACCCTTTTTCATGAAGTCCTGTTTGACGCGAATGGCCGTCGTCGCGGCACGCTGGTCGATTGCATGATCGCGGCTACGGCAAGCCGACGCGGTGCCGCCCTGGCCACCTTGAACAAGCCGGACTTTCAGC
>SLQY01000131.1 GCA_007131235.1 Wenzhouxiangella sp.
ACAAGGTGCCGGTGATCGAGATCCTGGTGGCCGAGGGCGACGAGATCGAGGCGGAACAGTCGCTGGTGACGCTGGAGTCGGACAAGGCGACGATGGAAGTGCCGGCGTCGTCGGCCGGCAAAGTGGTGGAGCTGCTGGTCAAGGAAGGCGAAGAAGTCGGGGAGGGTGACGTTATCGCCATCGTCGAGGTCGCCGACGCGGAAGCGGGCAAGAAGGATAAAGGGGAAGAGGGTAATGCCGGTTCGTCAGACCAAGACGATGACGCCAGCAGTGGGGACTCTGACAAGTCCGAAAAAGCCCCCCCGGAAACCGTAAACCGTAAACCGGAAACCGAGTCTTCCGAAACCGTAAACCGTAAACCGGAAACCTCTTTCACCACAAGCAAAAAAGATTTCGATCTGGTCGTGCTCGGTTCCGGCCCCGGCGGCTACACCGCTGCTTTCCGCGCCGCCGACCTGGGCTTGAAGGTCGCCTTGATCGAACGCTACGACGCGCTAGGCGGCGTTTGCCTGAACGTTGGCTGCATCCCGTCCAAGGCCCTGCTGCACGTCGGTCAGGTGATTGACGCGGCTGAGCACCTGGGTTCGCACGGCGTGAAGTTTGGCCAGCCGGAGATCGATATCGACGCGCTGCGCGACTTCAAGGATTCGGTGGTCGGCAAGCTGACCGGTGGCCTGGCCGGCATGGCAAAGAAGCGCCAGGTCGAGGTTATCCAGGGCACTGGTCGATTTTCCGGCAGCCACGAGATTGAGGTAGAGCACGACGGCAGCAGCCGGGCGCTGAGCTTTGCCCAGTGCATTGTCGCTGCCGGCTCGCGCGTGATCCGGATTCCGGGCATTCCCTGGGACGATGATCGGGTGATGGATTCGACCGGCGCGCTGGAGCTGAAGGAGGTGCCTGATCGCCTGCTGGTGATTGGCGGTGGCATCATCGGCCTGGAGATGGCCTGCGTCTACCGTGCCCTGGGCAGTCAGGTCACCGTGGTCGAGCTGATGGATCAGCTCATGGCCGGTGCCGATCCTGACCTGGTCAAGCCGCTGCACCAGCACCTGAAGAAACAGGGGGTGTCTTTTCACCTGGGTACCCGGGTCGACAAGGTCGAGGCTGCAGACCAGGGGCTTACGGCTCATTTTGGCGGCGACCAGGCGCCAGAGCCGGCCGACTTTGATCGCGTGCTGGTCAGCGTCGGGCGACGTCCCAATGGCGATGTCATTGAAGCCGGGACTGCCGGAATCGAGCTTGATGACAAGGGCTTTATCAAGGTCGACGGCCAGATGCGGACCAGTCAGCCGCACATCTTTGCCATTGGCGATATCGTCGGCCAGCCGATGCTGGCCCACAAGGCCAGCTACGAGGGCAAGGTGGCAGCCGAGGTAGCAGCCGGGCACAATCGGGCGGCCGATGCGCGGGTGATTCCCTCGGTTGCCTACACCGACCCGGAAGTGGCCTGGGTTGGTCTGACCGAGCACCAGGCAAAAGAAAAGGGCGTTGATTACGGTATCGGCAAATTCCCCTGGGCCGCATCGGGCCGTGCCCTGGGCATGGACCGGGCCGAAGGCTTGACCAAGCTTGTCTTTGACAAGCGCAACGATCGCCTGATCGGCGCCGGCGTGGTCGGCATGCACGCCGGTGACCTGATTGCCGAGCTGGCCCTGGCCATCGAGATGGGTTGCGACGCTGAAGATATCGGTACGACCATTCATCCGCATCCGACCCTGTCGGAGTCGGTGATGATGGCGGCGGAGGTGTATGAGGGGACGATTACGGATTTGTATTTGGGGAAGAAGAAGGGATAGAGGGGGAGAAGGGAAGAGGGAAGGTCGCGGTTTGCGCGTTTGGTTTGACTGGCATTGGATTTAAATATGTTGCGATTGATGGTTGTGCTGGTGTGCAGCTTTTTGCTGGCCGCTTGTGGTGGGCCGGCGTCGGATGAGGTGGTGGAAGTGCCGGCGGAGGCACCGGCTGAGCAGGAGGTGGTTGATGAAGAGGCTGAACCAGCCGAGTCGCTGCATGCGTTTTTCGAGCGGGTAGCGCGCGAGCGACGGCAGAGCAATCCGCAGGCCATGGCTGCCGCGCTGGCGGGTACCGAGCGCGAATTTGACTACCTGGGGCGACTGCAGATTCCGTCTGTCAAGAACACCCTGGCCGAGCTGAAGATGGCGCGTCGGCATCGGGCGGAAATGGAACGATTCGATCGTGCCGAGATGTCCAGCCAGGATGCCTTGTCCTGGGACATCATGGCCTGGCAGCTGGATCAGCAGATTGATGGTGCCGAGTTCATCTGGCACGACTTCCCGGTGAACCAGTTGATGGCCATCCACAACATGCTGCCCGGCTTCATGACCGCCCAGCATCCGCTGCGCAATGACCGTGACGTGGACTTCTATCTCGAGCGCCTGGCCCAGTTTCCGCAGGCTTTTCAGGGCACGGTGGATGTGGTCGCGCACCGGGTCGAGCAAGGCGTGATACCGCCACGATTCGCCGTGGAAAAAACGATTCGCGACAGCCGCGCCTTCATCGCCGGTGACCCGGCCGACAATCCGCTGGTCACCGAGCTTTTGGCGCAGGCCGAACGGACTGGCACGGTGTCGGAGGAAAGGATGGTCGGCCTGGAGGCCGAGCTGGCTGCCGCAGTCGAGGAACATGTGCTGCCTGCATACGCGCTGCTGGCCGATTACCTCGAATCGCTCTTGCCTGATGCCGATAGCAATGATGGGGTCTGGCGCCTGCCCAATGGCGCTGACTACTATCGCTGGGTTACGCGCGGACACACAACGACCGACTTGAGCCCGGAAGCGATCCACGAGCTGGGCTTGTCCGAGGTCGAGCGGATCGAGGCCGAGATGGATGAAATCCTGTGTGCCGAAGGCTACTGCGAGGGCACGGTCGGAGAGCGCATGGCCGCACTCAATGCCGAGGAACGTTTCCTGTTCGAAGATTCCGACGCCGGCCGCGAGGCCATACTTGGGGCCTACCGGGACATCGTGGCCGAGATCGAGCAGGGCCTGGACGGCTGGTTCCACGATGGGCCGACGGCGCCGGTGGAAGTGCGTCGCGTGCCACTGTACCGCGAGGCCACGGCTTTTGGCGCCTATTACATGCGGCCAGCATCGGACGGCAGTCGACCGGGCATTTTCTTTGCCAACCTGCGCTCGGTCGACGAGCACCCGCGATTCGGATTGCGGACCCTGGCCTACCACGAGGCCATCCCCGGACACCACCTGCAGATCACTCGCATGCAGGCCATGGCCGATGTGCCGGATTTTCGCCGCAGCATCAGTCTGCACGCGCACGCCGAGGGCTGGGCCCTGTATGCCGAGCGCCTGGCCTGGGAAATGGGATTCCATGAGGACCCGTATGACAATCTGGGTCGGCTCCAGGCCGAGCTGTTCCGGGCCGTGCGCCTGGTGGTCGATACCGGCATGCATCATCTGCGCTGGTCGCGCGAGCGCGGCATCGAATACATGCAATCGGTGACCGGCATGCCTGCCACTGACGTCGAGGCCGAGATCGAGCGCTACCTGGTCATCCCGGGCCAGGCCAACTCCTTCAAGGTCGGGATGATGCGCATGCAGGCGATGCGCGAGCGCGCCGAGCAGGCCCTGGGCGATGACTTCGATATACGCGATTTCCACAGCGTCATCCTCGACAATGGTGCCATGCCGCTGCAGCTGCTGGACCGGGTGGTTGATGAGTGGATCGCCGAAGCACGGTGAATGATCCGGCCTCCGACGAGGCTGCCGCTCACGGGGTCCAGCAATCGTCGGCGTCCCTGGCCGAGCTATCGGTCCGTTTCCAGAGAGAGCGTGCGCGACGGGCCGAGGCCAGCCTGGCCGAGCTTGAGGCCAGCACGCTATGGCGCTTGCTCTCGCCTTTCCGGCACGCGCTGGCCTGGCTGAAAGGGCTGCGTCAGCGGACCGGTCGCGGCCTGGTGCGGTCAGGGCCAGGTCTGAGGTTCTACGTGGCTGTGCGTCGACGCTTGGCCCGTCAGCGGGCCTTGTCCGGGTCGGATGAGAATCGGAAAGATCGGCACCGGGCCCGGGCCGAGACAGCATTGACGGACTTTCTCGATGGCCCGAATCGTCTGGTGCTGCCTGCCGCCGAGAAGCCGTTGATCAGCGTTGTCCTGGTGTTGTTCAATCGCGCCGAGTTGACCCTGGCCTGCCTGCGCTCCATCGTCACACACTGCGATCTGCCGGCCGAGGTGCTGATCGTCGACAATGCTTCCACTGATCGCAGTGGCGAGCTTTTGGCCAGGCTATCCGGTGCCTGGATCGAGCGCAACGACAACAATCGCGGTTTCGTCGTCGCCGTCAACCAGGCGGCAGCAGCAGCCAGGGGTGAATACCTGCTGCTGTTGAATAACGATGCCGAATTGTTGCCCGGTGCACTGGCCGCCGCCGTGGCCGCGGCGACGTCGTCGAGTGATGTGGGCGCGGTCGGCGGACGAATCCTGCTGCTGGATGGACGGCTCCAGGAAGCCGGCAGCTTGATCTGGTCCGATGGCAGTTGCCTGGGTTATGGTCGCGGTCAGGATCCGGACGCGCCCGAGTTTCGATTTCGTCGCGAGGTGGACTACTGCTCCGGTGCCTTTTTGTTGACGCCGCGCGCCCTGTTCCAGCAGCTGGGAGGCTTTGACGAGGCTTTTGCGCCGGCCTACTACGAGGAAACCGACTACTGTGTTCGCCTGCGCCGGCAGGGTTGGCGTGTGCTGTACGAGCCCGAGGCGGTCATTCGCCATGTCGAGTTTGCCAGCAGCGCGGGCACCGAGCAGGCCCTGGCCCTGCAGGCAGATCATCGTGAGCTGTTTTGCCAGCGCCACGCGGAGTTCTTGTCCGGTCAGGCCCGACCTGAGCCGGCGCGGGCCCTGTTTGCCCGCAGCCCACGGCGCGGCCAACGTCTGCTTTTGATCGATGATCGCGTACCCGACCCCAGTCTCGGAGCAGGTTACCCTCGAGCGCGCGAATTCCTTCATGCCCTGGTCGAGCAAGGCGTCGAGCTTACGTTCTATCCGGTGGTCGAGCAACGCGAGGACTGGACTGCGGTTCGCGCCGTGCTGCGACCCGAGATCGAAGTGATGCAGGGGCATGGCCTGGTCGGGCTGGCGGATTTCATCCGGGCGCGAAAAGGCTTTTATGAAACGGTCGTGATCAGTCGGCCGCATAACCTGCGCCAGGTACGCCAGGCCCTGGCGGATGATCTGAGCGCCTTCGGCTGCCAGCGCCTGGTCTACGATGCCGAGGCAGTGATGGCAACCCGCGAAATCGCTCGCCGTCAGCTGCTGGGGGAGCGGATTGATCCGCCCGCTGCCCGGCGGTTGGTTGATGAGGAGGTCGAGCTGGCCCGGGGCGTCGACTGCGTGATCACGGTGTCCGAGCGCGAGAAGGCACTTTATGCCGAGCGCGGTTTCGCCCGGGTCGAGGTGCTGGGGCACCGCCTTGAGCCGAGTCCGACGCCGTGCCCATTCGATCAGCGCGCCGGCTTCCTGTTTGTCGGCGCACTACGAGACGATGCCTCGCCGAACGTTGATTCATTGCTGTGGTTTTGCGAGCAGGTCGCGCCGCGGCTGCGGCAGGCGCTGGGTGATGCCTTCCGTCTGTATGTGGCCGGCGATGCCCGGGCGCAGGCCCTGGCAGCATTGGATGAGGACTGGCTGCACTTCCTGGGGCCGCTGGCGTCCTTGCAGCCCGTATTCGACGCATGTCGGGTGTTTGTGGCCCCGACGCGGTTTGCTGCCGGTATTCCGCACAAGCTGCATGCGGCCGCGGCCCACGGTATACCGGCTGTTGCGACCAGCTTGCTCGCCGAGCAATTGAACTGGCGCGACGGTCGCGAGCTGCTGGTTGCTGACACACCAACGGCTTTTGCTGCCGCCTGCATGCGCCTCTACCGCCAGCACGATTGCTGGGAACACGTACGCCGTTGCGCCCTGGCGGCGGTTGAACGGGATGGTTCGGCAGCTGGTTTCGAGGCGGCGGTCAAGCGAACGCTAGAAAATTCTCCATCCCGCCCAGATCAGTGAGAATACGATCAGGAACCAGAGCCCGATCCAGGCGAGCAAGCGCAGCCCGGGTCCTGGCTGGTGTTCGACCGGCATGTGCGGCCCGGTGACCAGCTTCAGGCTGAGCCAGGCCAGCAGTGGCGCGGCCAGGAACGAGGCCGTGGTGGCAAAATCGATCATCGCCGTGAAGCGCTCGCCAAAGTAGTTGATGATGATCAGGGCGCCGACGGTCACCACCAGCAAGGCGCTGATGTAGCGCGCCCGATGCAGATTACCCAGCTTGTCCTTTTCGTCGGCCACCCCGCCAATTTCGATCAGGGCACGAATCACCCGCGGGTAAGCGTCAGTCACGGCCAGGGTGGTCGAAAACATCGTGGTCAGCGCGGCCACCGCGATCAGCGGGCGGGCCCATTCGCCCAGGCTGGCGGCATACAGATCGACCAGGCTGGCCGAGAATGCCACGGCCGAGGCTGGCAGAGGTTCACCGGAGCCGTACAGCAGCAAGGCACCCAGGACGACGAACATGACAGCCAGCACCGCGGCACCGATGTAGCCGATGCGGAAGTCAATGACCGCGTGTCGAACCGTCGGTGCCTGACCGGCCTGGCGGGCACGTTCCAGGGTCCACAGCGAGTGCCAGGCGGTGACTTCCAGCGGTATTGGCATCCACCCCAGCAGAGCCAGCACGAAGGCGAAACCGGCCGCGGTCCAGAGCTGGTCGATATTGGCAACCGGACTCAGGCCGCCCCAGTCTGGTCCGCCGCCGAAAGCCAGGGCGACCGCCGCGACGGTGGAGACCACCAAAGCGGCCATGATTACTTTCATCAATAGATCCAGGCCGCGGTAGTGACCAATGGTGAGCACGGCAATACAAGCGATCAAGACGCCCAGCGAGAGCAGGGTGACGGAGGCGTCCAGCCCGAACACCAGCCCGGCCAGGCCGGCCGTGACCAGGGTGACGCTGGCCTGGATGATGAAGGCCGTGCCCAGGGTAAGCAGGGCAAACAGGCCCAGGGCCCATTCGCCCATGCGCTTGTAGCCGCGAATCATGCTCTCGCCAGTGGCGGCAGCGTAGCGCGGACCGAACTCCAGGAAGGGGTACTTCAGCGCGCAGGCCAGGATGACCAGCACGACCAGGGTCAGCCCGTACTCGGCCCCGGCTCGGGTCGATTGGACCAGGTGCGAAACGCCGACCGCGGCCCCGGCCATAAGCAGACCTGGACCGAGCGCGGCGCGCAGCGGATGTTTGTTCGCGTCCATGATTCAACCCCGAATCAGGCCACTGGGCGTGGCTTTCATTTTTCGCCAAGCTTACACCCAAATTGTCCGGGCGGCAGCAGCGTCGGCCGCTTTGTCCTGGCTCGGTCTGCCTGGCACCGCGACATGCCGGCGCTGAGCGGCTCGAGGAACCTTGATTAAGGCGTGCCCGGTGGCGATTCCGGCACCACAATCTCGCCGGTCTGGCCTGTTCTTTTCGAGACGATGCTTGCAAATATCAAGAACTTGTTCATATCATACGAAAAGCGTCGGGTACGGCAACGACCATACCCGTCAGTATCCAAACCACAAAGCACAAGCTTCGGGGAGAAAACACGATGAAGGTACGCCTATCCTTGGCCCTTGTACTGTCATTGCTATGGCTGGTTGGCTGTGGCGGCAGTTCGAGCGTGGATCGCGCCACGCCACAAGAGCCCGCCACCAAGCCCGACGGATCACCGCAAACCGCTCTGATGACCGCCCAGTTCGATCCGGCCGCGGGCGTACTACCGTTTCCAAACAATCTGTTGTTGTCCGGTTCTACCGACCTGACCCTGAATCCGCCGGTGGCCGATCCGACCGATTTCGGTGATCCAGCCGTTGCCCTGAGCACCCTGGACGGGTTCTCGACCACTGCGCCCTGGAGCTTCAGCTTCTCGGGTCGCGTGGATCCGAGCACGGTCGTTCCTGGCAGCACGGTTCGCTTGTTCGAGGTTCAGTTCGTGTTCGGCACCATCGCGGTTCAGGGCATCAATCGTGAGCTGGTTCCGGGGCAGGACTACATTGCCACGGTGGCCCCGTCGGACCCGACCGGTCGCACCGTCGCCATTGTGCCGCTGCGTCCGTTGCAGGAGATGACCGGCTATATGGCCGTGGTCACCAACGGCATCCTGGACACGGAAGGTAACCCGTCGACCCCGGCCCAGACCTACTTCCTGGCCAAGCGCACCGAGCCGCTGGTAACTTCCGGGGGCATTTCCACCGAGCCGCTGCTGGACAACGCCTCTGCCGCCGCTCTGGAGCCTGTCCGTCAGCTGATCAGCGCCCAGGAAACGGCGGCCACGTCGGTGGGCATCAATCGCGACGATATCGTCCTGTCATTCACGGCGACCACGCAGTCGATCACGCCGGTGCTGAGCGTGGTGCGCTCAGCCGCCCAGCCGACCTCGACCCAGATTGCCCAGGCCTGCGTGGCGCCGGGCGTTTGCCTGACGACTGCAAACGTGCTGCCGCCAGGCGCATCGCCTGGCATCGCCGACCTCTACATCGGTGTCATGGAAGTGCCCTACTACCTCGGAGTTCCGTCGGCTGAAAACCCGATCGCGCCGCTGACCGATTTCTGGCGCGCCGAGGCGGGTGCCTACATGCCACCGTTTGACGGGCTGGGCCTGAATCCCAACTCGACCAACATCACCGTGGCCAACCCGATGCCGGTTGAAACCGCGCGCCTGAATGTCCCGGTGCTGATGACCGTTCCAAATGCCATGTCCGGCCAAAGCCGTCCAGGTGCCGGCTGGCCAGTCGTGATCTTCCAGCATGGCATCACCGGTAATCGCAGCCAGATGCTTGCCCTGGCCGATACCATGGCCTCGATCGGTTTCGCCGTCATTGCCATTGACCTGCCGCTGCACGGGATTACCGACACCGATCCAAGCCAGCCACTGGGTGGGCTCTACATCGGCAATACGCCGTTTGGCGCCATTCCCAATGCTTCCGAGCGTACCTTCGACCTGCAGCTTCAGAGCGAAGACGGGCCGGACCCCTCGGGCACCTACTTTGTCAACCTGCAAAGCCTGCTGACAGCGCGTGACAACCTGCGCCAGGCCCAGGCCGACCTTTCGATCCTGGCCCTGAATATTCCCTTCATCGATCTCAATGGCGATGGCCTGGGTGACCTGGACGGCTCGAATATCAATTTCGTCGGTTTGTCTCTGGGTGCCATGACCGGGGTGCCGTTCCTGACGGTCGAGCCGACTGTCGGCAACGGCATCCTGTCGGTACCCGGTGGCGGCATCGCCAACCTGCTGGCCGGATCCGACACCTTTGGCCCGGTCATTCGCGATGGTTTGGCCCAGGCTGGCGTCGAACCGTTCTCGCCGGATTACTTCCAGTTCCTGCTCATCGCCCAGACCGTGATTGACTCTGCCGACCCGATCAACTGGGGTGCACGGGCGACGGCGACCAACTCGATTCTCCTGCAACAGGTCGCGGGTGACGCGGTTGTTCCGAACGCCGTGGCTGGCGCGCCGCTGTCAGGGACCGAGCCATTGATTCGCATCATGGGTCTGGATGCCATTACCGAAACGACGACCGATCCCATGGGCATCAGAGGAGCGGTACGGATGATCGTCGGCGATCATGGATCCTTGCTCAGTCCCGCTGCCTCACCGGCCGCCACAGCCGAGATGCAAGGCCAGGCCGCCAGCATGGTGTCCACCGGTGGTGCGACTGTCGTGATTGGCGACACCTCATTGATCCAGACCGACTGACAGGGAGATACAAGACAATGACACGGAACAAGATTCTCAATCGCGGCAAGGCCCGTACCGTGCGCCCCTGCCTGCTGGCTTGCGCCATCGGACTGGCTCTGACCGCCAACCAGGCTCACGCGCTCAACATCAGCCGGGGTGATCTCAGCATCAACATCGACACCACGCTGTCGTATGGCATCGGCTTCCGCGCCCAGGGCCGGGATGACGACCTGGTCGCCAAGTCCCATTTCAACCCGCTCATCAGCCAGGCGCCGCTGGAGCAGCAGATTGCTGCTACGGGGCGCTTTTCCGCCAACTCCGATGACGGTAACCTGAATTTCGACAAATGGGACCCGATTTTCAATGCGGCCCGAATCACGTCTGAAATGGATCTGCGATACGGCCGTTACGGTGCCTTTGTTCGCGGCAACTTCTTTCACGACTTCACACTGAACAAGCTGGATGAACTGGCAGACGACGCCAAGGACCAGGTCGGCCAGCGGGCGCGCCTGCTCGATGCCTTTGTCTACGGCGATTTCGATGTCGGCGACCGGGTGCTTTCCCTGCGCCTGGGTCGGCAGGTGGTCAGCTGGGGCGAAAGCACCTTCCTGGCCGGTGGTATCAACACCATCAACCCGGTTGACATTACTGCCTTGCGCACGGCTGGCGCTGAATTGCGCGATGCCTTCCTGCCCCTCAACATGCTCTGGGGCAGCATTGATCTGACCCCTAACTTGTCGGTCGAAGGGGTGGCCTTGTTCGAGTGGGATGCGGTCGAAGCCGAGCCATCGGGTACCTTTTTCGCCACCAACGACTTTGCCACCGCAGGCGGTCGCTACGCGATGCTGAACTTCGGCCTGGTGCCGCAGCCAGTGCGCAACGCCGATCTTTACGACGAGGTCTGCATCAACGGTAACTTCGGTGCCTCTGATGCCACCATCGCCGGCGGCGCGCCGTTGCCGCCACAGCTGGTTGCCGTTGGCTGCTCTGCTGCCTTCCCGCGCGCTCGCGACAATGAGGCCCGTGATGGCGGGCAGTGGGGCCTGGCTTTACGCTACTTTGCCCCGGTCTTGAACACCGAGTTCGGTCTGTTCTATCTGCGCTACCACAGCCGCGTGCCGCTGCTGTCGGGCCAGGCCGTGACCAGTCCGGATATCACCACCGGTCGCGTCATCGTCGAGTACCCGGAAGACATCAACCTGCTTGGCCTGAGCTTCAATACCACCGTGGCCGGCTGGTCGATCGGCGGTGAAATCAGCTACCGTGACAATGTGCCGATTCAGATTGACGATGTCGAGCTGTTGTTTGCCGGCCTTTCACCGCTGAATGCGGTGCTGCCGGCCGAGTTTGAACGCTTCCGCAGCCAGCTCGGCCAGTACAGTCCGGGCGAGTTCATCCCTGGCTACGAGCGTCGTGAAGCTTCCCAGGCGCAGGTGACCCTCACCAACCTGGTTGGTCCGAACAACTGGATTGGCGCCGACCAGGTCGCCCTGGTGGGTGAATTTGGGGCTACCCATTTCTGGGATCTGCCAAGCCGTGACGAGCTGCGCTTCGAAGGCCCGGGCACCGATACCGGTGGTGGACCGGATCGCTTCTCCGGCGGTACCTCGCGCAACCCGATCCGTACCGAGGATGGTTTTGCCACTGCTTTCAGCTGGGGCTACCGACTGGTAGTTGCGCCGACCTACAACGCCGTGTTCGGAACACCCTGGAACATGACGCCTCGGCTGGCATTCAACCATGATGTACAGGGGGTGACCCCTGGCCCAGGCGGCAACTTCGTCAAGGGCCGGAAACAATTGACGGCGGGCGTGACCTTCGACTACCAGTCAAGATGGCGCGTTGATCTCGGATACACCTCTTTCTTTGGTGCCGGCATCAACAACCTGCTCGGTGACCGCGATTTTGTCTCGGGTTCGGTAAGTTACTCGTTCTAAACAGGGGAGGTGTCGACCATGAAACAGCCCAATATGTGGAAGCTTGCAGTCTGCCTGGCGATAATTTTACCGTTCGTATTGGCCGCCTGCGCACCAACGCGAGTGGCGGACGAGCCGGCCGAAGAAGAGCAGCCGGCCATGGCCGATCGTTTCGAGGAAACGCAGGCCGAGCGCCAAGCACAAGCCGAACAGGCCCGACGCGAAGCCGAGGCCGAGGAGCGACGCATGGCCCGGGAACGGGCCGAGGCGGAGCGCAGAGCGGCCGAGGAGCGTGCCGCGGCTGAGGCTGAAGCCGAACGACGTGCCGCAGAAGCGGCCGAAGCCCGTCGCCTCGCCGAAGCCGAGGCAGCTGCGGCTCGCGCTGCTGCCGAGGAGGAGGCCAGACGGGTGGCCGAGGCCCGGCAGGCCGAACAATCCGAGGTCGAGCGGATGGCAGCTGCCGAACGCGAGCGTGCCGAAGCCGAGCGTCGTGCGGCTGAGGAACAGGCTCGACGGCTTGCCGCTGAAGAGCAACGGGCAGCCGAAGAGGCCGCTCGCGTGGCTGCTGAAAGGGCCGAGGCCGAGCGTCGCGCGGCCCAACAGGCTGCAGCTGCGTCGGCGCCACGGGACGCGGGTGTGCCTGCTGCCGATCAGGGTGATTTCATCATTCCGCGCACGCCGGAAAATATCGCCAGGCTGGGCAACGACCTGACACCCATGGGCTCGATTCGTGCCGGCAGCGCGGATGGTCGCATTCCTGCCTGGACGGGCGGTTTGACCCGCAACGACTGGCCGGCCGGGTACCAGCCCGGTGATCGCCATATCGACCCGTTTGCCGACGACGAGCCGCTCTACATCATCACCGGAGCGAATTTCCGCGAATACGCAGACCGGCTGTCTGCCGGGCAGATTGCGACGTTTGAGCGTTATCCCGATACTTACCGGATGCCTGTCTATCCCACTCGGCGCAGTACTTCTTTTCCCCAGCGCGTGTACGACATGACCATTCAGAACGCGCGCACCGGGCGCCTGGTCGCCAATGGTGAGGGGGTGGCCGATGTTGCCGAGGCATTCCCGTTCCCGCTGCCGCAAAACGCCTACGAGCTGATGTGGAACCACAAGCTCAAGTTCAAGGGCACGGGCGGTACACGCTACAGTAACCAGGCAGCGCCGACGTCGCGCGGCTCCTTCCAGCTGGTTCGACTGCGTGAAGAGTTGCTGGGGCTTTACTACATCGAAGGCAACACCATCGAAGACACCAATAACATTCTCCTCTATTTCTTTCAGGAGGTGGAGTCACCGGCGCGTCTGGCCGGGAATATCCTGCTTGTCCATGAGTCCCTTAACCAGATTGAGCAGCCACGCCAGGCCTGGATCTACAATCCGGGTCAGCGACGCGTTCGGCGTGCTCCAAACGTCGCCTATGACAACCCGGGCACGGCCTCGGACGGCCTGCGTACCAACGACATGACCGACATGTTCAATGGCGCCATGGATCGCTTTACCTGGGAGATCGTGGGCAAGCGAGAAATGTACATCCCGTACAACTCCTATCGAATCCACAGTGGAGACTTTACGCCTGAAGATATCGTTCAACCGGGCCACCTCAATCCGGATCTGACCCGTTATCAACTGCACAGAGTGTGGGTCGTGGATGCGCACTTGCGACCGGAGTTCCGTCATATCAATCCGCGCCGGACCTTCTACTTCGATGAGGACAGCTACCAGATCGCCTTGATCGATCATTACGATGCGCGAGGAGAGCTCTGGCGTGCGTCCGAAGCGCACACGATCAACTACTACGATGTGCCCACCTACTGGGCAACCATCGAGGTCCACATGGACTTGCAGTCGGGTCGTTATATTGCCAACGGCCTCGATAACCAGGATCCCGTGAATACCTTCAACGTTCCGCTGAGCCCGAGTGCCTACACGCCTCAGGCTCTGCGCACGCGCGGGCGCCGTTGAGCGCATCGCTCGTTGTTGAGGGAAGCCGATCGGGCATCCGGTCGGCTTCTTTCAGTTCCATCATTACCATTATCAAAAAATTGGCTCATTAGCCGGGGTAGCAATCAATGCATCTGACAAACAGGAATACACTTGCCGGTTTGACCGCAAGCCTGGCCCTTGGGGCCGGCCTGGTGACCGGTTCCATGGCCTTGACAATGGCGCCTGTCGCGCAGGCAAACGACGCGCCACCGCCTCAGCAGGCGGACTTCATCATCCCGCGCACCGAGGAGAACATCCAGCGCCTGGGTCAGGACCTGACACCTATGGGGTCTGTTCGCGCCGGCAATGCCGATGGAACGATTCCCGAGTGGACGGGCGGCATTACCCGTGATATGTGGCCGGCTGGCTATTCGCCGGGCGATCGCCACCCGGATCCTTTCGCTGATGACGAGCCGCTGTTCGTGATTACAGCCGATAATTTTCGGGAACATGCAGACCGCTTGACTGCCGGCCACAAGGCGGCTTTCGAGCGCTATCCGGATACCTACCGGATGCGCGTTTTTCCGACCAGAAGGAGCGCTTCTTTTTCTGATCGTATTTACGAGATGACGCGTCGCAATGCGTCGACCGGACGACTGGTTGCCGGTGGCGAAGGCGTGGCCGATGTTGCGGAGGGTTTCCCCTTCCCGTTGGCGCAGAACGCCTACGAGCTGGTCTGGAATCACAAGATGAAATACAAGGGCACCGGCGGGATTCGGTTCTGGAACCAGGCCGTTCCCACGTCACGAGGCAGCTACCAGTTGATCAGGTTGCGCGAGGAATTCCTCGGTCTGTATTACATCGAAGGTAACACCATCGAGGATACCAACAATATCCTGCTCTACTTCTTCCAGGAGGTCGAGTCTCCGGCACGATTGGCTGGCAACATTCTGCTGGTCCATGAGTCTCTCAACCAGATCGAGCAGCCACGCCAGGCGTGGATTTACAACCCGGGCCAGCGCCGGGTGCGGCGTGCGCCCAACGTGGCCTACGACAACCCGGGTACCGCCTCCGATGGCCTCCGTACCAACGACATGACTGACATGTTCAACGGTGCCATGGATCGTTTCGATTGGGAAATCACCGGTTTGAAGGAAATGATCATTCCTTACAACTCGTACCAGGCGCACAGCGGCGACGTGACTGCTGATGACCTGATTCAGCCCGGTCATATGAATCCGGATCTGCTGCGCTACGAGCTACACCGGGTCTGGGTCGTGCAAGCTACGCTGCGTGATGGTACGCGCCATATCAACCCGCGCCGGACCATGTACATCGAGGCAGACAGCTTCCAGATTGCAGTTATCGATCACTATGACCAGCGCGGCGACATGTGGCGCCTGTCCGAAGCCCACTCGATCAATTTCTACGATATCCCGACTATCTGGGCAACGCTGGAGTCCAGTCTTGACCTGCAATCCGGGCGCTATATCGTCAATGGTCTCGACAACCAAGACCCTGTTGCCACCTTCCAGGAAACCTTGAGTCCGTCGAACTATACGCCCCAGGCACTCAGAACACGGGGTCGTCGATAAAGAAGGACACTGAAGGCGGCGCAAGCCGCCTTCAGTTCGGTCTATACGATTTTCTTCAAGGAGATAGGGCATGTTCCGGGGTATATGCTCTCTGGCGCTTTCGCTGCTGTTTGCTGGCACCGTTTACGCAGAAACAATTGAACCAAGACCAGCCGACCAGGCGCGCCTGGCGGCCCAGGGTCTGGTATTGGATATCACCCGCGCCGGCCAACGGTTCGTCGCCGTGGGTGAACGTGGACATGTTCTGCGCTCTTCCGACGGCGAGACCTGGGAGCAGGCCGAATTTGTTCCAGTGCAGGCGACCCTGACCCGGGTGAGCTTTGCCGGTGGTCGCCTCTGGGCCGTTGGCCATGACAGTGTCATTATTCACAGCCGTGACCTGGGCAGAACCTGGTCCCTTCAGCACTTCGAGCCCGAGTGGGAAAAGCCGCTGCTCGATGTCCATTTCTTCAACGCCAATGAGGGGCTTGCCATTGGTGCCTATGGCTTGCTGATGCGTACCGAGGATGCCGGGCGTAGCTGGGAAGTGCTGGA
>SLQY01000069.1 GCA_007131235.1 Wenzhouxiangella sp.
ATCAAGCATCTCAATAGCCAGATCGAAGGCAGAAAGTTAGCGGTGACGCCAGAACAAGCCTTGCCGACCCCAAGGCCCCGGCGCCATCAGCCATCGGCAAAACCGCTCACCCGATCAGGCCATGAGCTGGCGGATACCACCCGATGCATCTCCCAACCCGCCAATACCCAACCCCCACCAAGCAACCCGCCTGATGCCGGCAACAGCCCAAACACCGGCACGACCATCAACCTCCCCCTACCCGCCGCAGCGGGTGGTATCTGCCAGATCGTGGCCTGAGCGGGTGCGGAATTTTGCACAAACCCAGCCCCAGACCATCAAGCATCTCAATAGCCAGATCGAAGGCAGAAAGTTAGCGGTGACGCCAGAACAAGCCTTGCCGACCCCAAGGCCCCGGCGCCATCAGCTATCGGCAAAACCGTTCACCCGATCAGGCCATGAGCTGGCGGATACCACCCGATGCATCTCCCAACCCGCCAATACCCAACCCCCACCAGGCAACCCGCCTGATGCCGGCAACAACCCCAACACCGGCACGACCATCAACCTCCCCCTACCCGTCGCAGAGTGTGGTGTCCGCGAGATGGGTGGCGCTGGGTCTTGACGCGGTATTACCCGAGTGATACCTTCGTTTTATGAAAGTAGCGATATCCGTGCCAGATCCGATATTTCAGGCCGCAGAACGCTTCGCGAAGGAGCGAGGCATTCCTCGAAGTCAGCTTTTTGCACAGGCGCTGGAGGAGTACCTGGCACAACATGGCCCGGACGCGATTACGGCTCAACTGGATCGGGTTTATAACTCTGAAAGTTCAGAGCTCGATGAGCCATTCATTCGAGCTCAGTCAGCCGTGTTGAAAGATGAAGCGTGGTGAAATCTGGTGGGCCTCGTTGCCTGAGCCGACCGGCTCTGGACCTGGCTTTAGACGCCCGGTTCTAGTTGTCCAATCCAATCCCTTCAATGCCAGTCGAATTGCAACGGTCGTCGTCGCAGCCATTACATCCAACCTGCGGCTTTCGGCTGCACCAGGCAACGTGGAAATCACACAACGGGAGTCCGGTCTTGGCAAGACTTCCGTCGTCAATGTCAGCCAAGTTCTCACCTTGGATCGCACACTTCTAACCGAACAGGCCCGACGACTATCGGACAAGAAAATGGTCCAAATAGATCAGGGCCTTCGGACGGTCCTTGGCTTGTGATACCCAACAAAACGGACACCGGCACGACCATCAACCTCCCCCAACCTGTCGCAGCGGGTGGTATCTGCCAGATCGTGGCCTGAGCGGGTACGGAATTTTGCACAAACCCAGCCCCAGACCATCAAGCATCTCAATAGCCAGATCGAAGGCAGGAAGTTAGCGGTGACGCCAGAACAAGCCTTGCCGACCCCAAGGCCCCGGCGCCATCAGCTATCGGCAAAACCGCTCACCCGATCAGGCCATGAGCTGGCGGATACCACCCGATGCATCTCCCAACCATCCCAACCATCCCAATCCTCACCTACCCAAGGCAATCCCACCTGAACAGAGCACAACCCCCTCAATCCGGAGGATCCACCAAACCATCAGGCTCCGGTGCATCTGGCACCACGCGATCCAGCTCATCGCGAGCCGCTTCCAGGGTTGGGCGCAGCGTGTCGAGGTCGGCAAGGAACTGATCCACGGGCTGGGCGCTGGCAATGCGCACGGCTGGGGGCTGGAGGACGCGGACGTAGTGGCTGCGCTCGAAGCCAGGTTCAGGCAAGAGCGTGCGGACCAGTTCAGGACTCATACCCAAGGCAACCAGCAGAACCACGACGGCGGCCTGGAGGCGACCGTGGCTGGGGCCGATGACGCGCAGGTGCACGAGGGCAGCAGCACCCATGACCAGCCAGAAGATCGCGAACTCGATGGCAGGCAGCCAGGACAAGGACAGGCTGTAGGCAATCAACGGAAAGATCCAGTACAGCAGCAAGCTGGCCGCCACGGCCGTTGATGCAATCAGCAGGTGCGTAGCGAACAGGGCTTGGCCACGGAACAGGCGGCAGGCACCTGACCAGAGGCCGCTCCAGAACAACAGGGACAGGATGACGACGGTGACCTCGCCCAGCTGGGCGGTCCAGCGAAACTCCGACGTGACCTGGAGCCATTCGAAAACGAGTATCAGCCCCATGGCACTGATCGAGGCAAGCAGCGCCAGTGGCCACAGGCCGCGCTGACCGGCCAGGGGCAGCTCGGCGGCCAGCTCCGGCGCGCCGGGGTAGATCTTCAAGCGCGTGCGACCGAGCTGGATTTCGCCGACGCCGGTTTCAGGCGTGATCTGCAGGCTGTCGACGGGCGCACGCCGGTGCGGAATGCGCAGGCGGTTGACGCTGCCCTGGTCAGTGACGGCAAGACTGCCATCCTCGGCGCGGATAATGGCGACGTGGCGGGCGGCCACGTGGGGATCGTCCAGGATGACATCGCAATCGAAGGCGCGGCCGATCTGCAGTGAAGCGCCCACGGGCAGGCTCAGGCGGTGCCGCTGGCTGACCTGGCCGTAGCGCCCGATCTCCTCGATGAAGATTACATCGCCCATTGCACATCCTCGATCAGTCGCCGCACCTGGTCGGTGCCGGTTTCCCAGCTCACCCCTTTCATCTCCAGCCTGGAGACCAGGGCCTCGGCAGAAGAATCCTGCGTGACCACGGCGACATCGATATCGAAAATATCGTCAAACTCACGGTAAGCACGGGCGCACCAAAGGACACGAAGCTCGGGACCGGCCACGGCTGAGCTGACGAAATCGTCGTGGCAGCGGGCAGCGGTGAGGCGACGCGCGCCCTGGAAGTGCAAGCGCGCTTCGGGGGCGTACAAGTTGCTGAGATGCCTGGCGAACTGAACGGTGTTGAGGTCCTGGTTGATGACGTGGGAATGGACCAGCGAGTAGGCGCCGGTGCTGAGCTGGCTGTCGATGAACAGCTGGCTCTGGTTGCTGCAGCGGGTGGTATCGACGTGCACGCGCGGCCTGGGGCGGGAGTGGCGATTGGTGCCGGCCCAGCAGCTCAGCCACGGCAGATCCGGCTCGCTGATGCGATAGCGACCCATCTGTAGCGGTTTGCGCGGTGCGGCGTCGAGTTGTTCGAACAAGTCTTTTTGCCAGCGCAACACCTGGCGCGCGATCTCCTCCTTGACCACGTCCAGTGACATCGGTTGGCCGTTGCGGGCCTGGTCCAGCAGGGCCAGGGCCTTGCCCGGCGGCACCAGGAAGCTGATCAACTGGCCGCCGCCCATACGCGCCACATTGACCCCGGCAATACGCCGGTCGCGAGTCAGGGCCGGTCCGCCGCTCATGCCGGCATTGAGCGCGCCGGAAAAATGAATGCGTTCGAGAAAGCTGCGCTCGACCAGGCCGTTGTGGGTGCCCTCGACGATGGTAAAGCCGATATCCATGGGGTTGCCGATGGCAAACAGGCGCTCTCCGCGCGGGGTGTCATCGGTCAGTGCCAGGGCATCGAATTCCAGGAAGACGGGGGCCTCGCGCGCTCGCCTGACCACGGCCAGGTCGCTAAGCACGTCGATGGCCAGCAGTTCCAGGTCGCCACGGGAGTCGTCGGGCTCGCGGTATTGCAAGCGGTAGGTGCCCGGCTCCAGCGCATGCTGAGCGACAACATGGTAGTTGGTAATGGCCAGGCCATCGGCGCTGACCAGGAAGCCGGAGCCGATCGAGCTTTGCTGTTCGCCGGGGCCGACCACCGTGCGAATCTGCAACAGCGCCGGGCGGACATCAGAGAAGACCGCATCGGCGCTGTCGGCCGTGAGTGCTGGCGCGGGGTTGGTGCCCAGAAGCAAAACCGCCAGCAGGAGAATGAAGAGCGATTGACACGGCCAGGTGGGCCGTGGCCTGCGACCAGGATAAACGGGATTTCTGGGGGTCAAGAAGTCGGGCCTTGTGAATTCCTTCAGTCAGTGTAGCGCCGCACGGTCATGGAGGGGTACCGGGTCGCCGGATTTGTCTTTGTGATGCGAATCGCGACGCACGGAGAAAACATGGGAACCACCGAAGACGCCGAAAGCACCGAATTGGGCTTTTCGAGTGCCTTCGGTGGATTCGGTGTTTTCGGTGGTTCCTTGGTGTTTCATTGCGTTACTAACCGCGAAGACGCAAAGGACTCCAAGGAGGGTCGGTAATCGTTTTCCTTGGCGTTCTTCGCGTCTTGGCGGTTAGTCGCGTTTTTCATCAGCATGGGCCCCGGCCGCGTTGGGCCGGGCTTCATGCTTGGCGTGGACGGGGCTGCGGAGCTGGGATTGACAGGACAACCCATGGGAACCACCGAAGACGCCGAAAACACCGAAT
>SLQY01000019.1 GCA_007131235.1 Wenzhouxiangella sp.
CCGGCTGCCGTTGAAAAGACTAATTGGCCGCAGGGTCTTTTTTCACCATGAGTCTTTTGCATTCCGTGCGCCGCGACTGGTTTTCCAATGTGCGCGCCGATGTCCTGGCCGGTCTGGTCGTTGCCCTTGCCCTTGCCCTTATTCCGGAAGCCATCGCCTTTTCCCTGATCGCCGGCCTCGATCCCAAGGTTGGCCTCTATGCCTCTTTCTGCATCGCCGTGGTGATCGTCTTCACCGAGCTGGCCGGCGGTGTGCGCCTGTTCGTGATCAGGCAAGCGCGGTGAAGCGGCCGATTTCAACAGCGGGCATCTGAGCGCCAACCTTGAGCGGGTTGTGCGCAGCGTCCATCGGCCGCTGCTGGTGACTTCGCGGAAGTTCCATTCGACCATTCGTTTTGCAATCGCTTTTGATGGCAGCCCCACGACCCGAAAGCGCGTAGAAATGGTCTGCATGAGTCCTTTGCTCAAGGGCCTGGCGTGCTACTTGATCGTCGCCGGCAGCATCAACGCGGCCCTGGATGAAAGCTTGAGCTGGGCACGGGCTCGGCTGGTGCAGGCTGGCTTCGACCGCGAAACCGTGATCAAGGCCGGCAATGCCGAGCAAGTCATCAGCGACCAGGTTGGCGAACTCGACATCGGGTTGCTGGTCATGGGCGCCTACGGCCACTCCCGTATCCGTCACCTGATTGTCGGCAGTACCACGACGGCGGTGCTGCGCAGCTGCACGATTCCGGTGTTGTTGCTTAGATAGGGAAAGAAAGGTTTCAGGTTTCGGGAAAAGTTGACAGTCGGCAGTTGATTGTTGCCAGTCAAAGGCTGGAGCCTGCTATCTGACCACAGACCACAGACCACTGACGCACCGTCGCACCGCGTCACAGCCCCCCATCAAACACCGCCCGCCCGGCCTTGATCGTGGCGATACAGGCATTCGGTCTGAAGTGATACAGCCAGTGATTGATGTCCGGGGCGTCGATGATGGCGAAATCGGCCCGGTAGCCGGGCAGCAGACTGCCATGACTCTCGTGCAAGGCAACGGCGCGGGCGGCGTGGCTGGTGGCGGCCTTCAGTACTTCGGCCGGGGTCATTTGCTGGTGGATGCAGGCCAGGGTCATGGCCAGGTGCAGGTGATAGCTGGGTGCCGAGCCGGGATTGAAGTCGGTGGCCACGGCGACCCGGGCGCCAGCCTCTATCCACTGGCGGGCGGGAAGAAAGGGTTCTCGCAGGTACATTGAAGCAAGAGGCAGGCTGACCGCGACCGTGCCGGCTTCGGCCATGGCCTGAATGTCGGCAGCGCTGGCATATTCGAGGTGCTCAGCCGACACCGCGCCGAGCTCGGCGGCAAGGCCGGCACCGCCGCCGGCCGACAGCTGGTCGGCGTGGATCTTGAGGCCCAGGCCGTGGGCCTTCGCCGTTTCCAGGATCTGTCGACCCTCGGCCAGGGTAAAGGCATTGTCTTCGATGAACACATCGCAGAACCGGGCCAGGTCGCGCGCGGCGACCTCGGGGATCAAGGACTGGCAAAGCAGGTCCAGGTAGTCGGTGCGCCGATCACGGTATTCGACCGGCACCAGGTGGGCGCCGAGAAAGGTTGGCACGATGTCCAGTGGCTGAGAGTCATTGAGCCGGCGATATACCTCCAACTGCTTGATCTCGCTGGCCTGATCCAGGCCGTAACCCGACTTGGCCTCCACCGTGGTCACGCCAAGGCGGGCCATGTCGGCCAGGACGAGGCCTGCCTTGGCGGCGAGTTCGGCGGCGCTGGCGGCCCGGGTCCGGGCCACGGTGCTGTTGATGCCGCCGCCGGCTGCCTGGATATCCTGATAGCTGGCCCCGGCCAGTCGGGCCGCGAACTCATCGCCACGCCAGCCACCGAAGCACAAATGGGTGTGGCAGTCGATCAGCCCCGGAATGACGCAGCGGCCGCCGGCATCCAGCCTCTCCGCGCTCGCCAGGGCTGGAGGAAGCCCGGCTTGCGGACCGGCGTAAACGATCTGCTCTCCATCCCAGGCGAGGGCAGCATCACTGATGGCATCGACGAATCCTTGATCACCGCCAGGCGGCACCCGGTACAGCGTTGAGATGTGATTCAGAACTTTCATGTGCTCGACGATACACCCAAGTTCACGCCAACCCTTGACCAAGCTGACCTGATCAGCCCGCCATGTGACTGGCAAGCTGGCTTCAGAACCGGTCCCGCCTGACCACTTCGCAGTCGGAGATGGTGACGATGCCGATCTGGCGATCGACCACGCTGAACACGGCATCGACCACGGCCTCGGCGCGCGCTTCGGCGACGATGCACCAGACCAGATCCATGTTCGAGGCGATGCTGACCTCACCTTCCCCTGACCAGGAACCGGTCCGGCCGTAGCCGCCCTGAACCGGCAGAATCGAGTAGCCACGGACACCCGCCTGCTCGAGCGCGCGCCGCACGCGACGAAGGGCAGGGGTCTCGATCATGATTTCGATGCGCTTGGCACGATGGGTTTCCATGGTCATCCTCCAGTCAGCCAACGGGCCATCAACAGGTAAAGCGTGATCCCGAAAGCCAGGTTGAACGGAAAGGTCACGCCCAGGGCCAGCGTGAGGTAGATGGCCGGATTGGCCTGGGGCAGGGCGACGCGCATGGCCGCCGGCACAGCGATGTACGACGCCGACGCCGACAGGGTAGCGAGGATGGCCACACCACCGGTCGAAAGTCCGATCAGCCAGCCGGTCACGGCGCCAATCAGGCCGCCGACCAGGGGCATCAAGATGCCGAAACCGATCAGGCCAGGGCGCAAATGCCTGGCACCGTTACGCAGACCGCGACCGGCTACCAGGCCCATATCGAGCAGGAACAGGCACAGAATGCCCTTGAACGGGATGGTGAAAAAGCCTTCGACCTCGGCCATGCCAGCCGGGCCGACTGCCCAGCCGATAAGGAAGGCCCCGATCAGCAGCACGATGGAGCCGTTCAGGCTGATCTCGCGCCAGGGCATGCCGCCATTGCCGTTATTGTTGGCCCGTCCGGCCAGCCACAGCGCGGTCAGAATGGCCGGCGCCTCCATCACCGCGGCCACCGCGACCAGCCAGCCCTCGAAGCTTACGCCCACCGATTGCAGCAAGGACGTAGCCGCGACGAAGGTCACAATGGATATCGAGCCATAGTGACCAGCCACGGCCGCGGCATTGACCGGATCCAGCCGGCTGAGCAGGCGCAGCAGCAGGTAGGCCAGCAAGGGCAAGGTGGTCGACAGCACGACACCGGCCAACAGGCCCAGGCCAATGCTGGCGTTCAGCCCGGTAGCGGCCACTTCCACGCCGCCTTTCAAGCCAATGGCAAACAACAGGTAGATGGACAAGCCCTTGGCCATAGCCTCGGGGATGGTGAGGTCCGAGCGGGCCAGTGCGGCGACCAGCCCCAGGGCAAAGGCCAGGACAATGGGCGATAGCAGGTTTTGCCCTGCCAGGGCCAGCGTCTCACTCATTGCTCGGTAACTGTCTCAACCCAGGTTCCACATCGCAGCAGCCGGGTGCAGACATCGATATCGGCCCCGACCTCGTAGTCTTCGTCGGCATGCGACACCTTGGCGCGCACCTGCTGGTGAGCAATACGGACACCGCGCCCTGGCTTGAGCGGTGCGCGGAAGTCCAGGGCCTGGCTGGCAGTCAGCATTTCCACGGCCAGTACGTGTTCGACGTTGTGCAGCACCGGCAGCAGTTTCAGGGCACTGATCGAGCCCATCGACACATGGTCCTCCTGGCCCAGCGAGGTTGGAATCGAGTCCACGCTGGCCGGGTGGCAGAGGACCTTGTTTTCGCTTACCAGGGCGGCCGAGGTGTATTGGGGAATCATGAAGCCGGAGTTGATGCCGGTGTCTTTCATCAGTAACTTGGGCAGGCCGTCGTGGCCTTCCAGCAGCAGGTAGGTGCGGCGTTCGGAAATGCTGGCCAGCTCAGCCAGGGCGATTGCAGCGTAGTCCAGGGCAAGAGCCAGTGGCTGACCGTGGAAGTTGCCGCCGGAAACGATATCCCCGTCGTCGAATACCAGTGGGTTGTCAGTCACTGAATTGAGTTCGCGTTCAAACACATCCTGGCAATGTCCGAGGGCATCGCGGCTGGCACCATGCACCTGTGGAATGCAGCGCAGGCAATACGGATCCTGCACTTTGCCGCAGTCCCTGTGCGACTGCAGGATCTCCGAGTCGGCGAGCAGGCGACGTATGTTTTCTGCCACCTGGATCTGGCCTGGATGCGGTCGCACTGCATGGACCCGGGCATCGAATGGCCGCGCCGACCCCTGCAACGCCTCCAGGCTCATCGCGCCAAG
>SLQY01000216.1 GCA_007131235.1 Wenzhouxiangella sp.
GTGCAAGGCCACGATGCCCGTGGCTTGCCGGTATCGAACTGGGATCTACCGACCAACCTGGCTGGCGTCGGTGGTATTCGCTCAAGCTTGCCCGACATGGTCCGTCTGATCCAGGCCCTGCTGGGCGAGCCGGCCGGAGGCCTGGAGTCGGCCCTGGCCCGATCGATGGATAAGCTGCGCGAAGCGCCGGACCCAGCCATGGGCTACGGCTGGCTGCTGCTTGATCACAACGACAGACAAATTGCCTGGCACAACGGTGGCACCGGCGGCTTTGCCAGTATGCTGGCGCTTGATCGAGACAAGCGTGTTGGCGCAGTGGTCCTTGCCGATGCGGCAATGTGGGCCCACGGCGGCCTCGATGACCTGGCTCTGCACCTGGTCGACCCGACTTATCCCCTGGCCCAGCCGAGGCAGACAGGCATGGTGGATTGGTTGATGCGTGCTCTGGCCAGTTTGCGGGGAAACTGACCAGGGGCGGGGCCGGAGGTCGGCAATCGCTCGAGTCTGGCGAACTAGACTGCTACCCTCGGACCTCGGGACACAGACCACATGACCAACACCGCCCGCCCTATTCCCCTCGACCGCCCCCTGCCGGAAGCGCTGAGCCCTGCACATGGCTGGCTGGCCTATCGCCAGTTCCCAGTGTTCAGCTGGGCCTGGTGGTGGCGACGCACCCTGATCTGACCCGCGCCCTGGCGGATCTTTGCGCTAAAGACCCCCTTCCTTATGCTCCTTTTCTTCCTTGTCGCTGTATGCCAATGGCGCGAACCTGCTCTCACCGGCGGTCTGGCGGAAATGCTCCAGCGCCCAGCGTACCGAGGGAAAGGCAATATCATCGAATGGAATCTGGTCCCAGGTGAATAAGCCCACCTCTCTGGACTCCGGCCCGGCGGCGATGTCCGGGCTGCTCAGCCGGGCCCGATAAATCAACTGCACCTGGCTGATCCGGGTAATCGCGTAGGTCGCCAGCAGCTGGTCGATCACCAGCCGCGCCCGCGCTTCTTCCCAGGCCTCGCGCACCGCGCCCTGTTCCGGGCTTTCGTTGAGCTCCAGATATCCGGCCGGCAGCGTCCAGTAGCCATCGCGCGGATTGATCGCCCGCCGGCACAGCAGGATCCGGTCCTCCCAGGTCGCCACGCTGCCGACCACGATCTTCGGGTTCTCGTAGTTGACAAAGCCGCAGCGCTGGCAAACCTCGCGCTCATGATCATCTCCCTCGGGCGTGCGCGTCGAGAAATCGGGTTGAATGAAAGTTTCCATGCTGCAATGCTACTCGGTCCGAATCTGCAAAGCGTGCACTGGCCGTGGAATTGTGTAGAAGAAAAAGAACACAAAAAGGGTTTTCAAAGAGCCCCCTCAACCGCGATTTGGCTTGACGGCGGCGGCGCCTGCAGGGAAACTTCAGCGTTCATGAATGTTGACAGGAGTTCTGCTCGTGAAATACCTGATGATTTGCTTGGCGGCTGCGGCCGTTGCTGCCACCAGCCTGGCCTTTGCCTCACCCTCGGTCGAAGATCAGATCAAGGCGCGCCAGTCGGCATACACTTTCATGGGCTGGAACATGAGCCGGATCCGCGCCCAGGTCATTGACGGTGATGTCGAGTTCAATGCCGGGCAGATCCAGGCCGCCGCCAACGCCATTGCCGCCGTGGCCAACTCTGGCATGAGCGCCATGTTTGGGCCTGACACGATCGAAGGCACTGGCTGGAAACCCACCCGCCTGCGCCCGGAATTCTTTGAGGACATGGCCCGCACGGGCGAAATTGCCGGCAACTTCATCCGCGAAGCCAACGCCCTGGCCGAAGCCGCCGAAGGTGGCGACCGCGATGCCATTGCGCGCCAGTTCCGAACGACTGCTGATTCCTGCGGCGCCTGCCACCGACCGTTTCGGGCGTCGGAATAGGGAAGTCGCAAGGAACCAGGATCAAGGAGCAAGGTTCAAGGCGCAAAAAATCCTGCTACCAGCCTAAGTCTGCGGTGGCGGAGGCGGCGGCTCGTAGCCCGGCCCAGCGCAGGCTTTAGGCGTGGTGCGACTTGCCGGGGGCAAGTGCCGTTGTGCTACCACGCCAAATCTGGCGGTGGCGGAGGCTCGTAGCCCGGCCCAACGCGGCCGGGGTCCATGCCTGAAAGGCCACGATACTGCGGTTTGGTCATTGAGCCCTTGTGCTACCACCCCAGATCTGGCGGTGGCGGAGGCGGTGGTGATAGCAGGGCACCGTTGGCGATCCAGACGGCCGTAGCGGCCATCGCCACGGCAATGATGAAGGCAATCCAGCCGCCGCCGCGGGCCTCCTCGGCGATGGTGTGGCCTTCGAGCGGTTTGCGGCCGGTGATCATGGGCTTGATCAGGCGCTCGCGCTTGATCAGCTCGTGGAAGGCGATGGCGGCCAGGTGCAGGGCGATCAGTCCGTAAATGACCCACTCCATGCGCATATGCCAGCTGGTTAATTGGCTGGCCGTGTCGCCGCTGACGGCCCGGCGCAGGGGCCCGGTGTAGGCAATCACATCGTCAGCGAACAGGCCGGTGCCAGCCTGGAAGGCGAGCACGCCCAGTATCGCGAACACAGACAGCGCGCCCAGTGGATTGTGGCCGATGCCGCGCCAGCGCCCGCGTAGGTAATCGACCAGGCTGGTCGGGCCGGGCGCGAATGACCAGAAACGCGCATGGGTCGAGCCGATCAATCCCCAGACCAGCCGAAAAACCAGCAGTCCCAGCACGGCCAGGCCGAACCGGCCGTGCCAATCCATGGCCTTGAACTGCACCGAGATCAAAGCGCCGGCGACACAGACCAGCAGCAGCCAGTGAAACATTCTCAGGGGCAGGTCCCAGACGCGGACCGATTGATTGCTCATGCGGGGCCATGTCAGCGGCGATGGATACGCGAGCATACGAAGCAGCGCGCCGGTTTGGCAAGTTTTTGATTGCTCTTGCGTAACTGCCTTCGTGGACAACCAAGCATGGAGATGCTCAATGAACCTGACACGAAGTGCAATTGTTCTGGCCGGTCTGTTCGTGCTTGTGGCGGCACGACGGGGGCATTTGTAGGATTACTGGCCTAGCGCATCAATCTGGAATACACCGAATACGGAGAAATCACGCCAGTTGGTAGTGGCAATGCGGGTAACGCCGGCGCTGTGGTAGGTGGCGGCTAGCAATGTGTCCAGCAGTCGTTTCCTGCCCAGGCGATAGCGTTGCATCCAGGTCAGAAGTATCGCTGTCGCTTCGGCCCCGGGCGGGATGATCCTGCATTCTCCGGCCTGTGCCCATTGACGAGCAATTTCCAGGCTTTCAGCCATCGTCAGGGGTTGTTCAAAGCGTCTCGGGTCGGTGACCACATGGGCAAACTCGGTCAGCACCTGCGGAGCAAGCGCCGCGCTGGCCGTACGGCCCCGAATTTCCTCGTTGAAAAGACGCTGGCAACGCTCGTGAGCGGGATGTTCCCGGATCGACAGCCCAACCAGAAAACTGGTGTCGATGCCAATCAAGAAATCATCTCGTCGAGCAGGTCGTCGTTCTGGTCAAGATCGGACAGCACGCGTCCGACCGAGCGGGGCTGGAAATCTGCAAGGCTTCCCTGAGGACGAAGTCGACTGCTGCGATACAGCTCCATTGCTTCGCGGATCAGTTCCGATGTGGGCCGGCCCGCAGAACTGGCGGCCGCCTGGAATTCAGCGTAAACAGGCTCTGATACATTGATAGTGATGGTTTTCATACATGCATATTAATGTATATTGACTTACATGACTACCGGCACGGGCCTCGTTCTCAACTTGCGGGTTATCCTTGCGGGCCGTTTCCAATTCTGGCCCAGTCGATGCCCGCGAAGTTGATTCCTGTTCTTTCCCTGCTGCTGCTCTGGTCTTTGTCCGGCCTGCTGGCCGCCGAGCCGACCCACCTGCTGCGCCAGCCGGCGGTGTCGGCCGATCACCTGGCGTTTGTCTATGCCGGCGATCTCTGGGTCAGCGAGCGCGATGGTTCCAACCCGCGCCGGCTGACCACCAGCTCGGCCGAGGAGAACAACCCGCATTTTTCTCCCGACGGTCGCCTGATCGCTTTTGCTGCCGACTACGAGGGCAACACCAGCGTTTATGTGATCAGCGTCGAGGGCGGTAATCCGCGGCGACTGACCTGGCATCCGGGCGACGACATTCCGGTCGGCTGGTCGGCTGATGGACAGCGGGTGGCCTTTGCCTCGCGGCGTGAGACTGATCATGGCCGCTCCGCCCAGCTCTACCATGTCCCGGTCGACGGTGGAGCGCCGATCAGGCAAATGGACGCGCGCTTCTTTCGCGGCCAATGGCATGAGGA
>SLQY01000330.1 GCA_007131235.1 Wenzhouxiangella sp.
CCCGCTGCCGGGGTTGGACACGACCGGCGGCGGTCCGGTCCAGACCTGGCCACGATCCTGCCCGCCGAGGTCGGGACTGAGATCATCAAGGGCGGCCACGGCATAGCAGAAGTCGATCGCCGGCGAGTCGTCGGCGAGGCGGAAGTCAGCGCCGGGTGGATCGACAAAGCGCGGGTCGGCCTGCAGATACAAGGCGGCGCTGGTCAACCCGCTGCCTTGCTCGGGCCGGTTGCTCAGCAAGCACTCAGCCTCTGCACTGACCTGGGCATCGGCCAATGCCTGGACCAGGGCGGTCGTGTTGTTGTTGATCATGATGCTGGCGCGTACCGTCAGTCGGGCCTGATGTTGAGCGATTTGCGTAGAAAGCGCGGCCAGCTCGGAACCCGGGTGGATGATGCTGCCATGGATGGCTTCGATCAGCCCTGACCCGTTGATTCTCATGACGTAGCGCACCGGGTTGTCGTAAATCAGTGTGCTGATCATGTCCAGGCGCGCCGATGGCCCTTCGTAGAGTGAGCTATGCCAAATCGAGAACAATTCTGAAAGTTGGAAGATGCCGGTCGCGCTGTTGTGGCGTACGACAGCCCGCCGCAGCGACATGCTTGATGCGCCGCTCTGGCTGGCAACAGCGACCGTGTTGGCCCGATTGTGTTCGATCACGCTGCAGGGGCGGATCTGGACCAGATCCTGGTTCAGGTCCAGGGGTTTGCAGAAGCCGCTGGCGCCGCTGCCCTCCACTTCAACGCTGGCTTCACCAACCAGGAAAAATGTACCCGAGGACGAGGCTTCGTTGCCGCGCACCCAGGTGTCTTCCAGGCGCAGGACGGCCTGGTCGAAGACCGCCGCGGCGCTGCCAAGGACAGCGCTGTTGCCCATGACCAGACCGCCGCTGTTGAACGAGCCCAGCAGCGCGCCGCCAATGGTCACTTCGGCCGCACCTCGCAGCAGCAGTGCACCCCCCGAGTCGGTGGCCTGGTTGCCGAAGATGCCCACCCGTGGTTGACCCAGAACGATCAAGCCACCCGTGTTCAATCGCACGCCCCGACACCCATCTATCGCGACACCGCCGCCGCGGGCGGCTTCGTTCTCGGCAATCACCCCGCGACTGAAATCGATCATGTCGATCGAGCCGGTATCCTGGTTGCTGAAGCAATACAGACCACCGCCGCTGTCTTCAGCCAGGTTGTCGCCGATCCGACTGTTTTCCTGGATTGAAAGCATGGGGCTGAGCAATGCGCTGGGGGGTAAACCAGTCGCCGCACCGCTTTGTGCGATCAGGCGCACTCCGCCCCCGCTATTGCCGAAGCCGCTGCGCGCGTTGCCAAGGATCCAGACATTGTCGAGCCTGACCTGGAGCATGCCCGGTCGACCCTGGACAAGCAGGCCGCCACTGTTGAGGGGGTCAGTACCACTGCCGCCGACCAGGTCCAGGTCGAACAGATTGACCTGGCGCGTGAGTTCATTGAGGAAGGGGCTTTCCACGATGCGCATGACAGCACCGTTGCCGCCCGCGTCCAGCACGGTCCATCCGATCGGGGCGCTGCCGGAGCCGCAGTCTGACCAGCCGCCGTGAATGGTCAGGTTTTGGTCGACGATGGTGTAGGGCGTATTGGTGCCCGGATAATCTTGGCTGACGCGGATTTCTCCGCTTTCCGGTGCCGCGACAATGGCTGACTGCAAATTGTCGAAGTCACAGTCCGGGCCAGGACCGACGGTGACAGGCTGGGCGCTGGTGGCAGCCGACAGGGCCAGGGCAATGAGCAGGGTAAAAAGGTACGACAGGTTGTGCTTGTTCATTGTTCAGAGATTCCTCGGTAGTTCCCAGGCCGCCATTGCCCAGGTAAAGGGCACGGTCGGCGTCACGGGTAAAACGAGAAAGCGGCGAAAAGTTGTTCAGAGGCTCCCTGGTTGATGGTGAGGCTTGCGCTATAGTTAGCGCGGAGATTCAAGTGTCTTTCGCCCAATGCCGATGCCATCTACCGAGCCGCTTGCCGCAGAGCGCCTGTATCGTTCCTTCCCCGCCGAGCACCTGGGTTTCGCATCTAGTGACCAGCTTGATGAGCTGGCGCTGCCATGGGGCCAGAAACAAGCCATGCGGGCGCTGGAATTCGGGGCAACGATTGCCAATCACGGTTTCAACCTGTACGTGCTGTCGACCCGCGGAACTTCCGCCCGCGCGCTGGTCCAGTCCTACCTGGAGCGCCGTGCCGAGCAGGCCGAGTGTCCTCCTGACTGGTGTTATGTGTTCAACTTCAAGTCACCCGAGGAACCGTTGGCCCTATCCCTGCCAGCGGGACAAGGGCACCGCTTTCGAGCCGACTTGCAGATGCTTATCGATGAACTGCGCTCCGGCGTGGCCGCAGTGTTTGAAAGCGAGGAGTACCAGGGCCGGCTGCAGGAGCTCCAGGACGAGTTCAACGAGCGCCAGCAACACAGTGTCGACAAGATCGGCGAAGAGGCGGCGGACGACAATGTGGCATTGATCTCCACCCCGACCGGCTTCACGCTGGCTCCCATGCGTGACGGCGAGGTGATTGAGCCGGACGACTATGAAAAGCTCGATGCGGAAGAGCGCAAGCGAATCGAGTCGCGCATCATGGAGCTGCAGCGCAAACTACAGCAAGCTATCCAGCAGATGCCGCGCCTGCGCAAGCAATTGCGCAAGCGCATCCGCAAACTTAACGAGGAAATGATGACTTTTGCCCTGGGCGGGCCCATGGGCGAGTTGAAGGAGCGCTGGTCGCACCTGCCGGCCGCGCTCGACCATCTCGAGCGCATCCGGGAAGACGTGGTCGAAAATGCCGGTGCCTTTCACGGTCGGCGCGGCAGCGGTCCGCCGGGGGAGTTGCTTGATCGCTACCGCGCTAACCTGCTGGTCGACAACGCCGAGCTCGACGGTGCGCCCGTGGTCTACGAGGATTTGCCCAACCACCACCACCTGGTCGGCCGCATCGAGCACCAGGTGCGCGACGGGGCGCTGTATGCCGATTTTTCCATGATCCGGTGCGGCGCCCTGCACCGTGCCAACGGCGGCTACCTGCTGCTGGATGTGCGCCGCGTTTTGAGCCATCCCATGGCCTGGGAGAGCCTGAAGCGTGTCTTGAGCGCCGGCGAGATCAGGATCGAATCGCTGGAGCGCACCTACGGGCTGGTCAGCACGACCAGTCTGCAACCAGCTTGCATTCCGCTGTCAATCAAGGTCGTTCTGCTTGGTGATCGTCTCTTGTATTACTTACTGGCCCACCACGATCCCGATTTTGGTGAGCTGTTCAAGGTCGAGGCCGACTTCGAAGACCAGATCGAATGGCGCGACGAAGACGGCGCGCTGTATGTGCGACTGATCGCAACCCTGGCGCGTGCTGCCGGCATCCGTCCCCTGGATGGTGCCGCCACGGGGCGCTTGATCGAGCATGCCAGCCGCCTGGCCGGGGATCAGCGCAAGATCACAGCCTGTGACCGGCTGCTGCGTGATGTGCTGATGGAAGCCGATCACTGGGCCGCCAGCGCCGGGGCCGAAATGATCACGCTCCAACACCTCGACCAGGCCCTGACCGAATCTCGCGCCCGCATCGATCGAGTGCGCCGTCGGGCCCTGGAGCAGATCGGCCGCGGCATCGTGATAGTGGCAACGAGCGGTGAATCCGTGGGGCAGGTCAATGGGCTGGCCGTTTCCCGCCTGGGCAAGCTGTCCTTTGGTCTACCGACCCGGATTACGGCCACAGCTCGGCCCGGTCGCGGGCAAATCATTGATATCGAGCGTGAGGCCAAGCTCGGTGGCCCGATTCACTCCAAGGCCGTGATGATCCTGTCGCGTTACATTGCCAGCCGCTTTGCCGCCTCGGCAGAGCTGTCGCTTTCAGCCAGCCTGGCCTTCGAGCAGAACTACGGCGGCATCGAAGGAGACTCCGCCTCTGTGGCTGAAGTCTGTGCCCTGCTGTCGGCCATTGCACGGGTGCCGCTGAACCAGGCCCTGGCTGTGACCGGCTCGATCAACCAGCACGGCCTGGTGCAGGCGGTGGGCGGGGTCAACGAAAAAATCGAGGGTTTTTTCGATGTCTGCGCCCAGGCCGGGTCGGTCGCAGGGCAGGGCGTGATCATGCCGGCGTCGAATGTTGAGCATCTGATGCTGGACGCACGGGTGCGCACGGCAGTGGCTGATGCTTGCTTTGCGATCTACCCGATTTATCAGGTTGACGAAGCGATCGAGCTGCTCACCGGAATGGAAGTTGGAGCAGCGGACGATCAGGGCAGGTTCCCCGCTGACAGTTTTGGCCGTCTGGTAGCCGACCGGCTGGCTGAATTTACCCGCATCAATCGCCCTGATCGGAACAGGCAGCGCAAGGCTTCGGCCGGTGAACCGGTCGATCAGGTGGATGATTCAACCGGTTCGGATGATGATGCCCTGGCCTGACCCAGCGATTCCTCGCCGGCCCGACGTCGTGTTGCTGTTCGATGCCTCGCCAGCCAGCCAGGCCGCGCTTGAAGCTGCCCTGGTGCGGGCCGGAGACCAGTCCCGCGTGCGCGCACTTTACATTGAGGAACATGACTGGTTGTGCAGTGCCAGGTACGCATTCGCCGCTGAAGTCAGCGCCTTGTCCGGTGCCCTGCACAAGTATGACCTGCCCGGTCTGGAGCAGCGCCTGGCGCGCCGCCGCCAGCGCGTGCACCGCAGCCTGCGCACTGCCCTGGAGGCTACCCGCAGTGATTGTCTGTTCGAGGTCGTTCGCGGTCGCGGTATCGAACAGGTGTTGGCATTGCTCGCATCCGAGGAAGTACTGGTTGTCGGTCGGGTCGGCTACACCGCCAGCGTTGGTCGCGGGCTGGGATCGATGGCCCTGGCCCTGGCCAGGCGGTTTGATGGCGAGGTCATGCTCACGGCGGTGCAAAAACCCAGTGGGGCGGGGCGAGTGGCCGTGTTGATCGATACGCCTGAGGCCGTGTCCACGCTGCTGGCCAGCGCTGCTGATCGCGCGCATCGCCGCGACAGCCGGCTGCTGGTTTTGCTGGCCCCGAAAGGCGTTGACGAACCGGCGTTGTTAGCCTGGATCGCTGACAGTCCGCTGTCGATCGACCTGGTTCGCCTGCCGAGCCACGCTGCTGATTCGGGCAGCAGCCTGGTTTGGGTGCTTGCCGCAGCGTCAGTCTCGGAACTGCTGCTGAGCAGGCGCGGCCGCCTGCTTGGCTCGGATGCGGCATCCTTGCTGCTGGCGCGCCTGCCGGGAACAGTGAGCGTGCTACCTTGACCACTCACCATAGCCGCGTATCCGGGGAAATGACCGTTCAGCCAGTGCCATGAAGTTTTACCGGTTTATCGTGCGCCTGTTGGCGCTGATCAATCAGCTCTACTTTGCCGAGATTCGGGCCACCGGCGTGGAGCACGTGCCGGAGCGTGGCCCGGTGATCCTGGCGGCCAATCATCCCAGTTCGATTCTTGACTCCATCGTGCTGGCGACCCAGCTCAAACGACCGATTCACTACCTGGCCCGCTCGGGCCTGTTCCGGTTCCGGGTGCTGGCCACCTTGTTCAAGCGCCTCGGGGCCGTGCCTATCTATCGCGCTCACGAGGTCGGTGATGCGGCGGCCAGGAACGTTGAAGTTTTCGACAAGGTCTACGAGCTGCTCGAGGCCGGCGGCTGCATTGGGGTCTTTCCCGAGGGCCGCAATTCACCGCCGACCCGGATTGGTCCGCTGCGCAAGGGAACCGCTCGCATCGCCCTGGGTGCCGAGGCGCGCAACAACAACCAGCTCGGGCTGACCGTGATCCCGGTCGGGGTCAACTTCGAGAATCGCGGATTCCTGATGTCGGCGGTCTTGCTGCGCTTCGGACGGCCGATTCGGGTCGCCGATTTCGCACAGCGATTCGCCGAGGATCAGGCCGCGGCCCTGGCAGAGCTGACTGCAGAAATCAAGCAGCGCCTGGGACAGCAGGTGGTCACGGTGGAGGATGCGCGTCTCAGCCAGCTGGTCGAGGATCTGGCCGAGGTTTTTGGCGAGCAACTGTGGCGCCGGTTCGAGTCCGGCGATGCCCGGCCGTTCAACCCGGATGCCGACCAGCGCTTGTTCAAGCGCTGGCTGTGGCGGCTGGCAGCCTGGTACCGGCGGGCGACGCCGGAAAGCAGCCTGGCCTTCGAGCGGCGCATGCATTCGCGTCAGCATATCCACAACGTGCTGGCCGACTGCTGGACCAGCGACCCGGAGCGCGTCATGGCCTTGCGCAACCGCCTGGAGCGCTACAAGGACCACCTGCGCCAGACCGAGCTTAGGGGGGCGCTCGGCCAGGCGTTCGATGTGCCGGTGCGGCAGCGCCTGATTCGCCTGCGCATGACCGTGTACGCGGTGCTGATGGCGCCCGTTGCCCTGTTCGGGCTGGTTCACAATATCGTTCCGTACCTGGTTGCTCGAGGGCTGGGCCGGCTGGGCTCGGACGAAGCGGTGCGCGCCTTTACATTGTTTGGCTGCGGCGTCCTGGCGTTTGCCGGCGCTTATGCCGCCATTGGTCTGTGGCTATGGCAGTACACCGAGCTGGGCCTGGCCCAGACCCTGGCCTACGTGGCGGCGCTGCCGCCCACCGGTTTCGCCGCGCTTCGCTACCGCCGCAACGTGCTTCTCTACCGCGACCGCATTCTCGTTCGTACCGTATTTTTCAACCAGCGCGAGCTGGTCGATCTGCTCCGGCTGGAACGGCGCTTGCTGCACGAACAGTTTCTGGACCTGGCCGAGGTGTATGGGGAGGAGTGAGCGAGAGCGGGGCGAGGGGAGCTCGCATCACATCTCGGGGATTTCTGCGGCTTCGAAAACCAGCTCTTCGGCCGGTTCGCGCCGGTTATACCTCGACGCCATCGCCGCACCGTAGGCACCGGTGTTGGCGATCAACAGGATGTCGCCTTCGTGGCATTGCGGCAGCAGGCGGTCGAGGCCGAGAATGTCGCCGGTTTCGCAAATCGGGCCGACCACGTTGTACACATGATCGCCGGGCTCGTGCAGGCGGCTTAAATTGACGATCTCGTGCCAGGCCCCGTACAGGGCCGGGCGAATCAGGGAATTCATCCCGGTGGCAATGCCGACATAGCGGACCTCGCCCTTGCCCTTGGTCTGGTTGACCCGGGCCAGCAGCACGCCGGCTTCGCTGACCAGGTAGCGGCCGGGTTCGATCCAGATCTCAACCGGCCGGATCAGCTCGCGGCGCAGCTGAATCAGCCCGGCGTCCAGCGTGGTCAAATCCAGCGGCAGCTCGTCGTGACGATCGGGTACGCCCAGGCCGCCTCCAAGGTTGATCACCCGGATATCGGCCAGCTCGCGCGCTGCCTCCCCCAGTGTGGCCAGGGTGCGATGCCAGTTATCCGGGTGCAGGATGCCAGAGCCGGTGTGGGCATGCAGGCCAACGATACGAATGTCATGGGCTTCGCTCAGGCGTCGGATGCGCTCGATTTCGCTCAACGGTACGCCGAACTTGGCGTGCGAGCCGGCCGTGCGCACCATCTTGTGGTGGCCAAGGCCGGAACCGGGATCCAGGCGCAGGAAGATCTCGCGGCCGGCCAGTTCGCTGCCCCAGTGTTCGAGGATGTAGCTGTTGTCCACGGTCAGCCTCAGGCCGGCATCGCGTGCCTCGAGAAATTCCTGGCGGCTGGCAAAGTTGGGCGTCAACAGCAGGTCACCCGGTGCCAGTTGCCTGACCTGGTCGAGGGCATGTCGTGCCTCGGGCAGGGAGACACATTCAATGCCCAGGCCTTCCTCGACCACGGCGCGCAGAATCGCCGGGTGGGGGTTGGCCTTCATCGAATAAAGCACCCGATCGACCGCCTTGAGCCCTTGCAGGCGGCGCGCCGCGGCGCGCACGCTCTCCAGGTGATAGACATAAGCGCTGTCGCGGCCGTCAAGCAGTTCAAGCAGGCGCTCGCGCTCGTCCTCCCACCAGCGCCGACGCGGCGGCCGGTCGGTCTCGCGCCGGAACAGTTGCTCCCAGGTGGGTCCGAAGACGGAGTCGCCGCCGACACCGCCGGGGATTACCTGCTGATGCAGTTGCTGGACCAGGCGGTCGGCATGGCGCGACTCGACGACGAAGGTCAGGTTGAGGTCATTGGCGGCCTGGCTGACCTGGAAGATGCGGCGCTGCTCGAACACTTCCAGGGCCGGGCCAAGACGATGCAGGATGGTTCGGATGCCCAGTCCGACCAGGCTGACGGTAGCGCAGTCGGTTCGGATCTCGACGCGGCAATGCTTCTCCAGGCGCTGGCGCAGGGTGTCCAAAGTTCCCTCGTCGGCCAGGTTGGCTCCGGGGTCCAGGGTCAGGGTCACGTTGGACTCGGACGTCGAGACCTGGTCCACGGACAGGCCGAGCTCCTTGAACTCGTTGAACACGTCAGCCAGGAAACCGACCTGCTGCCACATGTCGATACCTTCCAGCGAGACCAGGGTGATGTCCTTGCGCTGGACAATGGCCTTGACCTGGGCGCCATGGTCGCGGGCCTCTGGCGTGATCCGGGTGCCGTCGATATCCGGCCGGTCGGTCTGGCGCAGCCACAGTGGAATGCGCTGCTGGTGGACCGGAATCAGTGAGCGCGGATGCAGCGCCCGGGCGCCCATGGCAGCCAGCTCCTGGGCCTCGCGGTAGCTGACCATCTTGAGCAGCCGCGCGGTGGGTATGCGGCGCGGGTCGGCGGTGAACAGGCCGGGCACATCGGAGTGAATCTCGACCCGGTCGGCTTCCAGCAGCGCGGCCAGCGTCGTGGCCGAGGTGTCGGATCCGCCGCGACCGAGGACCACGGTCTCGCCGCGCGGGTTGGCGGCAACGAATCCAGGCATGACCAGGGCAGGAGCCATCTCCGACAGGCGCTGCCGCAGGCCTGGATCGGGTCGGGCCGGGCACTGGGCTGACAGGTAGGCGGCGCGTGAGCGACGGTGCGGATCATCGCTGCAAATCAGGACTTCACGACTGTCCAGCCACTGCACCGGAAGATTCTGCCGGGACAGCCAGGAGGCCCCGAGCTGGCTGGAAAGGATTTCCCCCATCGCCAGCAGCTCGGCTTGCACCGTCAGCGACTCATCGCTGACCTGGTCGAGCAAGGTCGCAAGCCGGGCCAGCGGTTGGTCAAGCAAGTCGTTCGGCAGGCCCAGATCCATGAGCAGCTGGTGGTGACGGCTGGCGATCTCGTCCAGTACCTCCTGGCTTGCGCGGCGGCTTTCCGTATCCAGCTGAGCCTGGAGCAGGTCGGTGACGCCACGCAGCGCCGAGACGACAACGGCCACACACATGCCGGCATCCAGCGTTTCAGCGATTCGTTGACGTATGATCTCCCAGAGATCGGCTCGCGTGACCGAGCTTCCGCCGAACTTCAAAACGCGCCATGAGCTGGCGTTGCTAGATTGCGCGGTGCTCATCAGGTAGGGTATGCAAAATCTTGTTACGGGAACGGCGAATTCGGTAGGGTGCCATCAGATGACACCATTGCTGTGAATTTTACGCTATATATATCAAATGAATCAGTTGACACCAGACCTGCAGACTGGGCGTTCGGTTGGAATTAGCGACACCGGGCGGGTTCGCGAAAACAACCAGGACTCGATCCTGGCCGACGATGCCCTGGGCTTGTGGCTGGTGGCGGACGGTATGGGCGGCCATGCTGGCGGTGCCCGCGCCAGCGAAATTGCCCGCGATACGGTGCGCGAGCGTTTCGATGCCGGCGCGAGCCTGCGCGATGCCGTGCTCGAGGCTCACCATGCCATCCGCTCTGCCCAGCAGCAGCAGCCCGACTTCAGCGACATGGGCACAACCATCGTGGCGGTCGTGGAGCGCGGCGATGGTTACGAGATCTGCTGGGTTGGCGATAGTCGCGCCTATCGGTTCTCCCTGAGTGAATCGGCGCTGGAGCTGCTGACCCGCGACCATAACGTGGCCGGCATGCTGGTCGCGGCCGGGGCGCTCAGCGCTGACGAGGCATCCCGTCATCCCCAGCGGCACGTGTTGACCGACTGCCTGGGCCTGACCGGAGAGCACGAGCCAAGAGTCGGTACCCTGGAAGACCGCTGGCGCCGCGGCGAGTGGTTATTGCTCTGCTCCGATGGATTGACCGGTGAACTCGAAGATCGCGAAATCGAGCGTATTTTAGTCAATAGTGACAGCATGGCCGCGGCCCAGGATCGCTTGCTGGCCGAAGCGCTGGCCGCCGGAGCGCACGACAATGTCTCCCTGGTCCTTATCGCCGCGCCCAAGCTGCCGGTCGAGGAGACCACATCGGGCGGGTCGCGCTGGCCATGGCCATTCCGCAGGCGCTCGCTATAATTGTGCTAGTCAGGAGGCGGTCAACAGTCGCCATCGCGAAAGGGTGAATCAGCTGCAACCACGAGGGATCGATCATGAGTGAAGAAGGCAAGGGCAATAAGCCGGCGAAACGTGATCATGGGCCGCAAGGTACCCATGTCTTCAGCCGGGACGAGGTTGACAAGCTGGTCGACGAGGCCGGCAGCTCGGACGGTGCGCCGTCCACCCGGGCCCAGCTCAAGGGTGTCAGTGTCGAGGTCAAGGGGCGAGAATTCCCCCTGGGCGGGGCGCGCCTGGTCATCGGTCGGGCCAGTTCCTGCGACATCATCCTGTCTGATTCCAGCGTCTCCTCGGAGCACGCCCGAATCAATCACGATGCCACCGGTTGGCGCGTGGTCAACCTGCTGTCGACCAACGGCACGTTCATCAATGACAAGCGCATCTCCAGCGAGCCCCTGCACCATGGCGATCGAATCCGCTTCGGTCGGGTGGAGTTCCTGTTCCAGGATCCGGACCAGGCCCGCACGGCAGGGGCTTCCCATACCTCACCCAAGGCTGGGCGGAGCTGGTTACCGTGGGCTTTGGCCGGGACGGTCGTGGCGATTGTTGTGGCAATTGTCGTTCTGGTGAATCTCTTTTGAGCTGGTTGCGCACCATGCCTGACGGCGACCGATCGTCGTGCCGCTACCGGTATCGACCAGGCTGTCAATCCGGGGGGGCGACTTGGAGCGCCTAGGCCGCTACCAGATCGAGACCGAGCTGGGTCGGGGCACCATGTCGATTGTCTACAAGGCATTCGACCCCCGCATCGACCGCTACATAGCGATCAAGGTATTGCGCGATCAGTTTGCCCGCAATGTCAATTCGCGCCAGCGCTTCTTGCGCGAAGCCCGGGCCGCCGGCGGTCTGGGTCACCCAAATATCGTGACCGTATTCGACGTAGGCCAGGTCGACGGCATGCCCTACCTGGCCATGGAGCTGCTTGAGGGCACAACCCTGGCCGATCGTCTCAACGACGCTCAGCCGCCAGAGCCGCGGGCGGTTATCGATCTGGCCATCCAGCTGTGCAGTGCCCTGAGCTACGCTCACGAGCGTGGGGTGATCCATCGCGATGTCAAGCCAGCCAATATCCATTTCGATACCGCCAGCGGAATTGCCAAGTTGCTGGATTTTGGTATTGCCGGCATCGAGGGCAGAAACGAAAAACCCGTCGCCGACGGCGGCACGATCGTTGGTACCCCCGCCTTCATGGCGCCGGAGCAGATGCTGGGCGAAAGCGTGGACGCGCGCTGCGACTTGTACGCGCTGGGCGTGGTGCTCTATCGCCTGCTCTCCGGCCGACTGCCGTTCGATGAAGATGGCATCAACGAACAGATCAACCGGGTGCTCAACGAGCCGCCGCCAGCGCTCAACCCCTTGCACGCTGATACGCCGAAAGAGCTGGTCGAATTGACCTTGCGGCTATTGGCCAAGAGTCCGTCGGGTCGGCACGATTCGGCTGCTGATGTGCTTGAGGAATTGCAGGATCTGCGCGCCCGGCTCGCCCGCGGTCTGCTCGGTGCCGCCCGCAAGCGCAACCTGGCCTGGCGTTGGCCGGCCGTGGTCGGCGGTGCGGTGGCCCTGGTCCTCGCGCTGGGCCTGGGCCATGTCTACCGAAGCCAGAATGATGCCATGGTGGCGACGACCTTCGGCTTCGGTGAGGGGCTGGCCAGCGTGATCGCTCGCGAAGTGGCCGAGCCCCTGTTGATGGATGACGTGACTGCACTGGGCACGCTGGTTGCCGACTTTGCCGCCAATCCCCAGGTGCTTTACCTGCACGTGGTTGATCGGGGTGGATCGATCAAGTCAAGCACCAACCTGTTCTTGCAGGATGAGCCGGCGCCGCGGCTGGACTCGGCCACAGTGCGTCGCGAGGAGCCGACCATTCGTATTCTCCAGTCCGACAGCGGCGACCTGGAATTCCAGGTCCCGGTCCGGTTCCAGGCGCGTCGAATCGGCGAGATTCAACTTGGCCTGGACGGCTCGGCGTTGTCGGTTGCAGCGCGCGGCACGCTGACCATGATGGCCCTGGTATTCCTGGTCGCCCTGTTCGTGATTATCGCGGCCGTAGCGGTCATGGCGCGCCAGCAGCGGCAGTCGATTGAACGCCTGAGCTGGGGGCTGCGCCAGATTGGCAAGGGTGATTTCGATTTTCGCCTGGAAATGGATCGGCGCGATGAATTTGGCGCCCTCTACCGGCGCTTCAACGACATGGCGATGCGCTTGCAGGAGCGCCACGGCGTGCGGGAAGTGACCGGCCCTCCACCTCGGATCCCGCACTTCGAAGATGGTGATGAGGACATGGGTCAGACCCGGGAAATGGAAGCCACCAACCCGAAAGACAGCGATACGGTGCCGTTCAGCAAAGTCACCCGCTTCCCCGGCTCGGGCTCCTGACTACGGCCTTATTCGGAAGCGCCCTTGTAGCGACCCAGGACAACCACCGTCTTGCCAGAGGCGCGCAGCATGCCGTCTTCCTCCAGGGACTTCATGACCCGCCCTGCCATTTCCCGTGAGCAACCCACGATGCGGCTGAGCTCCTGCCGGGTAATCTTGATCTGGGTGCCGTCCGGGTGCGATACCGCGTCGGGCTCGCTACACAGCTCAATCAGGGCCTTGGCAATCCGTCCCTGGGTATCGAGGAAGGCGAGGTGGAAGACCTTGCGCCTGGCCTGAAGCAGGCGCTGGGCCAGCTTGGAACCAATGGCGGTGAGGATTTCCACGGCACAATCGGCCAGCTCGGTGTCAAGCGCCTCCCGCAGGCGATTGTAGGAAACCTCGGCCAGTTCGCACTTGGTGCGCGTTCTTACCAGCACCTCGCGCTCGCGTGGTTTCATGAACAGGCCCATTTCGCCGAGGAAATCGCCGGGGTTGAGATAGCTCAGGATCAGCTCGCGACCGTCATCTCCTTCCGTTGATACCGACAGTGAGCCCTCGACCACGTACAGCAGCGACTGGCCTTCATCGCCGGGTCGCATGACCGTGCTCTTGGCCTTGAAGTGCTGGCGACGGCAGATACCCAGGAAGCGGTCCATCGCCTCCCGGTCAACAGGATAGAACTGAAAATCTCGCATTTGAATTGATCGCCTAGATTCTGTTGGATAACCGTGGCGAATAGCTCCGCCCCATTGCGCAATTCTGCACCCGGTCACAGTTTTCGTCAAATTGGGGAAGCAAGAGCCCCTTTTTTTCTGGCACTTGTTTTTTCAATGCGGGATAATGCCCGGTTCACCCGAGTCCTTCCCGATTGGCCGCCGACATGAACAAACGCCGAATCAAGCTGCATGGCTTCAATAATCTCACCAAGGCCTTGAGCTTCAATATCTACGATTTGTGCTATGCCACCACCGAAGGTCAACGCGAAGACTATATCGCTTATATCGATGAGGCTTACAACGCCGAACGGCTGACCCAGATTCTGACCGATGTTTCGAACATCATCGGTGCCAACATTCTCAATATCGCTCGCCAGGATTACGATCCGCAAGGTGCCTCGGTCACGATTCTGATTTCCGAAGAACCGGTGGTCAGCGGGGATGACATTGGCACCGCAGCGCCCGGCCCACTGCCGGAGACGGTGCTGGCCCACCTGGACAAGAGCCACATCACCGTTCACACCTATCCGGAGAGCCATCCGCACGATGGCATCTGCACGTTCCGGGCCGATATCGACGTGGCTACCTGTGGCGTGATCTCACCGCTCAAGGCGCTGAACTACCTTATCCACAGTTTCGAGTCTGACATTGTCACGGTCGACTACCGGGTTCGTGGATTTACCCGCGATGTCCGCGGACGCAAGCATTTCATTGATCACAAGATTACCTCGATCCAGGATTTCTTCAGTCGCGATACCAAGAATGCCTACGAAATGATCGACGTCAACGTGTACCAGGAAAACCTGTTTCACACCAAGATGCGGCTGAAGGAGTTCGATCTCGACAATTACCTGTTCGGGGTCAGGGCTGACGAACTGGATCGGCGTGAAAGCAACCGCATTGAAAAGCGCCTGCGCAAGGAAATGCAGGAGCTGTTCTACGGGCGCAATCTGTAGCCGACTACCCCTGGTCCAACAGCGGATCGATGATGGCGCCGTTGATCCAGGCGCGCAGGTCGGTCACCCGGTCAGGCGGCAATTGGGTATCGACGCTGATCTGGGCGGCACTCATGCGTCCGTGCTCGGCCTGTTCATTGAGATGGCCCGCCTCGATCAACCACTGTTCCAACTGCTCGATAGTATCGGTGCGGAAGCGACTGACCTCGCCCGCCTTGAGCGCTTCGATCAACTTGCGTGGATGACCGTTGACCTGCCTGGCCAGCGCGGCAACCCGGGTCATGAAATTGTCGCTGACCAGGCCGGTGTCATGAAGCACGGCCTCATCGACCGGTCGATCGCGGCGCTTCTGCCAGTCGACGAGGATCATGCGGGCGGCCTTGAGACGATGGCGTAGCAGGTCGCAGGCATCCTCGTCGAGCATGGCCTGGGCCTGGCCCGAATCGAGGAATGATTCCAGATCGCCGAGCCGGGCCAGATCCATCTTCATCAGCCGGGCACACAGGTCCAGGCGGTCGTGCAGAATGTGGAATACGTGCATGCTGCCGGCCTCGCGCCAGGGGTCTATGGCATCCACACCCACCTCGTCGGCCCACTCAAGCGCGTCGCGACCGGTCGGGTCGGAAACATTCCGGGTCTGGCTCAGCGCGCGCGGCATTTCAAACTGCAGCGGCTCGACCTGCTGGCCGCGAACTTCGGCCATGTCGATTCGATGCGGGGTCGGACCTTGTTCGGCCCACTCTGTCCAGGCTCGGGCATCATCGCTCTGCGCGGTGAGATAAAACACCTGGCGGCCGCCGATGACGATTTCCTGCACTGACTGGACAATCGCCCGATAGCGGTCAGGGTCAGTCGTGGTCAGCACTTCGTCCATGAAAACCGGCAGCGCCTCGGTATCGCTTTCAGCGCGCTCGATCCAGGCCAGGCGCACGGCCAGCAGCAGCTGCACGCGCGTGCCGGTGGACAATTCGGCCACCGCGCGGCGACCGCCATCGCGGCTGTCCAGGGCGGCGAATTCACCCCGCTCGAACAGCAAGCGGTAGCGATGCCGGGTGAAGCGATCAAACCAGCGCCCGGCCAGCGCCAGCGCCTCGGGCTCGTTGTCGGCCTGGTGGCTGGAGCGAACCTCATCTATCAGGCTCTCCCCGGCGGCCGCCAGGAGGTGGTGATCCAGTTCGCTGTCAAGTTCACGCTGCAGGCGCTCCTTTTCATCGCTCAGCGCTTCCAGCTCGCGTCGGCG
>SLQY01000043.1 GCA_007131235.1 Wenzhouxiangella sp.
CACCCACAAAACATAGCAGATTTCCTAGTCCAGGTCGGGTGAGTTTCTCATCGATCCAGGACGGAGGTTGCGGCACACTACTGCCATGACCTATCCACGCCAACTAATCGCTCCGCCTAACGAACCAGGTTACTTTCACGTCGTGACGCGATGCGTTCGGCGTGCCTATCTCTGCGGGACCGACAAGTTTTCCGGGCGCAACTTCGATCATCGACGCCAGTGGATCGAGGATCGGATTTTCCTCTTGGCGGAGGCCTTTGCCGTTTCGGTTTTCTCGTTCGCCGTGATGTCAAATCACACGCATGTCGTCCTTCACGTAGATCCGAACGCGACTCTTGACTGGACCGACGAACAGGTCGCCCGACGCTGGCTAGCGGTTTTTCCAGGCAGACTGAACAACGCGTCGACTCCTGAGCAGGAAGAGCAGGCCGTATTGTCACTGATTAGTGTCCCAGAGCGCCTGGAGGAGCTGCGCAAGCGCCTCGGCAGCCTGAGCTGGTTCATGCGGGCGCTCAATGAGCCGATTGCTCGGATGGCCAACAAGGAAGACGGCTGTTCTGGCCGCTTCTGGGAGGGTCGGTTCAAGTGTCAGGCACTGCTCGAAGACCAAGCCGTGCTCTCGGCCATGGCCTACGTTGATCTGAACCCGGTGCGGGCCGGTATGGCTGACACCCTGATTGACTCGAAACATACTTCCGTGCAGAGCCGGCTTCAGGAGCAGCAGAAAAGCCGCAAGTCCAAGAAGCGTCTTCTCGACCGGCCCCTGAAACCCGTTGCTGGCCTGGATTCAGACGCACTGCTGAACATGACTGAATCCAGCTACATCGAGCTGGTTCAATGGACCGGTGAACAGGCTCGTCCGGACAAGCGCGGCAAGCTCAAACCTGCTAACCAGATCACCACCCCACCCTCGGCACTCTGGGCCGTGGCAAAGCATCCCAAGCAATGGCTCCGCCAGGTCCAGGGAACCGAGAGCGCTTACTACCGCGCGATTGGCTCAGCCGAGGCGCTGATGCTCAAAGCAAAAGAACTCAAGCAGCACTGGATGAAGGGCGTGTGCGGTGAGCGCGCCCGGCAACTGCTTGCCCAGCAACAGGCATAGTCTGCACCAATTCTACCGCCCAGCCGGATCCCCGGCTGCAGGGCGTGCCTGTCGTTTACATATCTGAATCAAGCCCCCCAAGTCAGGACTTCCAGCGGTGTCTTGATCCGGCGACGGGTCCCGTTGCGTTTGCGAATCCCGCTGCTTTCGGAGCCGCGCGGCCGTATTGGTCAATCCAGCCTGGATCGTGGCTGTCCCGTTTTGTTCCGTTTTGTTGGCTGTCCCGTTTTGTTGGGCATAGTCTGCACTAATTCTATCGCCCAGCCGAATCCCCGGCTGCAGGGCGTGCCTGTCGTTTACAAATCTGAATCAAGCCCCCAAGTCAGGACTTCCAGCGGTGTCTTGATCCCGCGACGGGTCCCGTTGCGTTTGCGAATCCCGCTGTTTTCGGAGCCGCGCGACCGTATCGGTCAATCCAGCCTGGAACGTGGCTGTCCCGTTTTGTTGGTCCCGTTTTGTTGAGGCATTGCGGTTCTGGGGTGCTGAAATCAAGCCAATCAACGAAGAAATTTCCGCGCGCGCCATGTTCTGGCTAGAGGAGTTTGCCCTTGGAAACGGCCTGCGAATGGCCGATGCACTGATCGCAGCAAGCGCCTGGTACCTCGGCAAGCCCCTGGTTACCGCAAACATCCGACAATATCGCTTCATTGAGGAAATCGAACTGATCGGGTTCAAACCCTGAAGACGGAAATGGCTCCGGACTTTTCACGATATGTCCAGGCTCGGCCGATGCCCTCACGAACATCAGCCCATGACTCGGGGTTCTGGCGGGGTGCTAACCCTTTCCTGATTGCGGGCTTTAAATGAATGATGAGTCCAACTAACATCATTGCGACCCCAACGACTAGTGATTCATACAGCAACCTATTCGCGACAGTGACAGGGTCGTCGCACGATCGCCGTGGACTGCGTTGCACTCGCCCGAACGGCAACGGCTAGAGGGAGGGCGAATTTCAATTGAACTCCGTTTTCTGATTCAAACAGGCGGCACGAAGCAGTTTAATCCGAAAGCTGCTAGCTAAAGCTCGGGGCCGCCAAGTGTGCTTTTTGAGAGGAAACGGAAGATTTTTCCTTGCCGTACTGGCCGAAAGGCTGCCTGCCTTGTATTCTTTACCGTGCGATTTTGTGACTTGACTTGGCGTTTTCGATGAATTTGAAGTCCCGTTTTTTCAAAAAGCCCTGGCAGAGCAAGGATGCCGACACCCGGGCCGAGGCGGTCCGTGACGGCAGTGATGCGGAGTTGAAGGCCGAGCTGCCGCGACTGGCCCAGCATGACGAGGCTGCTGGGGTGCGCCTGGCAGCGCTCAAGCGGATCAACAGCGAGCCGTTCTGGCTGGATGCTCGATTGCGCGAGACTGACCCGGCGATTGTCGATGCCGCGGATGCCTATCTGGGGCGCGCGATTGTGCGCGGCTGCGACGACGGCATGCGCGAGGCTAGACTGCAGTGGCTGGCGAAAATTGGCGACGATAGCCTGGTTCGCAAGGTGGCCGTCGATGCCGAGGACCCTGACCTGCGACGGGCAGCGCTGGGCCGCGTCGATGCGCAGGGCTTTCTCGGAGACTGCTATGCTCGGGAGGCTGACGAGGGCTTGGCTGCCGAGATTCTGGCCCGGATCGAGCAGCATTCAACCCTGGAGCGCCTGGCTGACCGCCTGCGCAAGACCCGCAAACGCCGCGCCCAGGCAGCGGCCACGCGGCTGAAGGAATTGAGGGTTGCTGCCGGCGAAATGGATGCCGACCACAGCGCGGCTGACAAGCTGGTTGACCAGGCAGAGTCACTTGCCCGTGGCCAGGGTGAAGGTAATCGCGCCGAGCGACTGGCCGAATTGGTCGAGGCATGGTCGGCCCTGGAAGACAAGCCCGAGGTCCTCGCGCGTCGTTTCGACGGTGCGGTCAATATCGTCCGCGCCGCGCTTGACCGTCCAGCGAAGGAGCCGGGGCCAACCCAGGAGAGCATCGAGGAGCCCGGCACCGGCGCAGAGTCTCCCAATCCAGAACTGGACCGGGCGGCAACCAGGATCCGCCAGGTAATCCGCCAGGCTGACAAGCGGGTTTCACCGGCCGAACTGCTGGCAGACTGGGATCGGGCGTGGAACCGGATTGGCACTGCCTCGACGGCGGATCTCGAGCTCAAAAGCGAGCTGCTGCCTCTGCTGCGGGAGCTGCAAGCCCAGGTGGAACAAACCAAGGCGCCGCCGAAGGATGACAAACCCAAGCCAGGGGCCGAGCTGGCACCCTTGCTTGATCAGATCGCAGAAGTGCTGGAAAGCGGCGACATTTCCCGTGCGCATGAGCTGATCGGCAAGGCCCGGTCCAGCTTCAATGCCCTGCCCCAGCGTGAGCGGCCGCGGCCGGTGGCCGGTCGACTGCAGCGCATGGAAGGACGCCTGAAGGAAATGCGTGATTACCAGCACTGGTCACACAACAAGCATCGCGATGAGCTGATCGCGCAGATCGAGGCCATCCCAGCATCTGGCCAGCATCCGGACGCCATTTCGGCGCTGCTGAAGCAGGCGCGTGATGAGTGGCAGCGCCTGGAGCAGCTGGAGGTGTTGCCCGGTGATCGCAAACGATTCGCCTCACCACCGGGGCAGTGGCGACGGTTCCAGGCCGCTTGCAAGCAGGCTTTCGATACCGCCAAGCCGTATTTTGAAAAGCGCCAGGAAGTCCAGGGCGAGAATCTCGAACTGCTGGATCGCTTCATCGCCATGGGCAACGAAGTGCTTGGCGCCGAAAAGCCCGACCCCGGCAAGCTCAGAGACTTGATGGCCAAGGCCCGGGCCGCCATCCGACGCATGGACGATTTACCACCCAAGGCCCGGGGCCAGTCGGCGGCTCGCCTGCGCGAGCTGATGGACCAGATTGCCGGCAAACAGAAGGCTTTGTTCGACGAGATTGAACTGGTCAAGCGCCGCCTGATTACCGAGGCCAAGGCGCTGGTTCACGAAAAAGACAACAAGGTGGCGATTGAAAGGGCCAAGTCGCTTCAAGCGCAGTGGCAGAAGGCTGGCAGCGGTCGTCGCAAACTGGAACAGAAGCTCTGGGAGGAATTTCGGGCCCCCATTGATCCGCTGTTCGAACAGTTGAAGGGTGAGCGCGAGGAGCAAAAGCAGGCCGAGCGTGAGGCCCAGGGCGAGCTTCGCCAAATCTGTGAACAGGCCGAAAGCCTGGTCAAGGTCGACGATGAAGAGCTGGATAATGCGGCTGGCCGCATGGCTGGCCTCAGTGCCGAATGGGCCACGCGGGAAGGCCGCAGCGGCAAACTCAATCAACGCTTCGAGAAGGCCGAAGCGGCGCTGGAGATGCGGTTGGCGCAGCGGCGCGAGCAACAGCTCAAGGCCGACCGAGCGCGCCGGGAACAGCTGGCCGATGTGGTCCAGACGCTTGCCACTGCGAGACTAGAAGATCCGGATGCCGAACTGGCCAGCAAGGTGCCGGAAGCGCGCGCTGACGATGCCGAGACCGACCGGGCCTTGCGCGAGCGCGCGCTGACCCTGGTCGGGTCGGATCTGAGCGCCGAGCAATTGGCCGACCTGCTTGCCCGGGGTGACGAGCAGGCCGGTCAGATCGTGGTGGAAATGGAGTTTCTGGCCGGGCTTGAAACCCCCGAGGAGGACCGCGAGCGTCGCATGGACTACCAGGTTCAGCGCCTGGCTCAGCGCATGAGCGAACGCCACGCGCAGCCTGACCTGGGCACTGAGCTGGGCCAACTGCTGGGCCGCTGGTACCAGAGCCTGCCGCACTCCCCAGACCGCCACGCTGGCCTGGCCAAGCGCTTCGCCGCCGGGCGCAAGATCATAGAGGACATGGTCGGCATCGGTGGACCCCGCTGATCCATCCGTTGCGCCGGGATCGGGCGCTATAATCCCCGGCATGGCAGGCGACTCCAGCAACTCACCTCCCCCTTTCGTTCATCTGCGCCTGCATACCGAGTATTCGCTCGAGGACGGCATGGTGCGGATCGGTGCGCTGGTCGAGCGGGCGGCCGAGCTCGGCATGCCCGCCGTAGCGGTGACCGATTGGCACAACTTGTTCTGTCTGGTCAAGTTCTACAAGGCGGCAATGGCGCGCGGTATCAAGCCCATCGCCGGGGCCGACATCAGGGTGTCCGATCCTGATCAGCCTGACCAGGCTGGTGTGATCACTTTGCTGATCCAGAATCGAACCGGCTATCTGAACCTGTGCCGGCTGCTATCGCGCAGTTTCCTGGAGGGACGCTACCGGGGTATGCCCCGGGTTCATCCGGCCTGGCTGAAGGACCAGACCGATGGCCTGATCGCCCTGGTAGGTCGCAGTTCGAATATCGGACAGGCCCTGGCCAACGGCCGCCGCAACCTGGCACGTTCACGCTTCAACGAGTGGGCCAGGCACTTTCCCGGGCGCATCTACCTGGCCCTGGAACGCCTGGGTCGTGATGGCGAAGCGGTCCTGGAAAGCGGTTTGCTGGAGCTGGCGCTGGCCTCTGACACGCCGGTTGTCGCCAGCAACGACGTTCGCTTCCTGCATCAGGCGGATTATTTTGCCCACGAGGCGCGGGTGTGCATCCACCAGGGTCGACTGCTTGATGACAAGCGTCGCTCGCGCGAGTTCGTCGACCAGCAGTACATGAAGTCCAGTGAAGAAATGCGCTCGACTTTTGCTGACTTGCCGGTGGCCGTGGAAAATGCCTGGCACCTGGCCCAGCGCTGCAACCTGGAGTTGACCCTGGGCAACTACGCCCTGCCCGCCTTTCCCGTCCCCGAAGGGGTAACCGAAGACGATTACCTGCGCGAGATGTCTGCCGACGGGCTAGACGACAGGCTCAAGCGCCACGGGCTCGCCCCGGACGCCACGCGCGAGGAGTATGACCAGCGCCTCGAACGTGAACTTGAAGTCATTACCACCATGGGATTCTCCGGTTACTTCCTGATCGTTGCCGACTTCATTGCCTGGGCGCGCAATAACGGGGTGCCGGTAGGCCCCGGTCGAGGCTCGGGGGCGGGCTCCGTTGTCGGCTGGACGCTGGGGATTACTGACCTGGATCCAATACGTTACGAGCTCTTATTCGAGCGCTTTCTTAATCCGGAACGGGTCTCCATGCCCGACTTCGATATCGATTTCTGTGTCGAGGGGCGCGACCGGGTCATCGACTACGTGGCCCAGCGCTATGGCCGCGATCAGGTATCGCAGATCATCACTTACGGCACCATGGCGGCCAAGGCCGTGGTCCGGGACTGCGGACGCGTGCTTGGCTACGGCTACGGCATGGTCGACTCGATTGCCAAGCTCATCCCCAACAAACTGGAGATGACCCTGGAGAAGGCCCTGGAGGAAGAGCCTGAGCTGGCCACTCGCTACGAGCGCGAGGAAGATACCCGCGCCATCCTGGACCTGGCGCGCTCGTTGGAAGGTCTGGCTCGCAATGCGGGCAAGCATGCTGGCGGATTGGTGATTGCGCCCGGACCACTGACGGATTTCACCCCGCTCTACACCGAGCCCGATGGTCATTCGGTGCTGACCCAGTACGACAAGAACGATGTCGAGTCGGTCGGCCTGGTCAAGTTTGACTTCCTCGGCTTGCGCAATCTCACGATCATCGACTGGGCGCTGAAGGCCATCAACGCCACGCGCCAGGGTAGTGGTCAGGAGCCGCTGGATCTCGACGATTTGCCGCTGGATGACAGCAAGGCGTTCCAGCTTCTCCAGGCTGCTCACACCACGGCTGTGTTCCAGCTTGAATCCCCCGGCATGAAAGAGCTCTTGCGCAAGCTCAAGCCAGACAACTTCAACGATATTGTCGCCGCCGTTGCTCTTTACCGCCCTGGCCCGCTCGATGCGGGCATGGTCGATGAATATATCAACCGCAAGCACGGCAAGGCACAGGTGAAGTATCCGCACGAACTGGCCGAGCCCATTCTTGCCGACACCTATGGAGTGATCCTGTACCAGGAGCAGGTCATGCAGATTGCCCAGGAGCTGGCCGGCTACAGCCTCGGCAGTGCCGACATCCTGCGCCGTGCAATGGGCAAGAAGAACGCCGAAGAGATGCAGAGGCAGCGCAAGATCTTCGTCGAGGGCGCCAGCGCCAACCGTATCGAGCCGGCCCAGGCCGAGGCGATCTTTGATCTGATGGAGACCTTCGCCCGCTACGGTTTCAACAAGTCGCACTCGGTGGCCTATGCCCTGGTGGCTTACCACACTGCCTGGCTCAAGGCCCATTATCCGGCCGAGTTCATGGCTGCCGTGCTGTCGGCCGATCTCGACAAGACCGACAAGATTGCCAACCTGATCGAAGACTGCAAGGCCATGGATCTTTCCATCCTGGCGCCGGATGTCAATCGTTCAGCCTACCGTTTCGCAGTGGAAGACGGAGCCATCCGCTATGGCCTCGGGGCCATCAAGGGGGTGGGTGCCGGCGCGGTTGAAAGCCTGATCGAAGCGCGTGAACGACTCGGTCGCTTTGCCAGCCTGGGAGAGCTGTGTCGCGAAGTCGACCTCGGCCGACTCAACCGACGTACCCTCGAAACCCTGGTTCGTTCAGGCGCGTGTGATTCGATTTCCGATAACCGGGCCGCCCTGATGCAGGTTCTGCCCGACGTGCTGTCTCGGGCCGAGCGCATCCAGGCTGATCGCGCTGCCGGACAAACCAGTCTTTTCGGGCTTGCAAGCAGCGATCCTGAAAGCGCTCCGGAGGACCTCGCCCTGCCCCAGGTCCGCCCCTGGACCGGCCGCCAGCGCCTCCGCGCCGAGCGCGAGACCCTGGGTCTGTACCTGTCCGGCCACCCGCTCGACGAGCTGCGCGAGGAGCTGTCGGGTTTCATCACGACCACCCTGGACAAGATCGGTCAACGCCTGGGCAATGGCAAGAACCAGGGCGACGGCGAGCGACGTGGACGTCGTCGTGGTATCGAGATGACCCTGGCCGGACTGGTCATGGCAGTGCGCAAAAGACCCGGGAAAGGTGCTTTCGTAGCGCTTGATGACGGCACGGCCCGGCTTGAGGTGGCGATTTTCGACGAGTTGTTCGGCCAGGTAGCCAACCGCCTGGTTGCCGATGAAATCCTGGTCATCCGCGGCAAGGTAGAGGTCGACGACTTCCGTGGTGGCTTCCGGATGGTGGCCGACGAAGTGCTCGAGGTCGATGAAGCCCGCAGTCGCTTTGCCCAGCGCCTGGAAATCGATCTGGACCAGGCCGGTGTGGATTTCGATCGTGACCTGGCTGCCGCGCTCCATCCCTATCGCCCGGGACACACGCCAATCATCCTGCGCTACCGCAACGCCAAGGCGCAGGCAGTTCTGAAGCTGGGTGAAGACTGGCAGATCAGCCCGTCTACCGACTTGCTGGCCGCGATTGACGGACTGCATGGCATCAGCGGCGTGCGATTGCGCTACTAGCCCGAACAATTCATGAACTTGCGCGCGCCCTCGCTAGTGGGCCATGCGGCTAATTAGGTAACGCTCAGCCGTCGCACAAGCGTTGTGGGGAAGGCGCGCGAGCGCAGGACTGGCCATCGCCAATTCAAGCGAGCGGAACACGGGCGACGGCTGCGCTCGCAAGGCTTCATTCGCTTCGCGAAAGTCGCCATGCGGCTCCGCCTGCCCTGCCCACGGCGCTTGTGCAACGGTCCTTCGGGAGCCACTGTGCTGGCGCGACTCGGCGTTGCGTTCCTTGGAAAGGGCTTGCCATTCCTTGCGGACCGGGCCTTGATTCGCGCCAGCGCAGTGACTCTGAGCGTTACCTAATTAGCCGCATGGCCCACTAGTCTATTGTCCGCACAGCGTATTTTCCTCAGTCGGGCGTATGGCCCGATACGCCACGCGCAGCCGGTCAATCGGAAAATCCCCTGTGCGAACAATATCCTGCGCGATCATCGCGCGAATTCACGAATTGTTCGGGCTAGTGTACTGTCAACGTTCGCGCAAAGATCGGATCTGGCGGCGCTGACGTTTGTCCGGTCGCCGTGAGCGAGCTTCCCCTTCGTTGCGTCGCGTTTTCAGTTCGGCCAGGGTGGCTTCGCGGGCACGGCGGCCCTCCTCGGTCTCGCGGTACTGCTCGGCAGCAATAGCCGCCGAAACCCGCCGTTCGATCAATCCAATCACATCGATCTCGAAGAGCAATTCGTTCCTGGTAATTCGCAGCCGATCGTCAATTCGAACCAGGCGCGATGGTTTGGCGCGCTGGCCGTTGATTTCCACGTGACCTCCGCGAATCGCCTGCTGGGCAAGCGATCGGGTCTTGAAAAAGCGCGTTGCCCAAAGCCATTTGTCCAGCCGTACCGATGCCGCCGCGTCGTGCTCCTTGCCTGGTCCAGGTTTAGCCATTCTGCCGATTCTGCTCCAGGCGCTCCAGACGCTGATTGATGGCTTTCAATTCAGCCAGCAGCGCATGCCGCTGTTCGTCTTCTTCGTCCTGGTGGATCGACTGGGTAGCGGTCACGATGATGGCAATGAAGAGGTTCAGGACCATGAACGAAGACACCAGGATGAACGGCACGAAGTAAAGCCAGATCAGTGGATACTGCTCCATCATCGGCCGGGCCACGCCGGACGACCACGACTCCAGCGTCATGATCTGGAACAGGGAAAACAGGCTCAAGCCCAGGTTGCCCCAGAACTCCGGGAATTCCTCGGCAAACAGCATGGTGCCCATAACGGCAAATACATAGAAAACCAGCACCAGCAACAACGCGGTCCATCCCATGCCCGGCAGCGCTCTGAGCAGGGACTCGATGATGACCCGGAGCTTCGGCACCTGTGACAGTAGCCTGAGCACCCGCAAAATGCGCAGCGCGCGCAGGATTTCCAGCGGACCGCTGGCGGGTACCAGGGAAATGCTGACGATCAGGAAATCAAAGATGTTCCAGCCCGAGCGAAAGAAGCGAGGCCCGAAAGCCACCAGCTTCAGGATGATTTCGATCACGAAAACACCCAGGATCAGCTTGTTCAGGCCGACCAGAAAGACCCCGGCAAGCGACATCATGCGCGTCGAGGTTTCCAGGCCGAGAATGATCGCATTGATAACGATCAGGACGATAATGAAACGGGAGAAGGGCACGCCCTCCACCCACTCCCCCAGCCGCTGGCGCCAGCCAGCGACTGCAGGGTCGCCGGCTCTTGGCTCAGGCCGAGGCGGCATTTGAACCGTCTCGGCTGTTGTCTTCAGCCGCAGAAGAAGAGGACGGTTGCAGGGCCTCGATCAGCAGTCGATTGACTCTTGCCACGTAGGCTGCGGGGTCGGCCAGTTCCCCACCCTCGGCCAGGCGAGCCTGGTCGAACAGCAGATGACTGAGATCATCGAAACGCTTGCCGTCGTCCAGCTGGTTCATGGCCGTCAGCAACGGGTGCTCGGCATTGATCTCGAGATCGGGTTTGGTCTCCGGTACCGCCTGCCCTGCCTGGCGCAGGAGCTTTTCCATTTGCAGGCTCATGCCGCCCTCGTCAGCAACAATACAACCGGGCGAATCGGTCAGCCGGTTTCCCGGGCGAACGTTGCCAACCGTGTCCCCCAGAGCCTTCTTGATGCGACCGGCCAGCAGCCGGGCATCCTCGCCAGGTTCGGGTGAGTCGCCGGCGAGGTTCAGCTTGCCCTGGCTGACCGATTTCAAGGGCTTGTCCTTGAACTGGTCCAGGTGCGATACCAGCCATTCATCAATACGGTCGGTCAGCAGCAGCACTTCGATATTGTGGCGCTTGAAGGCCTCGAGGTGGGGGCTGGAACGGGCCACCTTGACGCTGTCGGCGGTCAGGTACCAGATCGCGTCCTGGCCTTCGGTCATGCGGCCAATATAGTCGTCCAGGCTGACTGACTCTGCATCCTCAGCGTGAGTGGAGGCAAAACGCAAAATGCTGGCAATTCTTTCGCGTTGCTCGAAGTCTTCGATTACCCCTTCCTTGAGAATGCTGCCGAAGGCTTTCCAGAACTTCGACCATGCCTCGCCGCCCTCGCCTGCCAACTTTTCGATGAGATCGAGGCTGCGCTTGATCACGGTGGCGCGAATTTTCTTCAGCAGCGGACTGTCCTGGAGAATTTCCCGCGACACGTTGAGCGGCAGATCGGCGGAGTCAACCACTCCGCGCATGAAGCGCAGGTAGCGCGGCAGAAGCTGTTCGGCCGCATCCATGATGAACACGCGCTGGATGTAGAGCTTCAGACCCTCTCGCTCGTCACGGTTGATCAGCAGATCGAAGGGCGCCTGGGCCGGCAGGTAGAGCAGCAGGCTGTAGCTCTGGCTGCCCTCCACGTGGTGATGGGCCCAGCTTACCGGGGCCTCGGGGTCGCCGGTCAATCCGTTGTAAAACGACTTGTAGTCTTCATCCTCAAGCTCGTTGCGCGCCCTGGCCCAAAGGGCCTGGGTATCGTTGATGATCTGCTGTCCTGCCGGGGCGTCTTCGTCCTTGTCACCGTCCTCGGCCTCCTTGCCGACTTCGATCAAGCGAATCGGAAAGGCGACGTGGTTGGAATAATGGCGAATGATGCGCTCGAGCTGCCAGCGGCTGAGCAGGTCGCGATGTTCCTCGCGCAGGGTCAGGGTAATGGTTGTGCCCTGTGGCTCGCGCTCGATGTCTTCGATGCTGTACTCGCCCTCGCCCGTCGAGCGCCAGCGCACGCCAGCCGCGGGTGCCTCGTCGGCGCGGCGGGTCTCGACTTCGACCTCGGCGGCAACGATGAAGGCCGAGTAGAAGCCAACACCAAACTGGCCAATCAGGCGGGCATCTTTCCTGGCATCGCCTGACAGTGACTCCAGGAAACGACGTGTTCCCGAGCGGGCGATGGTGCCCAGGTTTTCGACGACTTCGGCGCGGTTCATGCCGATCCCGCGGTCGGCGACGACCAGGCGGCCGGCAGCCGTGTCGAAACTGATTTCGATATCGAGGTCCTGATCCTTGCCCTTGAGCTCGTCTCGCGTCAGCGCCTCGAAGCGCAGCTTGTCGCTGGCATCCGAAGCGTTGGAAATCAGTTCGCGCAGGAAAATCTCGCGGTTGGAGTACAGGGCATTGATCATCAATTTCAGTAATTGATGCACCTCCGCGTCGAAGCGGCGGGTTTCGGCGGCAGTTGAGTCGCTCATGGCTTTTCTGATTGGTTGAAAGTCATGCCAGATTTGGGCTTGAACAGGCCTGAATTCAAGCCGAGAGATCGCTTCAAGCCATGATCAGATCGCAAAAATTGCGAAACCCATCACATTTATGCGCCTTTGCGATGCCCGCGGGTTTGCATGACGGGCTCATGACTCGCATAATTGGGCTCCCGCCAATCCTTGCGGCCAAGCTGACCCAGTCGTTCTGCCCGGTCCGCAGGCGGCTCTTGGTCGGAAAAACCCAAAAAAAAGAAAACTATGCGCCATCGCTATCTGATCACGATCACGGACTACAAGGGGGCGCGACATTTCACTTTGAGCCAGCTTATGCGGCGGGTTCTCGCCGTGGTGCTGGGCACAACGGTATTGGTGTTTCTGACCGGGTCGCTGTTGATTCATGGTCTGAGCCAGCGCGTGGGCAACCTCAACGCCGAGGTCGATAAACTCCAGGCCCTGCATGGCTCGATCCGCGCCCAGAACCAGAGGCTGCTGGCCGAACGTCACCAGCTGCAGAGCGAGGTCGAACACAAGACCGCATCGTTGCAAGCGCTCAGTGATGAAATGGAGCACATCGAAATCCTGATCGGTTTGCGCTCCGAGCCCGAGCGTCCCCTGGCCCAGCGTGTCGATACAGCCAGTCAGACCGCCTTCGAAAAGCGCCTGATGCTCGACTCCATACCCTCCGGTTTCCCGGTCGAGTCAGAGCGAGTCACCAGTCCATTCGGCATGCGCCGCCATCCGATTCATGAACGCATGGCCATGCACGGTGGTGTTGACCTGAGAGCGCCCCGCGGCACGCCCATACACGCGACCGCTGACGGGGTTGTGGAGTGGGCGTCAAAGCATCACAACAGCGGGCTGGGCAATATGGTCAAGCTGGTCCACAACTACGGATTTTCAACCATCTATGGTCACCTGGACCAGATCAATGTCCAGGTCGGGAACTATGTCAAACGTGGCCAGTTGCTCGGTTACGCGGGTAGTTCCGGAGCGGCCACTGCACCGCACCTGCACTACGAGGTACGACACCTGAATCGCCGCCTGGATCCGTCGCCTTTCATGCGCTGGTCAATGGACGATTATGATCTGCTCTTCGCCAAGGAGGATAGAGTTGAATGGGAATCATTAGTCGAGGTAATTCGCCGGACCGCAAACGCACCGGAACGACCGTCATTGCTGCAGGCACAAAGCTGGTCGGCGACCTTACCTTAAGCGACGGCTTGCACGTCGATGGCACGATCGAGGGTTCGATCAATTCCGACGGCGAGGTTTCCATCGGTGAGCAGGGTAGCGTAGAGGGAGAGATCAAGGCTCAGCGGGTCATGATCAGCGGACACTTTTCCGGTGACATAGAGGCCGAGCGTCTTGAGATCGTCTCCAGCGGAGAGGTAGTTGGCACCGTGACGGTGGATCAGCTGGTGGTCGAATCAGGTGCGCGTTTCAACGGCACCAGCAAGATTCGCGGCCAGGAGCCACCGCGCCAGCTGTCACATGACAAGAAAGAAAAAGCGAAGTCCAAGCCCGAACAAGCCGAGGCTTCTAAGGCTTCTGCTTGAAGTAGACCGTTCTGCGTACTCGGGCCACCAGCTCACCGTCGCGAGCGCGGATGGCCACGTCGTGATCGACCAGGAAGCGCTGCCCGTCCGCGGTTTCCCGGCGCGCACGTTCGATGTCCTGTTCGCTGATTCGGAATTCTGCGGTGACCGTACCGCGCCCCGGCCGGAGAAACTCGATCTGCCCTGCCCGGTCCCAGACCACGTAGTCCGGACCCATGTTCTTCAGATACAGCAACATGTAGAACGGGTCTGCCATGGCGAACAGAGAGCCACCGAAGTGAACCCCGACATAGTTGCGGTTCAAAAGTCCCAGGCGAAGGTCGACCCGCGCATAGCGATAGTCGGCGCTGATTTCACGCACTCGAATTCCAGCCGCCAGATAGGGTGGCCAGATGTTCATCAGGCGGCGCAGCGTGCTTGCTTTCATGCCGGTTCTGCAACGAAAAAAACCTGCCGCTGGGCGGCAGGTTTCCGAGGTCTTGCCAGGAAGGGTTTTCGGATCAGGCGCTGGCGCGGCGCGTCAGCTTTTCCTTGATTCGGGCAGCCTTGCCTTCCAGGTTACGCAGATAGAACAGCTTGGCCCGGCGGACCTTGCCACGGCGCTTGATTTCGATCGATTCGATCAACGGGCTGTAGGTCTGGAAAACACGCTCCACGCCCGTGCCATGCGAAATCTTGCGCACGGTGAAAGCGGAGTTGACGCCGCGGTTCTTGCGAGCGATAACCACGCCTTCGAAAGCCTGCAAGCGCTGACGATCCCCTTCACGCACCCAGATATTGACCACGACGGTATCGCCGGCGGCGAAGTTCGGGATTTCGCGCTGGGTTTGTTCGTTATTTATTTCTTCGATGATATTGCTCATGCCTGCTGCTTCCACAATGCTGAAGTTCTTCGTCAAATCCGCGCAAACCGCGGGACACAATCCTCTAATTTTAACCTGTTTTCGGCTTTGTTTACAGCCTTTTGTCAGGAAAATTCCTGGGACCAGGCTGCAAGAGCGTCCTGGTCTTCCGAGTCCAGGGTCCGTTCGGACCATAGGTCGGGGCGCAGACGCCGAGTTCGGTGCAGTGCTTGCGCCCGTCGCCACTGGCTGATACGACCGTGATCACCGCTGGTCAGCACCTCGGGTACGGCATGGCCGCGCCAGTTTTCCGGCCGGGTGAAGTGCGGACAGTCAAGCAGACCATCGGCAAATGAATCCTCGATGGCGGAGCGCTCATGTCCAAGCACCCCGGGGATCTGGCGAACCACGGCATCGATCATCACGGCTGCTGCCGGCTCGCCGCCAGAGAGCACGTAGTCGCCTATGGACCACTCATCGTCGATCAGCTCGTCAAGCACGCGCTGGTCTATGCCTTCGTAGCGGCCGCATACGAGAATGAGGCGCTGCTGCTGGACCAGTTCCAGCACGCCGGCCTGGTCGAGCTTGCGGCCCTGCGGGCTCAGGCAGGCAACGCGGGCCGGCGAACCAGCCGAGCTCGCCGCCTCGATGGCTCGAGCCAGCGGCTCCGGCCTCATCACCATGCCCGGTCCGCCGCCGTAAGGACGGTCGTCAACCGACCGGTGGACATCGCTGGTGAAGTCGCGCGGATTCCAGGTCTTGAGCTCAACCTGTCCCGAAGCCAGCGCCTTGCCGGTCAATCCAAGAGATTTCAGTCCCTCTACCCAGTCCGGGAAGAGCGTGATGACATCAATCCTGCTCAGCATGCTCGTCGTCCAGCCAATCCAGCGGCCAGTTCACGGTTACACGCTCGGCTGCCAGGTCGACGGACTTCAC
>SLQY01000347.1 GCA_007131235.1 Wenzhouxiangella sp.
CAGCATGCTCAAAAAGCGAACGAAAATCTCGCCCACCACGCTCAACAGACCGCTGACCAGGAAGCTTTCTACCCACGCTTGATCGGTCAGGCCGCTCAAGTTTAGAAATAGCCCGAAAACCAGGCCAAGGCCCATGGCGATCAGAATGCGGTTGGACAGGCGCTGGTGATCGAAATTTTCAGTAGACATCATTCAGTTCCTTTTCAATGAACCCAAGACTAGCAGCAACCAGACTCGGTGGTCAGCGCCAATTTGCACTTGAAGAACATTAGCCTTGACCCGCTGGAAAGGGGGGGGGATAATATGTCATATCTTGGCTAACGCAGATATGTTGCTATTTTTTTAATGACAGTAGGAGAAGACCATGAGGCTCTATATATTTTGTTTGCTTGTCGCTGCTTTGTGTACCCCTGCCATGGCAATGGCCAAAGAGCAGTCCTGGGCGCTGGAGTCAGACCGAATGGAGCTCATTCAGAGTAAGGACAACAACGATGCGGTTGTCCTTCAAAGTCCCAGAATCTCCGCCGATTCGGATGAGCCAAGCCCTTCAATAAATGCCGACGCAGGGTCTTTTCTGTTGAATCAACCCCAAGTCGTTGACCTGTCCGGGGCAGTTCGAATTTCCATGGACGATTTGATCGCAGACACCGAGGAAGCCAGGTTTAGCCTGGTGACGGGGCAGTTCAAGACCGAAGGAACTTTGACCGTAGTGCTTGATGCGCCAGGATCACGCCTCAGCAATTCCCTTCAAATGACTTTCCATTGCCAGAATGGGCATCTCTTCATAGACGGCGAGGATCAAGGCGAGGTTGGGGAGGACAACGCTGTGCAATTATCACCTAGCATGAGCATTCATTGCTCTGGCAACCGCTTGGTGGCTGTTATAGTTTTTAAAGAAAAATAAGTTCGCCAAAATCGTGTTTAGCCTGCGGGGTGTAGCTTGCGCCCCGCAGGTGCAACACCATCAACTTCCGAGTGGTCAAGGCAGCTAAACTAAAAGGCTGTCTACCCGGAATCCTTTTCGTCATGTCTCCTCCCGAGCCGCTCGAATCGCCGACCCACTTTATTCGAACTCGCATCCGTAAAGAGGTCGAGTCCGGCCAGTACGAACAGGTTGTCACGCGCTTCCCGCCCGAGCCCAATGGCTACCTGCATATCGGGCATGCCAAGTCCATCGTCCTGAATTTTGCCATGGCCGCCGAGTTTGGCGGTTACACCAACCTTCGCTTCGACGACACCAACCCGGCCCGAGAAGAGCAACGTTTCATCGACGCGATCAAGGAGGATGTGAGCTGGCTGGGCTATCGGTGGCAAAACGAGTGCCACGCCTCCGACTACTTTGAAACCCTATACGAATATGCCCTGTCCTTGATCGATAACGGTCTGGCGTATGTCGACGAGCAGGATGGAGACAGAATCCGCGAGCAGCGGGGCAGCCTGACCGAGCCGGGCACCAACAGCCCTTATAGGGACCGTTCGGCCGCCGAAAGCCGCGAGCTGTTCGAACGGATGCGCGCCGGTGACCTGGCCGACGGTGCCTGCGTGCTGCGGGCCAAGATCGACATGGCCGCACCGAACATCAACCTGCGCGACCCGGTCATCTACCGCATTCGTCACCAATCCCATCCGCGCACTGGCAATGACTGGTGCATTTATCCCAGCTATGACTTTGCCCATGGCCAGTCAGACGCCATTGAACACATCACCCACTCCTTGTGCACGCTGGAATTCGAGGATCACCGGCCACTGTATGACTGGCTGATCGAGCATTTGCCAGTTCCCTCGCGCCCCATCCAGATCGAATTTGCCCGCCTCAATATCGACTTCACCGTGCTGTCCAAGCGCCGCCTGACCCGTCTGGTCGAAGAAGGCTACGTCGATGGCTGGGACGATCCACGCATGCCAACCCTGGCCGGTCTGCGCCGGCGCGGCTTTACGCCGCAGGCAATCCGCAACTTCTGCACCGAAATTGGCGTCACCAAATCCGAAAGCGTGATCCCCTACGGTGTCCTGGAACGCAACCTGCGCGATGATCTTAACGCCCGCGCGCCGCGTCGCATGGCCGTGCTGAGACCATTGAAGGTGGTGCTGACCAATTTCCCTGAAGGCGAGATTGAGTGGCTGGAAGCCGCCAACCACCCGCAGGACCCCGAGCAGGGCTCGCGCAAAGTTCCGATCAGCCGCGAGATATGGATTGAGCACGACGATTTCATGGAACAGGCGCCGCGCAAGTTCTTTCGTCTCAAGCCTGGTGGCGAGGTGCGGCTTCGCAACGCGTTTATCATCCAGTGCAACGAGGTCATCAAGGATTCGGCCGGCAACCTGGTCGAACTCCACTGCAGTTTCGATACCGAATCCCGCTCCGGACAGCCGGGTGCAGATCGCAAGGTCAAGGGCACCATCCACTGGGTGTCCGCGCTCCACGCGGTCGAGGCCGAGGTCCGCCTCTACGACCGTTTGTTTCGTGTCCCCAATCCGTCCGCCAACAAGGAAGTCGACTTTGTCGAACATATCAACCCGGACTCATTGGAGACCCTGGCCGATGCTCGACTGGAACCGGGCCTGGACCAGGCCGTTGCCGGCCAGCTCTTCCAGTTCGAACGCCTGGGCTATTTCGTGCCTGATCCGGCCACCAGCCCGGAACAGCCGGTTTTCAACCGCGCTGTCACACTGCGCGATACCTGGGCCAAGTTGGAAAAAGCGTTGGCCTGATCTGGCGCGCAAGGTATTCCTGGGTGGGGAAGAAGCGTGCCCCTGGCCATTGTCCGCGCGCGGAGTCGTCGGACATCAGATATCGTTGCGCCATTGTTGATGGGCAAGACGCAGTATCAGCCAGTGATCGATGGATTCCAATGACAGTGTCAGCCAGCCCTTGCGCGCCACATGACGCAGCCACACACTGCCAAGGACGGCTGCGCCCAGCCACACCCAGGCCGTGACCGGCCATTGTTCGGCTGCCATTACTGAGTTCAGCAATGCCAGCAGAACGAAGCTGCCGATGACCAGGCAGACCATGACTACCAGCGCGATGCCACCATCGCGACCGGCAGCGGCTGCCAGCGCTGCAAAGCCGACGAATGCCTGGGTGGACAGCGTCAGCACCGCCATCAGTGCCAGTGAGCTGTTCGTTTGCCCGGTCATTGTTGCCAGGGCGAGAATGAGCACGCTCGGCACGATACCCAGCACCCCGAGCAATCTGAACAATCCAGCCTCGAGGCCGGCATAAAGATGCCTTCGATCATGGCCGGGAAACAACAACAAGCGGCGCATCCGCTGGCGGTAGAGCAATGCTTCATTCAGGGCTACTATGCTGAGCATCATGGTCGTGACGTAAGCCACCCCAGCATAGATATGCGCCAGCGCGGATGGCTCGCCAGGTAACGATACGGTCGGATCCAGGTAGGGTAGCGAGATCGCGCCCAACACGATGATGCTCACCCCGCCATGAACGGCCAGCGTCCGCCAGCCGATCGCCTGATGCGGTCGATGCCAGAGCCAGGCGCGGAAGCTTCCTTCACCGCCTGGCGTCTTGCCGCTGCCAAAGCGCTTGTTCCAGCGCCAGATCACGAGCATGCCAGTCACAAGCAGAGCCATGCCGACCATTTCGGCCCGGCTCGCCAGAACCGGCATGATCCAGCCTATCAACAGGCCAGCAAACATCAATACGACAGCAAGGTAAATGGCGCCATTGATTCCCAGCCAAAGCCCAGCCGACAAAAAGAGCAGGCCCAATGCAGTCGCAACCCCCAGCAAGCCAAGACCCGGTGGATGCAGCAGCGTGATCAGGACCGTGGGTAGCAGCGCGATGCAGAAAACCAGACCTGCCGACAGCGCCAGCTTGCGCTGCGCGTCTGGCAGGACCCGATAGGCGCGCGCACCTGATATCAGGCGCAACTCTGCCCCGAGACTGCCGGCGATAGCCGCAGCAATGGCTGCGGCCAGGCACCAGGCTAACCATGCCCCGATGCCCAGGTCCTTGCCGTCGTGAGCAAACAGGGCTGCCACAACCAGGGCCAGCGTGGTCAGGGTATAGAAGCGCAAGGCCCCAATGCCCAGGTTGAAGGTGCGCGACAAAACACCCCTCATGCCAGGTACTCCAGGCAAAGCGACTCCAGCCCCAGGCGTTCCATTTCAACGCGGGCCTCAAGCCGGGACTCCAGCGTGGACAGGTCGGGCTCGGCGGCAGACTTGATGATGACTTGGGCATTACGGCCCTCGATACGCTCGCGCAGCGTACCCGCCAGGCCAAGTGTGTCGGGCAATTCGTGCTGCGCTCTGATTGTCAGACGCCGGGTTTGCTCGCGCAACTGGTCGGTTTCCTCATCGATGACCAGGCGACCGCGGCTCAGCAGCCACAGCCGATTGGTGATCCGCTCAAGATCACCAATCAGGTGAGTCGAGAACACGATGGTGCGCTCGGAATCGCAAGCCAGATCGACCAGGCGGGCGAGAAAGTCCTGACGGGCGACCGGATCCAGCGCCGAGACAGGTTCATCCAGCAGCAGCACCTCCGGATCGTGGCCGAGGGCCAGGGCAATCGCCAGCATCTGGCGTTGGCCACGAGAGAGATTTCCGACTCGCTGGTCTAGTGGAACTTGCCAGTCGCGCAACAGGTCGCTGACCCGATCGGTTTGCCAGTTGTTGTAAAAGGAAGCAACCACGTCGAGGTGACGCCAGACGGGCATCCATTCAAACAGTTCGTCGTCCTGGAAAACCAGGCCAATACGATGCCGCGCCCTGCCATCAAGCTGCGCTGAGTTCTGGCCGAAAACGCGCGCACCGCCATGGTCTGGCAGGCGCAGGCCGGCAATGGCTTCCAGCAGCGTTGATTTCCCGGCACCGTTACGCCCGACCAGGCCGATGATGTCACCGGCGCCGGCGCGCGCGCTGACCCCGTCCAGTGCCACGTGGCGTCGGTAACGAATGCTGACCTGGTCCAGTTCAATAGTGGCTTCAGTCATTGCTTTTGTCCTTTCAGTTTTCGCGACAGCGTTTCCAGCAAGGTCGCATCATCAATGTCGAGTTGGCGGGCAGCCAGCACCAGGCGATCGATGAATTCATCGAGTTGCTCCAGACGGCTGTCCGCGGAAACAGCATTGGTGCCGATTCGCATCGGCTTGCCGCGCTGGCGTTCCACCACTCCCTCGGCCTCCATCAGGCTGTAGGCCTTGGACACGGTCATCGGGTTGATGGCGTGCCTGCGGGCAAGCTCGCGCACCGACGGCAACTCGTCGCCAGCTTGCAGTTGCCCACCACTGACCAGGCGACGAACCTGGTCCACGATTTGACGATAAAGCGGCGTGCCGGACGCTGGATTGATGTCGAGCAGCAAGACGGAGTTCATCTGTATTGGTGTATCAATACTATAATACAGCAAGAACAAAAAGGGAAGAGGGTGGAGGGCAGACCATGGGACGCCTGGCAGGTAGGCCGGCGATTAACTGTTGGTTAATGGCCGGAGCGCTATAGTTCGGCCCCTTTCGTTCAAACGGATGAATCATGACTTTTCGATGCGGTCTTTTGATGCTCATGCTGCTCGCGGTTTCGGGGGCGCTGGCTGCCGGCGAGAAGCTGGATGCGGATATGCGGGCCCTGGAGCAGGCGCGTGACCTGGCTGGCATGCAGGCGCGGCTCAGCGAAGCGGAAGCCGATGAACTGGACTCGCCCGAAGCCTGGAACTGGCGGGCGTGGCTGGCCCTGGCCGAAAACGGTCCCGATGAGGCCGAGGCACTGCTGGAGCAAGGCCTGAAAGCCTTTCCGGATTCGGCCGCCCTGGAACTGCAGCAAACGGCACTGATGGTGCGCGGTTTTAACGATGTTGGCAATCTCGGGGCCATGCGTCTGGCCCGCCGGGTTCGCCAGGGCTTCGAGCGGGCTGTCGAACTGGGTCCGGACCATGTCGGGGCGCGGGTAGCCTTGATCATGTATTACATCAATGCGCCCCGTATCGCCGGCGGAGGTGAGGCCCGGGCACGGGAGCATATCGATCAGCTCAAGCAACTGTCCCCGGCGGCCTACTACGACATGCAGGCCATTCAAGCCTCTGCCAACGGCGACCGCGAACAGGCACTGGAGTTGGTCGAACAGGCCCGGGCCCGGGAAGATTCGGCAGAACGCCGCCTCAATCGTGGTCTCATTCTGCAGGCGCTGGAGGATTACCCGGCGGCGCGATCGAGTTTCCGGACCATCGTTGAGGAATATCCAACGCACGGCGCTGCCTGGTACCAGCTGGGGCGAACCAGTGTCCTTGCCGAGGACTGGATAGATGAGGGTCAGGAGGCACTGCAGCGCTTCATGGCCTTGCCGACCTGGCCGGGCGATCCTAGCCATGCGGCTGCCTGGTGGAGACTGGGTCAACTGCATGCACTGGCCGAGGATGCCGATGCGGCGCTTGGCGCATTCGAGCGCTCACTGGCGCTGGATGCCGACTTCGAGCCGGCCGCGACTGCCCTGGCCGATCTGTCTGCCCGGGCCAATTAACCATCAATTAATGTGCCCGGCGCTATTCTGATGCCTCATCGGGCCCTCGGGGAGGTCCGCTTATGCCAACCCAACTGTGCAGGGCCTTATGAACATGTTCAACAAGAAAGACAGCAGCACCGAAACCGAAGCGCCGCGTCCGGCCCCCGAGTCGCCCGCCCGACGTGAAACCAGCGCCGGTTCGCGCGCGGTGATAGGGTCTTCGATCCATGTCGACGGCACACTGCGCGGCAACGAAGACCTGGTCATTGAGGGCAAGGTCAACGGCACCGTCGAGCTCAAGAAAAACAGTGTCACCATTGGTGCCCAGGGCGAGGTCAATGCCGATGTCTATGCCCATACCATCTTTGTCGACGGCACCATGGAGGGCAACCTGGTTGCGGCCGAGCGCATCGTGATCCGCAAGTCAGCCAAAATCCGTGGCAGCATCACGGCACCGCGGGTGAGCCTGGAAGATGGTGCTCGTTTCAATGGCACCATCGACATGGACCCGGAATCAGAAGTGCTCAGCAAGGCCTTTTCAAGGCAGGCGGACAAACAACGCCCAACGCCGCCAACACCGACGGCCAACGGGTCGGGCAAGGCTGAGACCAAGGCCGCGGGTTCGTCGGCTGCCTGATGTCCGCTGGCGCGGCCCTGGACCAGCCCCTCGGCTCGCCGCTTTGTTTGCGCGCGCCTGTTTTTGCCGACCTGATCGGCGGCCTGGATGAGGGGCAGCGCCATGTCATCCTTGATCTGGGCCCGGCCCGTTCGGGCCTGATCGAACGCCTCAATGTGCTGCGCTGCCGTCTTGATGTACTGGATTTGACTCGGCATTTGTCGCACTTGATTCAATTGCAGAGCGACGATGATGAGCGCGCGCAACAGGCCATTCTTGCCAAAAGCCTGCCGTCAGGTCGCCCAGAGCCCCTGCAAATCGTGCTGTGCTGGGATTTGCTCGACTACCTGCCCCTGGCCGTGACCGCTCGGCTTCTCACCTTGCTGCGCGAGCGGTTGGCACCGGCGGCCCGGTTACATGCCCTGGTCGAATATGCCTCCCCCCATATGCCAATCAGTCCGCGCCGGATCGGACCCAACCTGGAGGGCAACCTGCTGGTCGAGGCCACGGCGCCTGAACTGGGCCCCGCCCCTCGGCACTCGGTGGGGACGCTTGCCAGTCATCTACCCGGATTTCGCGCCGAGCGCAGCATGCTGCTCGGCAACGGTATGCAGGAATACCTGTTCCGGTTCAGTGCTGCCAACGTTTGAATCGCCCATCACACAGCGTCTTGAGGGTTTGTCTGTTGAAGCGGTCATCCCCCGGCTGCCGACGTATCATCAGACTCGGCGCGCTTCTGAGCGTAGTTTCCGGTACAGGGCCAGGTAGCGTTGTGCTGAACCCTGCCAGCTGAAGTCCGCGGACATGGCGACCGCTCGCAGCTGGCGCCAGCTATCCGGCTGCCGGTATAGCGCAACGGCCCGAGCCACGGCTTCCAGCATGCCCTCAGTATCGGCCTGGTCGAAGTGAAAGCCATTGGCTGTCCCCGAGCTGAGCGATTCCTGCGTGGCATCGATTACCGTGTCGGCCAGGCCGCCGACCGGACGCACTACTGGAATCGTGCCAAACTTCATCGCATACATTTGGGTCAGTCCGCATGGCTCGAAGCGCGAACCATGTAGCAGAATGTCGGCTCCGCCATGCAGGCGGTGAGCCTTGGCCTCGGAGTAACCAATATCAATCGCCAGGCGCCCGGGAAAGCGACCGGCCAGTTCACGGAAACCCAGCTCGATTTCACGGTCGCCCTCACCCAGCAGGGCAAGCTGGCGGTCGGGCTCCGCATCAAGCATGAGTGGCAGGGACTCTAGCAGCACATCGGCCATTTTCTGCCAGGTCAGTCGACCGACAAAAGTGATCAGCGGTGCATTCGGGTCCAGATTCAACCCAAGCTCACGCTGCAGCGCTTCCTTGCAGCGCGCCTTCCCATCCAGATTGTCGAGCGAGTATCGGGCCGGTAACCAGGGGCTGTTTTCCGGGCTCCACACCGCACCGTCAATACCGTTAAGAATGCCACTCAAGCGATCAGCTCGCGCCGCAATCACCCCGTCCAGGCCAAAACCGAATTCAGGAGTACAAATCTCCTGCGCGTAGCGCGGGCTGACCGTGGTCAGCCAGTCGGCAAGCACCAGGCCGGCCTTGAGAAAACTGGCCTGGCCAAAGTATTCGACGGCTCTGAACTGTTCGTCTTCAACATGCACATCCAGGTCTGGTAGCAGATCCAGTGGACACAAGCCCTGGAAGGCCATGTTGTGCACGGTAAACAGCGACGACGGCCCGCCCGCTTCCCGTTGCTGGGCAAGCAGCAGGGGCACCAGTCCGGTGTGCCAATCGTTGGCGTGGACAATGTCGGCGGCTGGCTGACCCAGTTGTCCCAGCGCAAGGGCGCAGGCCGCATGCGAAAGCGCGGCAAAACGCAGCGGGTTGTTCGGGCGATCACTGCCGTCGGCGTGGACATACAGCCCACCGCCGTCAAGATAGAGCTCTGGATGGTCGACCAGGAAAACGGTCAGTTCATGGTCGGGCATGCGCCCTTTGAGCATGCGACCCGGTCCCACGCCTGCCCGGGACGACAACGGTGCGATGCTCGCCAGTTCTCGCACCTGGTCCAGGGCGGATTGATAAGCTGGCATCACCAGCGTCGCCTCCACGCCCAGTTCCGCCAGCGCCGCGGCCAACGCCGCGGTGGCATCGGCCAGTCCGCCAGTCTTGGCCAGCGGGTAGATTTCCGAGGCGGCGATCAGCACGCGGAGCCGATCGGGCGCAATCATCGCCTTATCCTGCGATCGGGCCTGCACAGTTTCGCGGCATACGGCTCACTTGCTTCCATCGGTGTTCTCCCTCCCGCTGCGGGGTAGTCGAGGCTATCGGCGCTGAGTTTGCGGTGATAAACTGCCTTCCAAGGACAGGTCAAGAATTCGAGCCGCTTGCGTGATCAGCCGAATCAGCCTGTAAGAACATATCCATTGCCCTGGCTCATCGTACCGAAGTTTGATGACACCAGGACTTGACGCGGGTCAATTTGGCTCGCACCCCAGGCACCTCGACCTGACTGGATGGCCACTGGCCCCCGGACCACAAGCATGTTTCACGACAGTCACAAGCTCTCTGACCAGCAGCACCATACCATCGGACCTTTTCTTGGCCCGACCCGGATCGCCTACTTCTCCATGGAGATTGCTCTCCGTCCGGAGATGCACACTTATTCCGGGGGGCTGGGCGTGTTGGCCGGCGACACGGCGCGGTCAGCCTCCGACCTGGAGCTGCCGATGGTGTTCGTTACCTTGATCAGCCGCCAGGGCTACCTGCGCCAGGAGCTTGATCAATCGGGCTGGCAACACGACCACCCCGACCCTTGGAGTCCGGCCGAGTCCGCCACTCCCCTTAGAGCAAAGGTTTCTATACCGATCAGCGGGCGGGAGGTCTGGATCCGACCGTGGCTGCACCTCATCCGCAGTCCGCTCGGCCATGATGTGCCCGTGTTGTTGCTTGACACCGACCTGCCAGAGAATGCACCGGAAGATCGCGGCATCACCGATCGCCTCTATGGCGGAGACGCCCGCTACCGCCTGCGCCAGGAAATCGTGCTCGGCATTGGCGGCTTGCGTCTGCTTTCGGCGCTGGGCTTTGCCGGTATCCACACTTACCACCTTAATGAAGGCCACGCAGCCCTGCTGGCACTGGACCTGCTGCGCCGACATCCGCGGCCGGCCGACCAGGTCACCAATGGCGATTTGCGCTACGACGTCGCTCCCGTGCGCGAGTCCTGTATTTTCACTACCCACACCCCGGTGGAGGCTGGCCACGACCGCTTCGACTGGGGCCTGGTGTCCGAATTATTGCCCGACTACATCGATCTTGACCAGGTTCGACTGCTGGCCGGCGGTGAAAGTCTGAACCTGACTCACCTGGCCTTGAGCTTGTCGGGCTTTGTCAACGGCGTGGCTCAACGCCATGCCAGAACCACCCGCGAGATGTTTCCCGGTTACCGTATTCGGGCCATCACCAACGGCGTCCATCTGCCGACCTGGACACACCCGGCCTTTGCCGCGCTGTATAACGAACATTATCCTTCCTGGGGCCTTGAGCCGGAGACCCTGGCCCATGCCGATCAGCTCCCTGGTGAGCTGCTCTGGAAGGCCCACGACCAGGCCCGGCACGAGCTGATTGCGGCCGTGGCCGAGCGCACCGGAGTTGTCCTGGACCCAGCCCGACCGCTGATCGGATATGCCCGTCGAATGACTTCCTACAAGCGTCCCGAACTGTTGTTTTCCGATATCGAGCGGCTGCGCCGGATCAATGCCCGCTTTCCGTTCCAGGTCGTCTTGTCGGGCAAGGCGCACCCGCTGGATGAGCCGGGCAAACGCCATATCCAGAATATCTTCGGTCATATTCATGAATTGGCTGACGAGCTGCCAATTGCCTTCATACCCAACTACGATGCGTCGGTGGCCCGGTTACTGGTGCCAGGCGTGGATGTGTGGTTGAACACGCCGGTGCCGCCGATGGAGGCGTCAGGCACCAGCGGCATGAAGGCTGCGATCAACGGGGTGCTGAACCTGAGCGTGCTCGATGGCTGGTGGATCGAAGCCTGTGTCGATGGCGTCACCGGCTGGGCAATCGGGCGCGATGGCGCAAAGGGCGCCGCCCTGGCTTCGGCCGAGGATCTCTACTCGCGCCTGGAAAACGATGTGCTGCCACTGTTTCATCAAGACTGCGATGGCTGGATTCGGATGATGCAGCAGTCGATCAGCAAGATTGCGTCGACCTTCAACACCCAGCGCATGATGCGCCGCTACGCTGCTGAAGCTTACGTGCGCTGACCGTATGCAGTACCCGGGCATGAAAGCATTCCTTGCCGCTGGCCGTTCTGGCGGCAGCGTCAATCCCGATGCCTGGATCAGGCCACCCGGCACCGATGCGCTGATTCGAGGCGAACATGGCCGGGCCTTCGACGTGCTTGGCTGTCATCCGGGCCCGGGGCCTGGACACGCCGTGGTCCGTGCTTTTCTGCCCGGGGCCGAGGCCGTTGCCGTGCTGCTCGGCGACGAGTTGCTTGCCATGGAGCGCGTCGACCAGGCCGGTTTCTTTGCTGCCATCGTGCCGGAACAATGCCTGCGCGGCTACCGGCTACGGGTGAACTGGCCGGAGACCAGCCAGGATATCGACGACCCGTACCGACTCGAACCCCGCCTGGGTGAACTGGATCGCTACCTGCTGGCCGAAGGTACTCATCACGACAGCTATCGCCTGCTGGGTGCCCACCCGCTGAACCACCAGGGCCTGGATGGCACGGCCTTCGCCGTCTGGGCGCCGAACGCCCGCCGGGTCAGCGTAGTCGGCGCATTCAACGACTGGGACGGTCGCCGTCACCCGATGCGCCTGCATCCCGGCTGCGGAGTCTGGGAGCTGTTCCTGCCCGCCATCGAGCCCGGGCAATGCTACAAGTTCGAGATCCTGGGCGCTGATGCCCAGCTGCTGCTCAAGGCCGATCCTTATGCACGCCATGCCGAACTGCCGCCGGCCACGGCCTCGCGGGTATGGGCCGACGGCAGCCACGCCTGGGGCGACCAGGCCTGGCTGGCCGAACGCGCCCAACGTCAGTCGCTGGACCAACCGCTGTCCATTTACGAGCTGCATGCCGGCTCCTGGAAGCGCCACGCCGACGGGCGCTGGCTGAGCTACCGCGAGCTGGCCGACGAGCTGGTGCCCTGGATGATCGAGCTGGGCTTTACCCATATCGAACTGATGCCGATCAGCGAGCATCCCTTTTCCGGCTCCTGGGGCTACCAGCCCAGTGGTCTGTTTGCACCCACAGCCCGGTTCGGTACACCCGATGATTTTCGCTACCTGGTCGATGCCTGTCACCAGGCCGGCATCGGCGTCATTCTCGACTGGGTGCCCGGCCATTTCCCCGACGATGCTCACGGCCTGGCCAGCTTCGACGGCACCTGCCTGTACGAGCATGCCGACGAGCGCCAGGGCCGCCACCGTGACTGGGATACGCTGATCTACAACCTGGGCCGCACCGAGGTGGTCAACTTCCTGATCAGCAATGCGTTGTTCTGGCTGCGCGAGTTCCATATTGACGGTCTGCGCATCGACGCCGTGGCCTCGATGCTCTACCTGGATTACAGCCGACAGCCGGGCGAATGGATTCCCAATGCCCAGGGCGACAATCGCAATCTCGAGGCGATTGCCTTCTTCCAGCGCCTCAACCGCAGCATCCATCGCGAGGTGCCCGGCGTGCTGACCATCGCCGAAGAATCCACTGCCTGGCCGCTGGTCTCGCGTCCGCCCGACGACGGCGGCCTGGGCTTCAATTACAAGTGGAACATGGGCTGGATGAACGACAGCTTGCGCTACTTCGGCCAGGATCCGGTTCACCGCGTCCATCACCACAACGACCTGACCTTTGGTCTGATCTACGCCTTCAGCGAGAACTTCGTCCTGCCGCTGTCGCATGACGAGGTCGTACACGGCAAGGGCTCACTGTTGGGCCGGATGCCGGGCGATGACTGGCAGCGCCTGGCCAACCTGCGCCTGCTGCTGGCCTTCCAGTGGACTTACCCCGGCAAGAAGCTGTTGTTCATGGGCGCTGAACTGGCCCAGTCGGATGAGTGGAATCACGACGGCCAGCTGCCTTGGTCGCGTCTGGCCGACTCGGGGCCGGCCGGCGTCTGCCGTTTGCTGACCGATTTGAACCACTGCTATCGTGCGCTGCCGGCCCTGCACGCCGCCGACTGCCAACCCGAGGGCTTTGCCTGGGTCAGCTGCGATGATGCCGAGCAAAACGTCATCTCGTACCTGCGACGCAGCCCCGGTGGTGAATGCCTGCTGGTCGCGTGCAATTTTTCGCCGGTGGTGCGTTATGACTACCGGGTAGGCGTGCCGCAGGCCGGCCGCTGGCACGAACGGCTCAATACCGATGCCGCCCTTTACGGCGGCAGCGATGTCGGCAATCTGGGTGCGGTGGATAGTAACGATAAGCCCTGTCACGGCCAGCCCTGTTCGCTGTCACTGACCCTGCCGCCGCTGGCGGCCGTGATCCTGACCGGGCCCGAGCTCGAACCGACACATGGCGGCGGCGACAGCTGACCACAAGCTGCCGCCTCTGGGCGTCACGGCGACCGCGCGCGGCGCGCACGTAGCCTTGTATTCAAGCATTGCCGAGCATGTCGAGCTGTGCTTGTTCGATGCCGAGGGCCAGCGCGAGATCGGCCGCCACCGCCTGCGCCGCCGCCATGCCGATATCTGGCATGACTTTCTCCCTGATCTGAGGCCGGGCCAGCAGTACGGGTTCCGGGTTCATGGCCCCTACGAGCCGGACCAGGGGCAGCGCTGCAACCCCAACAAGCTGCTGATCGACCCCTACGCGCGTCGCCTGGTCGGTGCGTTCCAGTGGCATGACGCGGTATTCGGCTACCAGCGCGGCCATCGCCTGGGCCACTTGTCCTTCGACAGCCGCGACAGCGCCCCCTGGGTGCCGAAATGCGTGATCGAATCGCTGACCACGCCCAAACCCTCCAGCCGGCCGCGCCATGCCTGGGCAGACAGCCTGATCTATGAAATGCACTTGAAAGGACTGACGGAGGCCTGCCCGCTGGTACGCGAGCCTCTGCGCGGCCGGCCCGAGGCGCTAGCCCAACCGGCGCTGATCGATCACCTGAAGCACCTGGGAGTCACTACCGTCGAACTGCTCCCGGTACAGTCGCGCATCTCCGAGCTGCCCCTGGTCCAGCGGGGCTTGAGCAATTACTGGGGGTACAATCCACTGGCCCTGATGGCGCCGGCCGCCGAGCTGGGGCTGGAACAAGTCGATGATCTGGCCAGGCTGGTGGCCGCCCTGCACGAGGCCGGCATCGAAGTACTGCTCGATGTCGTCTTCAATCACAGCGCCGAAGGCAACGAAACCGGCCCGACCCTGTCGATGCGCGGTATCGACAACCCCGCCTACTACCTGCTCGACCCGACCGACCCATCCCGCTACCAGAATCACTCCGGCTGCGGTAACGGCCTGCGCTGCGGCCACCCGGCCGTTGCCCGCCTGATCATCGACAGCCTGCGCCACTGGGCGTGGTGCTGTGATATCGACGGCTTTCGCTTTGACCTGGCCGCCAGCCTGACCCGCGACCGCTACGGACAGGCCGACGGTGACTGGCTGCTGGGCGGGATCATGAACGACCCCTTGCTGTCGCGACTGAAGCTGATCGCCGAGCCCTGGGACCTGGGGCCTTCCGGCCACAATCTCGGTCGCTTCCCGGCCGGCTGGTCGGAATGGAACGACCGCTGCCGCGCCAGCCTGCGCCGCTTCTGGACCGGCGAGCCGGGAATGATCGGCGAGCTCGCCACCCGCCTGTGCGGCTCCGACGATGTCTTCGCCGGCAGCCGCCGCCTGCCTTCGGCCAGCATCAACTTCGTCACCAGCCACGACGGCTTCACCCTGCAGGACCTGGTCAGTTATTTAACGCCCCGCAACGGCGCCAACGGCCACAGCGACCCCGACTGGGAGTCCTGGCAGGCCAGCGTCAACTGCGGCGTTGAAGGCCAGAGCGGTGACCCCGACATCCAGACGCGGCGCCTGCGTGCCCGGCGCAACCGCCTGGCCTGCCTGCTGCTGGCCCGCGGCGTGCCCATGCTGCTGGCCGGCGATGAGCTCGGCAACAGCCAGCAGGGCAACAGCAACGCCTACTGCCAGGACAACCCCATCGGCTGGGTCGACTGGCAGGGTCAAGGCGATCCCATGCTGGATTTGAGCGATTTCATCGCCGCCCTGAGCGCCCTGCGCCGCGAATGCAAGCTGTTTTGCGCCGATCATTACATCGACGGTGATGGACGCCGCCGCGACGCATCGGCACTGCCACCCGACTACGGCCTGCGCTGGCGCAGAGCCGATGGCGCGGCCATGACCGCCGAAGACTGGCGCGACCCTGATAACCGAGCGCTGCTGATCGAGCTGTTCCAGCCCG
>SLQY01000197.1 GCA_007131235.1 Wenzhouxiangella sp.
CAGCATCAAGATCATCACCCATCCCGAGCCAGGCCTGCTGGGTGCCGCCTTGCTCGCCTTCGAACCTCCGCACGCATGACGCATTACAGCCCCCCAGACACTGCGAACATCGTAACCCTGCTTGGCGCGGCCGGCATCATTCCGGTCATTGCCCTGCCGGACGCCGGTCGGGCCGTCGACCTGGCCACTGTACTGGTGGAGGCCGGCCTGCCGGTGCTTGAGGTCACCTTGCGCAATGAGCGCGCCATTGAGGCCATTGAGCGAATAGCGAAGGAAGTGCCAGGCGCCACGGTGGGTGCCGGTACGGTGCTGAACGATTGCCAGCTGGCCGAGGTCGCCGCGGCGGGCGCCCGCTTTGCGGTCAGCCCAGGCGCCACGGCCGCGCTCTACCAGGCCGCAGCCAGGGCAGATATGCCGCGGCTGATCCCGGGTGTTGCCACGGCCTCGGAAGTCATGCTTGGCCTGGACCATGGCTACCGTTTTTTCAAGTTCTTCCCCGCTGCCGCCGCCGGCGGTCCAGACCTGCTGCGCGCCTGGCAAGGCCCATTTGCCGGGGTCAGGTTCATGCCCACCGGCGGCATCGGTCTCGACCAGGCCGGCACTTATCTGAACCTACCCAACGTCAGCGCTATCGGCGGCTCCTGGATGCTGCCCCGCGACGCCATCACTAGTGGCGACTGGTCCAAAATTCAAAGCTTGGCAACCGCAGCCGCACAGATGGTTGCACTGTCCAGGAACGGGGCGAGATAGGAACGGGTTAGAGTTGTCGGGTTCAGGGTTTCCTCTCCCCCTCTCCGCCTCTTCCCCTCTCCTGCTACACTCTGGCGCCATGACTCGCCTCCCTTCGCAGACATGTCAATAAAAGGCCGGCCCAACTCCCTCGATATCGCTATGCGCGCCGGGGTGTCGCAGGCTACTGTTTCACGAGCACTGCGCGGGAGTCCTCTGGTCAACAAGGCAACGCGGGAGAAGATCGAGCAGATTGCGCGCGAGGTCGGTTACAAGGTCGACAAGTCCGCTTCCAACCTGCGCACCCAGCGCTCCAACACCCTGGCCCTGCTGCTGTTCGAAGATCCAACCGACGATCAGTCCCTGATCAATCCGTTCTTTTTGTCCCTGTTGGCCTCGATCACCCGTGCCACGGCCGCCGTTGAACAGGATTTGCTGGTTTCCTTCCAGCAGCTTTCGGATGACTGGCAGGCCGATTACGAGAACACGCACAAGGCCGATGGGCTGATTCTGCTCGGCTACGGCGACTATGTCGCCTATCGCAGCAAGCTGGAACGCCTCACCGCGGGGGGTGCACATTTCGTGCGCTGGGGTGCGGCCCGGGCCGATCAACCGGGTCTGGCCATCGGCTGCGACAATATCGGTGGCGGGTGCGATGTAACCGCCCACTTGATCAGCCAGGGTTGCGAACGGATTGCCTTCATTGGCGAGGCGTCCAGCCGCTACCCGGAGTTCAACGACCGCTACCGCGGCTATCGCAAGGCACTCGAGGCAGCCGGGCTGTCGGTCGATCCGAACCTGCAAATCGACGCTATCTCCACCGAGCGCTCGGGCCTTGAGGCAACCCGCGAGCTGATCCAGCGCGGGGCATCTTTCGACGCGGTATTCGGCGCCAGCGACCTGATCGCCATCGGTGCCATCCAGGCCTTGTTCGATGCCGGCATGAGCGTACCCGCCGAGGTCGCCGTGGCCGGCTTTGATGATATTCCCATGGCCCAGTACTGCCGTCCTACCCTGACCACCCTGCGCCAGGACACCATGGGCGCCGGCAAGGTCCTGGTCGACAGCCTGCTGCGCCTGATCGCTGGCGAGACGGTGGAAAGCCACACCATTCCGGGGCAGCTCATTGTTCGTGCCTCATGTGGAGCTGGGAAAAGCTGATTTCACGCGGAGACGCCAAGGCGCCAAGAAAAAATTTGATTGGAACCACCGAAGACACCGAATTTCCTTTTCCCTCTCCCCTCTTCCCGCGCCTCACTCAAGCATCCGCAACAGCCCGGAATCCGTCACCGGCGCATCGAGCAAAAACACGGCCACATCGTTCGCATCCACAGCAACGGTGATCGGCTGACCTTCGTCCACGTTCAGGTAGGTTTCATCCAGTGCTGATTGCCAGTGGCCGGGCTGCAGGCCTTCACTGATTTCGAAGGTGTCGGGATTTGGGCCTTTGTTCAGCAGCACCAGGGCGATCTGGTGCTGGTCTTCGTGTTGATAGACGCGGTAGAAGGCGGCGCGGTGGTCTTGAAGTTCCAGGATGACCTGGACGCCGCGCTGCAGGGCGATGGACTGCTGGCGGACATGGGCGATGCGGCTGAGCTGCTGGCGGATGGGATGGTTGCGGGCGGCCTCGATGCCGGCCTCTCCGAAGTAGTTGCGGTTGCCGGCATGTTCACCACGGCCGCGCATGAAACCGGATTCCGAACCGTAATAAACCGCCGGAATGCCGCGCGCGGTAAACAGGAAATTGTGGGCATTGATGAAGCCGGCATCATCGGCATCCAGCCGGCGCATGTCATGGTTGTCGTAGAAGGTGACAAACTGATAGACGTTGAGCTCGGGATGATCGAGCAGCAGGCGGTCGGCCAGCAGTCCGTAATCGCTGTCCGGGTCTTCGAACACTTCGCGCAGGCGCTCCTGAAGAGGGAAGTCGATCAGGCTGAAGCCACCATTTTCGGGTTGGGTATACGGCACCATTTCGACCGGATCGGTCACCCAGACCTCGCCACTCATGAAAAAGTCCGGATGCTCGCTGCGTATCCGGTCGGCCACTTCGCGCCAGAACGAAACCGGCATGTAGGCCATGGTATCGATCCGGAATGCCGAGGCACCCTGCTCGATCCAGCGCAGGTAGGCGCCGATCAGGTACTCGACCACCTCCGGATTGTCCGGGTTGAAGCTGGCCAGCTCGGCCAGGCTGGGCTCGGTGCGAAACCAGGCATGCATCGGATTGCCCTTGGGGTCGAGTTCTTCCGGCGGCAGGTTCTGATGATCGGCAAGCAGTCGGCCATCGGCATCGAAGAGCTGGCCAAAGCCGGGCTGCGGCTCGACCATGCTCCAACCCGGAGAGCCGTGGTTGCCGACAATATCGAGCACGGTCTTCAGGCCGCGCTCGTTCAGGCCGGCAGTCAGCTCGGGAAAACCCAGCCCGGGACTGACCAGGTGTTCATCGGTGCGATAGAAATTGATCGCCCAGTAGCCGTGATAGCCGGTCTTGCCCTGGTCGGTCAGTATGCTGTCGCAGTTGATTTCGCCGCCGCCGGAAAAGGCCTGGTCGGGGTTATCGGCAATCGGTGTCAGCCAGACCGCGGTAAATCCCATCTCGCGGATGTAGTCAGCATGGTCAAGCAGGCCGCGGAAGTCGCCGCCAAGATAGCCGATATTAGCCTTGACCCCGTTGCACTCCGGCAGCGGTATATCGAAGGTGGGGAAGTCGCCGCCCTGGTCGCGATGGTCATTGTCCGGATCGCCGTTGACGAAGCGATCGGTAACCACGAAGTAAACCGCCTCGGCGGCAAATGGTTCCAGCGTGCCGTAGAAGGAAGTGGCGGCCTCCTCGGCACCGACTGGTGGCGCGACCGCTTCTGTGGACGCATCGTCACAGCCGATCAATCCGGCCAGCAGCATCAGCAGTAACAGGCACCTCATGCCGGAAGCACCTGGACGGGCGAATCGGCGACCTCTTTTACCCTGAGGGTGCAAGCCGCAGCGATCAGCATGGCCAGCCCTCCGCCGAACATCACGTGGACCGCGGTGGCACCCGGAACCAGCCCGATCAGCTGACCAAGCCCCAGGGCAATGACAATCTGCGGCAGGACAATAAAGAAATTGAACACGCCCATGTAGAAGCCCATCTTCTCCGGCGGCAGGCAATGCGACAGCATGGCGTAGGGCATGGACAGGATCGAGCCCCAGGCAATGCCGACCCCGACCATGGCCACCAGCAGCAGCGACTGGCTGGCAATGCCAGAGACCGCCATCAGGCTGATCCCGCCGATGCTCAGGCAGACCAGGTGAATCAGGCGGGCCGGAAAGTGCCGGGCCAGCTTGAGCAACAGAAAGGCAAACAGGAAGCAAACCAGGTTGTAGACGGCGAAGCTGACCCCGGTCCACTGCCCGGCTTCGGCCACGCGCGCGGCATAGTCAGGCGTATCAGGCACGGCACCAAACACCGTGCGGGCAATCGCCGGCGCGTAATAGATCCACATGCAAAACAGCGCCATCCAGGTAAAGAACTGGACCAGGGCAAGTTGGCGCATGGTCGCCGGCATGTTGCGAATGCCGTGATAGAGCTCGCGGAAGAAATCGCCCACGCCGCGGCTTTCACGCTGCATGTGCCGGAAGGCGTCCATATCCTCCGGCGGATACTCCGGCGTCGACACCACGGTCCAGATCACGGCCAGCAGGAAGATCGCCGCGCCGGTGTAGAAGGCGTAGTGCACCGCCGGCGGAATCTGGCCTTCGGGCGCGGTGCCGGCCACGCCAAACCAGTTGGTCAGCACCCAGGGCAGCGCCGAGGCAGCCACCGCGCCGGCGCCGATGAACAGGCTTTGCATGGCATAGCCGCGGCTGCGCTGATGCGCGGGTAGCTTGTCGGCAACAAAGGCCCTGAACGGCTCCATGCTGACATTGACCGAGGCATCGAGCACCCACAAAAGGCCGGCCGCCACCCAAAGAGTTGGCGAATTGGGCATGAAGATCAGCGCGATCGAGGCGCAGACCGCCCCGGCCAGAAAGTACGGCCGGCGCCGACCAAAGCGGTTCCAGGTGCGATCGCTCATGTAGCCGACAATGGGTTGCACAACCAGGCCGGTTACCGGCGCAGCCAGCCACAGGATCGGCAACAGCGCCTCGTCGGCTCCCAGCATCTGGTAGATCGCTGACATGTTGGCCATCTGCAGCCCCCAGCCGAACTGGATGCCCAGGAAACCAAACGACATGTTCCAGATTTGCCAGAACGACAGTGCCGGCTTGTTTTTCATCGACAATTCCAACCGAAAAGCAACTCGCCCACGATCATAGAAGCCCGCTCGCGTGCGGGGAAGGCAATGAAATCGTATTCAGGGGATTTTGCCGCTGCGGTTGCCGTTTCATCTCGCCTCTTGCCTCTTCTCTCTCCCGGCATACCCTGAAATCGTATTCATCCCGCCGCCAGCCATGCGGGCGCTAAAGTTGGAACATGTCATTATCCGCCGCCCGCCCTGATCGCCGCATTCGCCGCGTCATCATCGTTGGCGGTGGAACGGCCGGCTGGATGACCGCCACCGCACTGGCTCACGCCCTGCAGGACGATTGCGAGATCGTGCTGATCGAATCGGAACAGATCGGTATCGTCGGCGTTGGCGAGGCCACGATTCCACCGATCAAGCTGTTCAACCAGCGCCTGGGGCTGGACGAGGCGGAGTTCCTGCGCGCAACGCGCGGCACCTACAAGCTGGGCATTGAGTTCGTCGACTGGACTCGACACGATCATCGCTATTTTCATCCCTTCGGCAGCTTCGGGGTGGACTTCGATACCGTTCCGCTGCACCAGTACTGGATCCGGGAAAATCTGGCCGGCAACAGACTCGATCTGGGCAGCCTTTCGATGGCCTGGGCAGCGGCGCGGCGCAGTCGGTTCGACAAGCCGCTGCGCGATCCGCGACGGGTCCAGTCCACCCATGACTACGCCTATCATTTTGACGCCGTGCTGTACGGCCAGTATCTGCGCAGCAAGGCCGAAGCGAAGGGCGTCCGGCGCATTGAAGGCAAGGTCGCCGACGTTAGCCTGCATGCCGACAATGGCTTCATCCGTGACTTGAGGCTCGACGCCGACCGCGTTCTTGACGGCGATTTGTTCATCGATTGCACCGGATTCCACGGACTGCTGATCGAAAAGACACTCAAGACCGGGTACCAGGACTGGACCGGCTGCTTGCCCTGCGACCGGGCCGTGGCCGTGCCTTGTTCCCATGGTGCCGAGGGTCTGAGCCCCTATACCCGATCAACGGCCCGGTCAGCGGGCTGGCAATGGCGCATTCCGCTGCAGCACCGGGTCGGCAACGGCCATATTTACTGCAGTCGCTTCATGAGCGAGGACGAGGCCACCGCGATCCTGATGGACAGCCTCGAGGGCGAGGCGCTGGCCGAGCCCCGCCCGTTGCGCTTCGTGACCGGACGCAGGAACCGATTCTGGAATCGCAATTGCATCGCCATCGGCCTGGCCGCCGGCTTCATGGAGCCACTGGAATCAACCAGCATCCATCTTGTCCAGACCGCCATCAACCGCTTGCTGGCGTTGTTTCCCGACCGCGACTTCAATCCGTTGTGTGCGCGGGAATTCAACCGTATCACCGCCGTCGAATACGAGCGCATCCGCGACTTCCTGGTCCTCCATTACCACGCCAACGAGCGCGGCGACGACGCGTTCTGGAAGGGGTGCCGGGAGATGGATATTCCCGAAACACTGCAATACAAGATAGACCATTTCACCAGCCACGGTCGCGTCGTCGCCGAGCCACTGGAGCTGTTCCAGAACACAAACTGGCTGGCGGTACTGGCCGGCCAGCTAGGCATACCCCGGGGCCATGACGCGCTGCTCAACCACCGCCCCCAGGTCGAGGCCCGGCGCTGGCTTGCCAGCCTGGCCAGCACCATTGACCAGGCTGCCGAGGCCATGCCTGACCACGCCGACTACCTGCGCCGCTGTGGCGCCTGGCACGGCCCGCATTGACCCGAGCGCTTGTTCAGGTCGAGCTGGATTCCCCGCGCACCTCGATGTTCACGTTCGAGCTGCTCCATGGAAGTTTCACCTTCAGGTGTCCGGTTTCGTCCAGCCAGGCGGCCGTTTCAATTTCGGCACTCCGGGGCTGGACTGGCACCACACTGCCATTGACGCGGACTTCATGCACCGTCGGTGGGTTGTGGATGACCACGACCAGGTCTCGCTGTTCCGGCATCCCGGAGTAAGCGCCCTCGCGCCTGAGGTCCAGCCTCAAACCACCCTCATCGTATTCGGCGTCGAAATGCAGCAACTCGAAAGCGCCATCGTTCAGGCTGGTGCGACTGTGCCCGTCATCTTCGAACATCAGACCTTGAGCTCGGCTCACGCTGCTGTCATGCCAGTAGTGCAGTTCCAGTTTTTCGCTGCTGTAGTCGCGCGTACTCTGAACGACATCGACCTTGGGCACGAAGCTGCCAGCCCGAACCATGACCGGGATGGTTTCCAGGGTGACCGGCACTTCGATAACCCGGCCGCCGCTGTGACGCCGGCCGCTGAAGTAGTCGAACCATACGCCCCGGGGCAGATTGACCGACCAGCGGTCGACGCCCGGCTCAGTCACTGGCGCGACCAGGAAGGCATCACCCCACAGGTAGCTGTTGGCCTCGTCGATCAGATCAGGGTTGTCGGGCTCGAGGTAGAACAGCGGTCGCATCAGCGGCAGGCCGGTGCGGCTGTGCTGGTAGGCCAGGGTGTAGTTGTAGGCCATCAGCCGGTAGCGCCAGTGCACGTAGTCGCGCACGATGTTGCGGGTGCGCTCATCGTGAAAGACCGGCTCGGACGGGATGTGGTCCTGGGCATGTGGGCGATAGACGGGCTGAAATACGCCAAATTGCATCCAGCGCGTGTAGAGCTCGGCATCAAAGACCTCGCCGTCAGCGAAACCGCCCAGGTCGGAATGGATGTAGCCGAAACCGAACAGGCTCATCTGCAAAGCCAGCTCCACCTGCGGCCGCAGGCCGGCCCAGCTGCGCTCGACATCACCGGTCCAGGGAATCATGCCGTAGCGCTGCGAGCCAGGTGCGCCGGCGCGCATCATGATGAACGGGCGACGCTCGGGAAAATCGCGCACGTGGCGCTGATAAAGCCCTTCGGCCCAGGTATGGCCGTAGACGTTGTGAATCTCGTCAGACATGCCAGCACGGTGCAGGGTATCGCGCCGATGCACCTCCGGCTCGCCCAGGTCGCCCCACCAGCCGGCCACGCCCTCGGCCATCAGCCCGCGGCAGATCTGCCAGAACCACTCGGCGGTCTCGGGCTTGAACACGTCGAGCAGGCCGCTATTGCCGAAGTGAAAGTCGAAGGTTCTGGGGTACCCGGCCATGTTCAGGGCCAGGACATCGGCATCGACGGCCTCCTGCCAGCGATTCGAAGTGGTCAGGATGAACGGTTCGGTGACCAGGATAGTCTGCACGCCCTTGTCCCGGAAATCGGCCATCATCCCCTCGGGGTCGGGCCAATTATCCCGGTCCCAGGCCAGATTGCCCATATGACCCTTCTCGTCCGGTCCAAACCAGTACAGGTCGATGACGATCACGTCCAGCGGAAAGCCCTGCTCCAGGTGCAGGTCGACCACCGCGCGCGCCTCGGCCTCGTTGCGATAACCATAGCGCGAGGAATAGTTACCCAGCGCCCAGCGCGGCGGCATCGGCGGCATGCCGCTGGCACGCAGGTAGCGGGTCAGCGTGTCCTGGTAGGTCTGGCCGGCGACCACGACATAGGCGGTGCGCCCGGCCACGGCATGAAACTGAAGCACGTCGGGCTCGTCAGCACCCAGGTCAACCGTGCCACGGGCGGCATTGTCAAAGATCAACATGTAGTTGCGGCTGGACAGTACGCCCGGGATGCTGAAATACATCTGCTTGGACTCTTCGCCGTAGCCATAGTGAGGTTTGTTGTCCAAGGGCAGACGATGACCGCGACGGTCCATGCCAAGCACGCGCTGACCGGTACCGAGCAGTTTTTCATCATCGCCCAGCTCGAAACGGAAGCCGCGCAGGGTGGGCTGAACAAAAAAACCGGATTGCTCGCTGAGCAGATGTTCCTGACCCCGGAAATAGCTGATCCGCAGCGGCGATTTCTCGATGACCACTGCGAGCAGGTCCGTGCTCAGCCTGAGTGCATCAGCGCTGGCATTGATGTCGACAGCGACTGGCGCCGGCTCGGCGTCGTACAAGGTACGCGATGGCGGTTGTTCGAGCCCATCGATCCGGTAGAGCACTTCGACGACGCCGGGATCCAGGAAGCGCAGTGCCACCTCACCGCGTTCGGTGCTGACGGTCACGGTATTGCCGTCCAGCGCATGGCCCTGGTAGGCCAGCTGAGCAGCCTGCAACGCCCCGCCAAAGCACAGGCCGAGCAAGCATCCGGCAAACAACAGAATACGTATCATGTGTCGATCTCCAGGATCAGCGCCGCCAGCGGCGCCAGGATCAATGCAATGTGGCCGATTCCGTCGGCGACAATCAGCTCGGTCTCCATGTCCCCATACAGGCGCTCGCGCAGGGCATAGCGGCCGTCGACCAGGCCCAGCGCCTCGATCTGTTCAGATGGCAGCTCAAGGCTGAGCCCTGGGTAGGCGCGGTCGCGGAAATTGGCGACCATGACCAGTCTTTGTGTATCCGACCAGCGCAGCCAGCTCAGCAGCTTGTCGTCGTAGTGTTCGGTGCGCTCGCGATTGGCCAGGTGCAGGTCGGCGTACTCGCCCATCAGGGCAGGCTGCGAGGCCACGAATCGCATCAGCCGGGTGTAGAAGTCACGCAGCTTGCGCTCGGTATTGCTCAATGCGCCGCCGTCAAAAGCCCCGCCGTTCATCCAGCGCTGATGGGCCGGCACACCCCAGTAGTCGAAAATCGTGGTGCGGCTGGCGCGGCCGAAACCGGCGTCTTGAGCGGCCGGCTCGCCGACCTCCTGACCGAAATACAAGAGTGTCGGTGACGTGCTCATGGCAGCGGTGGCCAGCATGGCCGGCACGCCCCGCCACGCATTGCCGGCGAACGCCGGGCTGGCAATGCGCTGCTCGTCATGGTTTTCAAGAAAACGAAGCAGGTGATGCTCAATATCGGCATGGCGCTGCTGAACCTCGACCAGGCGATCGGTGCTGCCATGACCCTGCATCACCGCCTTGAGATCGTCGTAGAACTCGACCTTGTCGTAAAGGTAATCCATGCGCCCGAGGTGAAGGTACTGGCGATACAGATCGGGTTGATAGACTTCGGCCAGCAGCAAGGCTTCGGGGTAGTGCTGCTTGATGAAACTGTTGAGATAGCTCCAGAATTCGACTGGCACCATCTCGGCCATATCAAAGCGAAAGCCGTCCACGCCCAGGTCCAGCCAGAAGGCTGCAATGTTGCGAAACTTCAGCCAGGTCGCCGGCACATCACGGTCTTGCCAGTAGCGGTAGTGATCGACGGTGGGGCGGCTGGCGTAATCCTGAGGCAAGGCATCAAAATCGTGGCTGCCGTCGGGGCGTACGCCAAAGTTGATGCGGATGGTTTCGTACCAGTCATCGAAATCGGGCTGGGCGCTGCGCGCACCGTTGCCGGTCCAGCGCGCCGGGTTTTCGTCGAAGTGCCCGTCGGCCAGCGGATGCTCCTCGCCGCCCAGCGGCCGGTACCAGTCCGGCCATTCCGGCACCTGGAATGCTTCGCCAGGCAGGTAGTAAAAGCTGTTGTCGCGATGGTAGACCACGCTGTCGTCATCGTTGGCACCCAGGTCCGTGACGCCTTCAGGCACGCCAAGTGAGCCGTAGTTGCGCGCTACGTGATTCGGGACGATATCGATCATCACCTTCATGCCATGGGCATGGGTTCGCTCGACCAGGCTGCGGAACTCGTCCAGCCGTCGAGCCGGGTGATCGGCCAGGTCGGGATGGACATTGAAGTAGTCGCGAATGGCATAGGGAGAGCCGGCCCGGCCCTTGACCACGTCTGGATCGTCCAGACTGATGCCGTAGTCCGTGTAATCGGCGATCACGGCATGATGCGGTATACCGGTGTACCAGACATGGGTCACACCCAGCTCGGCAATGCCCCTGAGAGCCTGATCGCTGATGTCGCTCATCCGCCCGACCCCGTTTTCCTCGGCCCTGCCCCAGGGCCGGTTGGTGGTCTCGGTATTGCCGAACAGGCGTGGCAAGAGCTGGTAGATGACGACCTTGCCAACAGCTGACGGCTCCTCGGCAGGGGCGGCAGCAGTAACCGGGCCGGCGGCGATTGCCAGGGTGAAGAACAGGGTCAGTCGGGTCGTGGTCATCATCGTTGGTGGTTGTCAGCTGGCCCGGCAGTGACGGGCAATGAATTCGGCATGTTCGGGCATGCGTTGAAGGTTACGCTGGACTGCGGCGGCCAGCACGTTCAACACCTCTCGAACCTGGTCAGGGTGCATGGCCGCAGCCAGCGCCGGCACGCGCTCAGGGACACCGCACTGGCCCAGCAACACCTGCAACCAGCTGCCCTCGGTGAACAGCTCGTCGGCCTGGCGCGAGACCAGACCGTGTCTGGCAAACAGCGTCATCCGCTGAACCAGGGATTCAGGTATTTCAAGCCCGCGGCGCTCGTCCCAGAAAGGCTCGCCATGACGGCCGTTGGCATGGTAATGAAGGATAAGGAAATCGCGTATGCCCTCAAACTCACGGATACTGGCTCGGTTGTACTCGTCGATCAGGGCCTGGTCAAACTGGCGGTCGGGGAACATCGTCAGCAAGCGGCTGATGCCGGACTGGATCAGGTGAATGCTGGTCGATTCCAGCGGCTCGAGAAATCCGCTGGAAAGCCCAAGGGCCAGGCAGTTGCGGTGCCAGAACTTTCGCCGCCGGCCGGTCAGAAAGTGCAGCGCTCGCGGTTCGTCCAGGGCTTCGCCTTCGAGGTTGGCCAGCAGCGTAGCGGCAGCTTCATCGTCGCTGATGAAACGGCTGCAGTAGACATAACCATTGCCGACCCGGTGCTGCAGCGGAATCCGCCATTGCCAGCCGGCTGGGCGGGCCATGGCCTGGGTGAAGGGACGCATCATTGCTCCGTGCGCGCTGGGCAAGGCCAGGGCGCGATCGCAGGGCAGCCAGTCAGACCAGTCCAGATAGTCCACGCCCAAAGCCTGGCCAATCAGCAAACCGCGAAAACCACTGCAGTCTATGAACAGGTCGGCCTGCAGCCTGCGCTCATCATCCAGGCACACGGCGTTGACATGGCCGCTTTCAGCATCGAGTTCGACATCAACAATGCGCCCCTCAACGCGCTTGACGCCGGCTTGTTCGCTGATCGAGCGCAGGAAACGCGCATACAACGAGGCATCGAAATGGAAAGCATGGACGATGCCGTTCAATGGCTGGGTTTCGGTCGGGCTGAAGCGGGCAAACCGGTTGGCAGCAGCCGCGGCAGCGTTCAGGGAGTAGTCCCAAAGTCCGCTCCGGATGCCTAGTGCCAGGCCGCGCTGCCAGATGGCCTGAAACGGGACCGCACCCAGGGCACGGCCAACATCGCCGAAGGCATGCAGGTAAGCCCCGTTGGGGCGGTCCCAGCCTTCGAACTGAATGCCGAGCTTGAAGCTGCCCTGGGTAGCGCAAATGAACTGATCTTCATCAATGCCCAGGTATTGATTAAGCAGTCGGATCTGCGGAATGGTTGCCTCACCAACCCCGACAATGCCGATCTGTTCAGATTCGACCAGCGCAATTTCCAAGCTGCCGCCAAAGGCGCGCGACAAAACGGCGGCAGCCATCCAGCCGGCGGTGCCCCCGCCAACGATCAGCACCTTGCCGATGGCACCCTCAGTCATGGGCAATTCAATTTTGCAAAGGCCATATCAGGCCAGTCCAGAAAAAAGCCCACCTCTGTGCAGAGCTGATGAATGGCACAGAGGTGGGCAGCGGAGAGACCCTAGAAACGATAGGACGCACCGAGCAGGAAGCTGCGACCAAAGCGCTGGCGGTCAACAACCAGGCGCTTGTCGCCGCCTTCGAAGGTAGTGAATGGCTCATTGGTCAAATTGTTGGCCTGCAGGAACAGGTTCAAGCCGTTCAGCACATCATCCCGGAATTGATAGCCCACCTGAGCATCAAAGATACTTTCGGACCGAGCCTCCCGAGTAATCCGCGTCCCACTGAGGCCAAATACCTCGGAAAGAAACTCATCACGATAGCGGTGTGAAATCCGGAACTGGAAACCGTGCCGCTCGTAGAACACCGTGCTGTTGACTACCCAGTCCGACAGCCCCGGCACGTTGATGGACTCATCCGAGTCACCCAGTTTCACGCTTGAATCCGTATAGGACACACTGAACAGGAAGCCAAAGCCAGCCAGGGCCGGAACAAAGGTTTCAGCCTGCAGGGCGGTGGTGAACTCGAAGCCGCGAATCCAGCCGCTGCCTCGGTTGGTCGGCCCGAACACCAGGCCGTCGGTCGTGCCCAGTCGAGCCGCGTCTTCAGGAGTCAGGAAATCATCAACGAAGGCCGAGAAATCGGTAATGAAGGAATCACCGGGATTGACGAAATCTTCCAGATCCTTGTAGAAGCCGGTAATCGCGATGTAGCCTGAGTCCTCAGCAAAGTAGCGCTCGTAAGACAAGTCCACGGAATTCGACATCATGGGTCGAAGCGACGGGTTGCCGCCCCCGGCGCTGAAGAATGACTGGTTCGGGTCGGTCGATTCCAGCAGTGGGAAATTGGTATTCAACGCCAGGCTGGCATTGAGCTGGTCCATGCGCGGCCGGGCCATGACCCGGGAGGCACCAAAGCGCACCAGCTGGTCATTGCCGATATCGAACACCAGGTTCAAGCTGGGCAGAAAGCGCCAGTAATCGTCGCCGTCATCAACCGGGACAAAGGTCCCTTCGGCAACCCCGGCACCGACCTCGGCCCCGGCCACCCTGAATCCACTGGAGCTTTGATCAGTATGAACGGCCTGCAGGCCAACGTTACCGGTGACCGGAACGCCGCCCAGGTCGGTATCGATATCAAACCTGACGTAGGCGGTGGTAGCGTCTTCGCGCACGTTCCAGTCCTGCGGTACGTTGAATGAAGACAGCTCAACGGAAACCAGATCATAAAAATTGTTGACCAGGTACCGTGGATCCCAGGCGATCATGCCCGGAATGCCGATAAAACCCAGGCCAGTCGTTCCAAGCAGTGCAGCCGCCGGGATTTGTCCAGAGGTCGCGCCGCCAGGGGGAACCAGGAAGGCTTGACCAATGCTGCGTTCCTTGTCACGGCGGGTAAATGACACACCGCCAATACCCTTGCTGAACGGGCCGCCATTGAAGCCATATTCAATCTGCGCACGGGCGTTGGCCAGCCAATCAGTCGTTTCGGGATTGTTGATGAAACCGGCCTGTGTCAGTGGGTCAGGCTGGGCACCTGCACCCCATCCCTGGGGATCGGTCAGTACGAACAGGTTGGGGTCGGCATAGTTGATCAGAGGGTTGAATTGAAACACGCCGCTGGGTGCGATCATGAACCCGAGTGAATCAGGCATGCCGCTCTGGGCAGGCCCCGTGCCGGCATAGGTTTCCAGCAGCACATCCTCTCTGGTCGCTCGCGAATAACTGATATCGGTATCCAGGGCCCAAACTGGCGTCAGTTCAAAACGCGTGTTCCAGCCCAGGTTCAACAACTCGGCGGAACGGTCGTTGCGGTCGCTGCGCATGACGCCGAAAACGTTATCGAACTGACCCTGGGTAATCAATCCATCATCAACGGTAAAGCCATCCTGCAGCTGGGCCGAGGACCAGAACAGGGGAAACTCGATGCCGCGCAGGATCTGCTTTTCTTCGAAGTCCGAGTAGGCCAGATCCAGAGTCGTGCTGAATGTATCGCTAGGGGCATACTGCAAAGTGCCCAGCACGCCGAAGCGCTTCAGCTCGTTGGACTGCACGTAAGGCTTTGCACCGCCGGGAACCCGGGTCTCGCCGTCACCGATATCGGGATAGCCCCAGGCATTGAAGCGCTCGATCTGGTTGGGTGTGGACTGCACCGTGGCACCCAGGGTCAGGCCCAGCGTCCGATCATTGCTTTGACCAATGTAAATAACGCTGGCCCGGTAGCCATCGCTGCTGCCATCGGGATTGAAGGCGCTGTCGTCGTTGCGCTCATAGCGGGCACTGACCGACATCACGCGCTCATCGACATCGAGCGGCCGTATCGTACGCATATCGACCGTGCCAGCCAGGCCCTGCCCAATAATGCTGGCATTCGGCGTCTTGTAAACCACCACGGAACCGAGCAGCTCGGACGGGTACTGGTCAAATTCGACACCGCGATTGTCACCGGTGGTGACCTGTTCACGACCGTTGAACAGTGCGACGCTGAAATCGGGCCCCAGGCCACGCACGGAAATGGTCTGGGAACGACCGTCGGTGCGCTGCGAGGTCAAGCCGGGCAATCGCGCCAGGGCTTCGGCGATACTGACATCCGGCAACTTGCCGATATCTTCGGCGAACACGGCTTCGACGACCGAGCTGCTGTCGCGCTTGGTACTGATGGACTGCTCCACGCTGCGCCGAAACCCGGTCACCAGCACGCGATCGAGATCCGCATGTTCTTCCTCGGCGCTGCGCTCACCCTCACCTTCCTCGATGCCTTGCTGCGCCCAGGCCAACGGTGCACCGGACAGGCTGGCGGCAAGGGCCAGGTAAAGAACATTGCGGCGCAGTTGGGCGCGGGTTGATGGCTTGTTCCTGAGTTGGG
>SLQY01000287.1 GCA_007131235.1 Wenzhouxiangella sp.
CGCGCCCTGAAAAAAGCCGCCTGAGGATCAGCCGCCGATACTGCAGCTACCGCCGCGGCGGGCCAGGTATTGCTGGTGGTATTCCTCGGCTCGCCAGAAGGTGGCCGCTGGCTCCACCGCGGTGGCAATCGGGCGGCGATAGGTGCCACCCTGATCAAGCTCGGCACGGACCCGCTCGGCCGCAGCGCGTTGTTCATCGTCATGAACGAAGATGACGCTGCGGTATTGACGCCCGACATCCGGCCCCTGGCGGTCAACCTGGGTCGGATCGTGCAGCTTGAAGAATTCGCGCACCAGGGTTTCATAGGAAATGCGCCCGGCGTCAAACTGCACCTCGACCACTTCGACATGCCCGGTCTGGTCGGTGCATACCTGCTGATAGGTTGGCTTGTCGACGTGGCCACCGCTGTAGCCCACCTGGGCCTCAGTGACACCGTCGAGCTCACGAAAACGGGCCTCGACACCCCAGAAACAGCCGGCACCAAAGGTTGCTTTGTCAGTCATGATGGATTGCCTTGAAAATAAAGACCGGATTGTAGACTGTGCGATGCAAAACCGGTTCACAACCACGCGGGAGAAAAAAATCGCCATGAATGACAGCCCGGCCAGTTTTCTCTGGCACGACTACGAAACCTTTGGTGCCGATACACGCCGCGACCGGCCAGCTCAATTCGCCGCCCTGCGCACCGACATGGAGCTTAACCCGATTGGCGAACCCGACGTCTTTTATTGCCAGCCGGCCGACGACATGCTGCCGCAGCCAGAAGCCTGCCTGATCACCGGCATCACCCCGCAAGCGGCCAGTGACCGCGGCATTCCCGAAAACGCCTTTGCCGCCCGTGTTCATGCCCTGCTGAGCCAGCCCGGCACTTGCAGCGTCGGTTACAACAACTTTCGTTTCGACGACGAGGTGACTCGTTTCCTGTTCTGGCGCAACTTTTTCGACCCCTACGCGCGTGAATACAGCAACGGGAACTCGCGCTTCGACCTGATCGACCTGATGCGCATGACCCGCGCCCTGCGTCCCGAAGGCCTGCAGTGGCCGCAGCGTGACGATGGCAGCCCCAGCTTCCGCCTGGAAGACCTGGCGGCGGCCAACGGCATGGACACCAGCCGGGCGCATGACGCCCTGGCCGACGTGGAAGCCACGCTCGGCATGGCTCGCCTGGTCAAGCAACATCAGCCGCGCCTGTGGAACTGGGCCTTGTCGCTTAGACAAAAACATGTCGTGGCCGGCCTGCTGAGCCGGGGCGAGCCGCTCTTGCACAGCTCGTCACGCCTGCCGGCAAGTCTTTTCGCAACCGCGCCAGTGCTGCCCCTGGCACCGCATCCAAGCTTCGCCGGTCAGTGGATCGTCTGGAACCTGAATGTTGACCCGGCACCGTTCATGGACAGATCGGACGAAGAACTGATCGACCTTATGTGGACGCCTGCAGCAGATCTGCCGGAAGGAGAGGAAAGACTGCCGATCAAGCTGGTCCGATCCAATCGCTGCCCCATGCTTTCGCCGCTCAACGTCCTGGATGCTTCCAGTCGAAAACGGCTACAGATCGACCCGGACGCGATGCAGCGCCGGACAGCGCACTTGCGCGGCGACACCGGGTTTATTGAACGACTGACCCAGCTATTTACCAACACTGGACCAACGGCGGCCGACGCCGAACTTGCGCTCTACGACGGCTTCATTCCGCGCCCGGACCAGGCGGTGATGGCGAAAGTCCGCTCACTGGACGCCGAGGAACTGGCCCGTCTTGGCCAGCCCTTCCAGGATGAGCGACTGAACGAGCTGCTGTTTCGCTACCGAGCCCGACTTCATCCACACAGCCTGACCGAGGAGGAGCGTGAACAATGGCGCCACTGGCGGCAGCGACGCCTGGTCGACGACCCCGACCTGGCCTCGATCCGCTGGCCGGAATACCAGGCCTGCATTCGCGCGCTGATGCAGGCGCGACCGGACCGCATCGATCTGCTTACCGAGCTCATGGCCTGGTCGGACGGGCTGGGTCTGAGCGCCACAGCGCCAAACGAAGATTCAATCACTTAGGCTCATCTTCTGGAATACACATTCAGTTGTTATGCACAACTGCTTGATTCCCAGTTTGACACTTTGTTGACAGCCTCGTGACTGCAACCGGACTGAACAAAAATCTCAACACCATGATTTTATTGAATTTAATAAAATGGTCAATCTTTGTCCAATCCGGGCATGGGGCAACCTCACGGGCCATCGACAGATTGTGTTCACAACCTTATCCACAGCTTTTGTGGATAACTTCAGAATCCGCGATCATGGGCTGAATCCGCCGCAGCGAATCAGTTCAGACCCAGCCCGCCCGAGCTGCCTGCTGGCGGCGGCATCAGCTCCAGCTGGGCGGCCGTCGACGACCGCGCCGCCACCTGATCGCGGGCGCTCGAACAGCGCAACGATCGACGCAACAGGCGATCGCTGCGCGGCGAAACAAACTCGACGACGCTGCCGTCGTCGAAGCTCAGCATCAACACAACCGGCGGCTGACCCTCTTTTCCCGGACGGGCGATGACGCCGGTTATCCGCTTGCCCACGATTTCATCGCGGAACTCGATGCTGCCCATCTCGGCAGAAGCTGCTGGCTTGGTTTCGACTTTCATGCGTTACTCCAATCGGGTTTCAAGTGCTTGAAAACCATTGCACCATGCCGCTTTCTCAAAACCTGAGAACCGAAATTCCTGTCATCGACGGTCGATTTTCCTAGTCCATCCCGGGACATTTGCCCGATTTCAGGCCGGCCTCCGATTTCTAAACTGTTGCCAACGCTGGACAAGCGGTCCGGCGTCAACCAAGACACAACATTCAATTGACGAAACTGGAGAAACCATCATGATCAAGAACATCTTCTTTGCACTCTTGCTGAGCCTGGCCCTGACTGGCCTGACCATTGCCGACATGGAGCCGGTGGACATCAACACTGCTACCGCCGAACAGCTGGCCGAAGCACTGCATGGCGTCGGTGCCAGCAAGGCCGAGGCAATCGTGGACTACCGCGAAGAAAACGGCCCGTTCGCCCATATCGATGAGCTGGTCAACGTCCGCGGCATCGGTCTGCGCACGGTCGACCGCAACCGCGACCGTCTCAGTCTGGGTCAGACCGACAGCGAATAACTCGAGACCTCGCGCAAAGGCCCGGCCACCCTGGAAGGCGGCCGGGCCTTTGCGCATTTCAACTCCGCAGAGGCAAGCGGGAGGCGAAGGCGTGGGCAAGGGTGGACCGATCGGTATGCTCCAGCTCGCCACCCAGCGGCACACCCTGCGCCAGGCGACTGATCCGGGCACCGTGACGCATGGCCATTTCCTGCAGGTAGTAAGCGGTTGCTTCTCCCTCGACAGTGGTGTTGGTGGCGACGATGAGCTCTTCGATCGACTCGTCTTGCAGTCGCTGCTCGAGCAGATCCAGCCCCAACTCCTCCGGGCCAATACCATCTAGCGGCGACAGCCGGCCCAGCAGGACGAAATAGCGGCCCTGGAAACCGGTGGCCGCTTCAATCGCCAACACGTCGGCCGGGCTTTCAACCACGCACAAGGTGGCGCCGGAGCGCTGGGGATTGCTGCACACCCGGCAAATGTCGTCGGCAGTGAAATTGCGGCATAACCGACAGCGCTTGATATCGCGCATGGCCAGGGCCAGGGCGTCGGCGAGGCGTTCGCCGCCTCGCCGATCACGCTCCAGCAAGTGCATGGCCATGCGCTGGGCGGTGCGCGCGCCAACGCCCGGCAGGCATCGGAAACTCTCGAGCAGGTCCTCGAGCGGGTCGCGACTCAAGCCGATTCTTCCCTGGCTCAGGGCAGATTGAAGCCCGGCGGCAGCGGCATGCCACCAGCCAGGCCGCTCATCTTTTCCTGGGTGGCCTGTTGAATGCGGTTGACCGCATCATTGACAGCAGCGGCCACCAGGTCTTCAATCATCTCGCGATCATCGGCAATCTCGGGGTCGATGGCAACGCGCCTGACCTCGTGCCGACCATTCATGGTGACTTCGACCAGGCCGCCTCCGGCCTGACCCTTGACTTCCAGGTCGGCGAGCTCCTCCTGGGCTTTCTTGAGATTCTCCTGGACTTTCTGGGCCTGCTGCATGAGCTGAGCGATATTGCCTTTGATCATCTTCAATGACTCCGGGTCTGGTTCGGTCGAATGGATTCGCGCAGTACTTCGGCACCAAAACGATCGCAAAGTTTGCGCACCACCGGATCGTCGTCGATAGCCGCTTCAGCCTCGCGCTGGGAATGATCGGCGCGGTCCTGGGCTTGCCGCGCCGGGGTATTCAGATCCGCGCTGGTCGCTGCGCGCACGCTCAGATGCACTGGCCCACCCAGGTAATCGGCCAGGCTGCGTTCGAGACTGTCACGAATTGAATCGGTTACCATCATCATGTCGTCGGACGCTGCCCGGCAGCGCAGGTTGGGCTCGTCCACCCCCTCAAGCACCAGCAGGCCGGCCACCATGCGGGCCGACCCGGTGGCGTTCATGCGTTCAATGACTTCGGCCCAGTTATCCGGGCTCAACTGGCGATCCGCGCGCCAGCCACTGCCACGCGATGGCGCCTCAGGCACTGGCTCGGCGACGCCGGCCGCATTCGGCCCGACACTGCCCTGACCGTACCTGTCGGCCGAGGGCGGCGGCGATGGTTCGAGGCGGCTCTGGCCATGAGCCTGCGGTGCCGAAGGCATATCCCGCCTGCCCCCGGCAGGTGCGCTGGTCTGCGCCCCGCCGTCCTCGGTCGCTGGCCGAAACGCCAGCATTCTCAGAATGGTCATTTCACACCCGGTCCGCGCGTTCGGCGCGAGCTCCAGATCGCGACGACCGGTGATGGCAATCTGGTAGAAAAGTTGCAGATCTTCCGGGTCAAACCGCCCGGCCAGACCGAGCAGCGTGTCCCAGTCGGTTCGCGTGTCATCGCGATAGTCGGGCAGCGTCTGGATCAGCGCCACGCGGTGCAGGGTTTCGGCCAGGTCGAGCAACAACTGGCCCATATCTCGAGCCTGGGCAAAGACCTCGGCAACCACGGCCATGGCGCGACCGGCATCTTGTTCAGCCAGTGCCTCGACCAGGTCATGAACGTGGCGGCGCTCGACGCTGCCAAGCATGTCGCGCACCTCGGCTTCGAGCAAATGATTGCCGCCGGCCAGGGCCTGGTCCAGCAGACTGAGTCCATCACGCATACTGCCATCGGCGGCCCGCGCCAGCAGGGTCAGGGCTTCGGGCTCAAAGTCCAGGGCCTCGGCGTTCAGGATCTGTGTCATTTGCGTACCAATCTCATCGGGGCTGAGCCTGCGCAGATTGAACTGCAGGCAGCGCGACAGAATGGTGACGGGAATTTTTTGCGGATCAGTGGTTGCAAGAACAAACTTGACATGATCCGGTGGCTCCTCGAGCGTCTTGAGCAAGGCGTTGAAGCTGTGCGTCGACAGCATGTGGACTTCGTCGATCAGGTAGACCTTGTATCGTCCCTGGGCCGGCGCGTATTGCACGTTGTCAAGAATTTCTCGGGTATCGTCAACGCGCGTCCGCGACGCGGCGTCCACTTCCAACAGATCGACAAATCGACCCTCGTCGATCGCCACGCAGTGTTCACATTGGCCGCACGGTTCGGCGCTGACGCCCTCAAGGCAGTTCAAGGACTTGGCCAGAATACGGGCGATCGTGGTCTTTCCCACGCCGCGGGTGCCGGTAAACAAGAATGCGTGATGGACCCGGCCCTCGGCCAGCGAGTTGGCCAATACCTTGACCACGTGCGCCTGACCCACCAACTCGGCAAAATTCCGAGGACGCCATTTCCTGGCAAGCACTTGATAACTCACAAGAATTCTGTCTCCACTGTAACGATCCGCAAGACGCCCGAAGGGCTTGAACGACTGGGCCCGTCAGTGTACACGATCAGCTGAGAAGTCCAACCGGATGACCTGATGCGCAGGCTCCTGGCCCGAACAATTCATGAATTCGCGCGATGATCGCGCAGGATATTGTTCGGGCTGGGTTATAATGTGTGGTTGGTGGTTCCTGTTGGTCTTCCCACACTGCGCAGTCCGTGAACCCCGTCAGGCCCGGAAGGGAGCAGCGGCAGCGGAATGAACAGGTGCTGGGGTCGGGCTGGCAGGAGCCACCTTCCCTCCTGAACCACGAAAATAAAGCGCTAATCCGATATATCCCGATCTCAAATGTCAATACGACTAAAGTCGTATGGCAAATTATGTGATGCCCATCACAAATCTGAAAATTTTTCGTGCAGAACACTGGAAATATCTGTGCTTCTTTGGTTATAAACCCCGGGGTCGCTCACATCGGTTACATCAGTGAAACGGGGAAAGCCGCGAAAGAACAGGGTAATGGGGACTGGCCTTGGCGGCGTTGAAAAGTGCTGGTGAAACCGTGTGTTGCCGATAGTGGACCGGTCGTCAACAGGCCGGCCAAGCAACCAAGGGGTAAAGCAGGATCCAACGGGAGAACCACCTGATATGCACCTGAAGAAACTTTCCTTCACCCTTCTTGGCGCAGCTTTGCTCGCCGTCAGCCTTTCAGTCTCAGCCACCAACCAATCCAGAAGCGCGCAAGGCTCCGTGGACGCAGTTCAGTTCCACGCCGCCCAGTTTCCCATTGACGGACAGTACATCGTCGTCTTGAGAGACGATATTGCAAGCCTGGCCCATGAACGCGGCAATAGACAGCCGACCGTCGCTGCCGTGGCCTCGAACATGGCCCGCGAGCACGGCTTCAAGGTCGATCGAACCTTCAACCACGTGCTGCGCGGATTCACCGTCAAGGCCGACGGCCGCATGCTGCGCGCCATGCTGAAAGACCAGCGAATCGCCTACATCGAGCAAGATGGTATCGTCACGGTATCGCAAACCACCCAGCCCAACGCTACCTGGGGTCTGGACCGGGTCGATCAGCGCGATCTTCCTCTGGACGGCAATTACATCTACGACACCACGGCTGCCGGGGTCTACACCTACATCGTTGACACTGGCGTTCGCCCCACCCATGTTGATTTTGGCAATCGGGTCTTGAGCGGTTTTACCTCGATCAGCGACGGTAATGGCTCGAACGACTGCAACGGTCACGGCACCCATGTCGCCGGCACTGTCGCCGGTTCCACCTGGGGTGTCGCCAAGGGCGCCTTCATCGTTCCGGTGCGCGTACTTGGCTGCACCGGCGGCGGCACCAACGCCGGCGTCATTGCCGGCATGGACTGGATTGCCGCCAACCACGTCAAGCCAGCAGTTGCCAACATGTCCCTCGGCGGCGGTGCCTCTACGGCCACCGACAATGCCGTGACCAACATGCGCAATGCCGGCGTTACCGTTGTTGTCGCAGCGGGTAACGAAAACCAGAACGCCTGCAACGTTTCTCCGGCCCGCGCGGCATCAGCCGTCACGGTGGGATCAACGACCAACACCGATGCCCGCTCCAACTTCTCCAACTGGGGCAGCTGCGTCGATATCTTTGCGCCAGGCTCCGCCATTCGGTCGGCATGGCATACCAGCAACACGGCGACCAACACCATCTCGGGCACCTCGATGGCTGCTCCGCACGTGGCCGGCATTGCCGCCCTGTACCTGGCCAGCAACCCCAACGCCACCCCGGCCCAGGTTGAAAGCGCCATCTACAACAATGGCAGCACCGGCAAGCTCAGCGGCCTCAATGGCTCGCCCAACCTGCTGGCTTACTCCCGCTTCGGCAGTGGTGGCAGCGACCCGGATCCGGAACCGGAAGTCATCGAGCTTGAAAATGGCGTACCGGTTGGCAATCTCTCCGGCAGCCAGGGCTCGGAGCGCTTCTTCACCATTGATGTTCCGGATGGCGCAACCGACCTGGTCATCGCGATGAGCGGCGGTTCCGGCGATGCCGATCTGTATGTGCGTCGCGGCACCGCGCCGACTCAGTCCAGCTATGATTGCCGCCCGTACCTGAACGGCAACAACGAAACCTGCACCTTCGCCTCGCCGCAGGCTGGCACCTGGCACGTGATGATTCACGGCTGGACCGCCTACTCCGGCGTGACCCTGGTTGCCAGCTTCGAAGAGCCGGTCAGCGTTAACGAGCTGCAGAACGGTCAGCCGGTCAGCGGCCTGTCCGGCGGACAAGGCTCCGAGCAGTTCTTCACGATGGAAGTGCCCAGCAATGTCAGCGAGCTGGTATTCCAGATGAGCGGCGGATCGGGTGATGCCGACCTGTACGTGCGGCGCGGTACGCCACCGACCACCAGCAGCTACGACTGCCGCCCGTACCTGAACGGCAACAACGAAACCTGCACCTTCAGCGATCCACAGGCGGGGACCTGGCACGTCATGATTCGCGGCTACACGGCCTACTCGAACGTGACCCTGGTGGGAAGTTACCAGGAAGGCCCGAGCGCCCCCTGTACCAACTGCACCCAGTACAGCGGCAGCCTGACCGGAACCGGTAACGCCCAGGCTCAGCCCGATGGCACCTGGTACCAGGCAGGCGCCGGCGTCCATCGCGGCTGGCTGCAAGGCCCAAGCAACGCCAACTTTGACCTCGAGCTGTATCGCTGGAACGGCAGCCGCTGGCAGCGCGTCAGGCGCGCGGCCACGTCCGACAGCAACGAGTTCATCGAGTACAACGGAACCTCCGGTTTCTACTACTGGCGGGTTGTTTCGGCCTCTGGCTCGGGCGCCTACGATCTCTGGCTGCAAACGCCCTAAACAGCACGCAACGGACAAGGCGTGACCCAAGAGCCCCGGACCTCCGGGGCTCTTCTTGTTTTATAGTGACGCTTTGAACGCTCCAGGCGGACAACACATGGAATGGATAGCCGCGATTCTGGTAGGCATCGTGATGCTGTGGGCGATCTGGGTCTACAACCGGCTGGTCAAGAAGCGTAACCGGGTGCATACGGCCTGGAGCGATATCGACGTGCAGCTGACCCGGCGCCATGATCTCGTGCCCAACCTGGTGAACGTGGTCAAGCGCTACACCGAGCATGAACGCAGCACCCTGGCATCGGTGACCGAGCTCAGGAGCCAGGCGCTTGCCACCGACAGTCCAGCCAGGCTAGGCGTCATCGAAAACGAACTTGAAGCCCTGCTCAGCCGCCTGCTCGTCCTGCGCGAGGACTACCCCGATCTCAAGGCCAGCGACAATTTCCGCCAGCTGGCCGATCAACTGGTTGAAGTGGAAAATCACCTGCAGTTCGCACGTCGCTACTACAACGGTGCAGTACGCGACCTCAATACCCTGATCGGTCAATTTCCCGACCTACTGATCGCGCGCCTGTTCAAGTTTCAGGAAGCCGAGTTCTACGCTGCCGACAGCAAGCAGCGCGCTGCCCCCCGCGTCGAGCTGGCCTCATGAAAACGTCACTGAAGATGCTGATCACCAGCCTGCTCGCGTTTGCACTGCTGGGCATCCTCGCTCAGCCCGCCGAAGCGGACATCGAACGGATCATTTCCTTTCACAGCGAGATTGACCTATTCCCTGACGGGACCATGGAGGTCACCGAGCACATCACGGTTCGCTCGCTGCAGCGCAATATCCGGCGCGGCATTTACCGGGACTTCCCGACCCGCTACCGCGATGGCTACGGCAACCGGGTACGGGTGGACTTCGAGGTCATCGACGTCCTGCGCGACGGCCAGCCCGAGCCGTGGTTTACCGAAAACCAGATCAACGGCATACGTGTCAACACCGGCGATGACAGTTTCCTGCCCGGGCCCGGCAATTACACGTTTTCCATCCGCTACCGCACCAACCGTCAGCTCGGTTTTTTTGCCGAGCACGACGAGCTTTACTGGAACGTGACCGGACTGGGCTGGGCCTTCCAGATTGAACAGGCCAGCGCCGAGCTGCGCCTGCCCGAGCCGGTGCCGGCCGCGTCCCTGCGCCTGGACAGCTACACCGGACCCAGCGGATCCCAGACCAGCCATGCCAGGGCTGAGGTCATTGCCCCGGGCCAGGTCCGTTTCGAGACCAGCCGAACCCTCAACCCGCGCGAGGGCCTGACCATTTCGGTGGGCTTCCCCAAGGGCATCATCGAACAACCCAGCCTGGCCAGCCGGACCGGCTGGCTGGCCTGGGATAACCGCGGCTTGGTGCTGTTGCTGCCGGCCAGCGTTCTCATTCTGCTCTTTTACCTGCGTGAGTGGAAGGCAAAGGGTCGCGGCCCGGAGAAAGGGGTAATCATCGCCCGCTACGAACCGCCAGCCAGGTACTCACCGGCAGGACTGCGCTGGGTTGTGCGGCGCAACTACGATCAGCGCTGCTTCAGCGCCGACCTGGTGGAGCTGGCCGTCAAGGGCAAGCTCAAGATCGAGCGCGACAAGCGCCTGTTCCGCGATCGCTGGAAACTCGTGCGCCTGGTGCAGCACCTGGACATCTCCGACCCACCCAGCCAGAAAGCCCTGTTCCCGGCCCTGTTCGGCACCGACCATGAACTGGAGCTCAAGAAAAGCAACGCCACGCGTCTGCAAAGCGCCATGAGCAAGCACACTGCGGCGCTGCGCAAGCGCTATCGCGACCACTACATCAACTTCAATGTCAAAACGCTGACCATTGGCTGGCTTGCCTCGGTCCTGGCCGTGATTCTGTCGTTCCTGATTTCCGGCGGCAGCGGTGTCCCGGTCCTGGTCGGACTGACCGTGGTGCTTGGCATCATCAACATCATATTCACCGGCCTGATGCCAGCGCCCACCGAACGGGGTCGCAAGCTGCTTGATCACATCGAGGGTCTGAAGCTATACCTGAGCGTGGCCGAGCGAGACGAGTTACGCGCGCTTGAACAGATCGACGGCGACGACCCCCGGATCACGCCCGAGCGTTACGAGGCCTTGTTGCCCTATGCCCTGGCCCTGGACGTAGAGCAGGCCTGGACCTCGCGCCTGACCCGAGCCGTGGGCGCAGCGGCCGCCGACCAGGCCCGCTCCCGGATGAGCTGGTACACCGGCACAGGCGCGGCCGTCGGCAGCATGGCCGGCTTGAGCCGCGCGCTCGGCAGCAACCTGACCTCGACCATTTCGTCGTCCTCGACCCCGCCAGGCAGCAGCTCCGGCGGCGGTGGCGGCGGTTCTTCCGGCGGGGGTGGTGGCGGCGGCGGCGGCGGCGGACGCTAGATGCTGGATCTTCGCGGCCGCATCAACCTGCCAAACGTGCTCTCCTTGCTGCGTTTGCTGGGCACACCGGCGCTTTACTGGCTGGTCCAGCTGGAATCACCCGTCTGGTTCATTGCCTGGTTCATTTTTCTGGGCCTGACCGATTTTTTCGACGGCTTTCTGGCTCGCCGCCATCGGCTGGTTTCTGATTTCGGCTCCATGCTGGATTCCATCGCCGACGTTGCCTTCTTTGGTTCAGCAGCCCTACTCTCGATCTCCCTGTTTCCCGGCTACGTGTTGCCGAACCTGCCCTGGGTCATCGTCACCGTCGGACTGCTATTGATGGCAGGGCTGCTGCCGCGCCTTCGACTGGGACACTTTCTGTTTATTCATACCCACCTGAGCCGACTGGGAGCGGCCCTGGTCTTTTTCGCCCTGCCGGCATCCTTCCTGATCGATACCACCGGCTTGATTCGCCTTATCCTGATCATCTACTCGCTGGCGTTCATCGAATCAATGTGGATCATCCTGCGCCATGGCAGCGTCGACCCGGACACCCGCAGCTTCCTCAGTGCCCGGCCGAAACCAACGGGTCTGTCCTGACCCGCCGGCCAGAACCACTTCAATCGCCGGAGGCCAGCACCTCATGCACATCGAAGGCCTGGCGCACCCAGGCCAGGTAAGCCTGATCGGTGGATACCACCTTGCCGGGTGAGTCCGACAGCTTGACCACCGGCTGGCCGTTGCACTCGGTCATCTTGATGACGATATTGATCGGCTCGGCACCGGTGTCGTTGGTCAGGTTGGTGCCGATGCCGAACGAGATATTGGTCTGGTCGCGAAAACGTTCCCAGATAGCGGCCGCCTTGGGAATGCTCAGCGAATCAGAAAAAATCAGGTTGCGCGTTTTCGGATCGATCCGGTTGGCCCGGTAATGGGCAATCATTGCTTCGGCCCAGACAAAGGGATCGCCTGAATCCTGGCGCGCGCCGTCGAACAGCTTGCAGAAATACAAATCGAAATCGCGCAGAAAAGCCTTCAGACTGTAGGTATCCGACAGGGCAATGCCCAGGTCCCCACGATACTCGCGTGCCCAGACCTCGAAGGCAAAGCGCTGGGACTCAGCCAGGCGTGGGCCCAGTGCCTGGCAAGCCTGGATGAACTCATGGGCCATGGTGCCGATCGGCACCAGGTCGAATTGGCGGGCCAGGCGCAGGTTGCTGGTGCCGCGCAGGCTGCCTGGCAGTTCCCGGGCCAGGGTCTCGACCACTTCGTCGTGCCAGGCGCGGGAGAAACGGCGGCGGGTGCCGAAATCGGCAAAAATGAACTCATCAGGTCGGTCCAGTGCCCTCACCTGCTCGATTTTTTCGCGCAGACGCCGCCGGCCGTCGGCCAGGTCGTGATCGGGATAAGATCGACGCGCATAGAGCTCGCTGATGATGGCCAGTAACGGCACCTCGAACAGGATCGTATGCAGCCACGGTCCGCGAATGCGCAAATCGAGCTGATCGTCGACAACGTCAATGTGGACGAAGCGCTCCTGGAGATGAAACAGGCGCAGGAACTCGACAAAGTCCGACTTCAGGTAACGCAGCGTACCCAGGTAGTCAATCTCGGCATCGGTCAGATTGAGCGAGCATAACTGTGCAATCTCGCGCTCCAGCGCCGGCACCAGTGGCGTCAAATCCACCCCATCATTGCGGCAGCGAAAGCGGTACTCAACCTCGGCGCCCGGAAACTGATGCAGCACTACCTGCATCATCGAGAACTTGTAGATATCGGTATCGAGCAGCGAGTCAATCATCATGCCGACTGCTCCAGCTCCTCGATGTCATCAATCACGACGACACCAGTGGCACGCATGGCTGCCAGTGCTTCGGCCGTGCTGGCATCGGCAATGCCGCGACAGGCGGCCAGGTTGAGCACGGTATTGAAGCCGGCCCGGGCCAACTGCATGGCCGTGGCCTTGACGCAGTAATCGGTGGCCAGCCCGCCGACCAGCACCGTGCTGACGGTGCGAGCCATCAGCCACTCGATCACGCCGGTACTCATCCGCTCGGCAATGTCGTGGTAGCAGGCCCCATACGGGTGCATGTCCAGCTCCACCCCTTTCCAGACAAAGAAGTCGTACTCGGCCGGGGCTGGTAAACCCGGCAGCAGCTCGAAGCCCGCGGTGCCTGGTACCGCGTGAACCGGCCAGAACTCGCGCGCATTTGGCAAGCCTACACCCGTCTGGCCAGTCTTGCCCGGATCATCTGTCACCCAGGCCGCTTTCGGGCTGTGCGCATCCTTCGACCCCAACCGCCAACCGGCAAATTCGGCCTGACGATTGAGTGCTTCGACGATCCGGTCGCCCCCGGCCACCGGCAACTCGTCCGGGCACAGCGGCGAAAAGGTGCGCTGCGCGTCCACATCGAAACAGGCCACAAAGCGCTTGTCGGCAATCAGCATTGAAACCATCCGGTATCCAGGAAGCAAGCGCTCATTATGCCCGTGGTACCAGCAGCGGGCCGTTAGAATCAACTCATGGACTTCGACACCCTGATCAATCTGCGCGAGCGGCATGCCGGCTGGCGCCTGCTTCAGGCCGACCATGCGCCGATGATCGCCAGCTTCTTCCAGCGCTGCTTCATCACCCCGAACGTGCGCGCCATGGCCGAAAGCGAACTGGTCGGCAAACTTGAAGACCACCTGGCCGGGCTGCGCGAAGTGCTGGGTGAAGACAGCTACCCGCGCCAGGCCCTGGCCTATCTCAAGGACTGGTCGGACGATCGCCGGGCCTGGCTTCGCCGCTACTACACCACCGGCAGCGACGAGGCCCATTACGACCTGACCCCGGCCGCCGAGGGTGCCGTGCGCTGGCTGGCCGGGCTGGAGCAGCCGCAGTTCGTTGGCGCCGAGTCGCGCCTGATGACGGTGTTCGACCTGCTTCAGCAGATCGTTCGCGGCACCGAAACCGACCCGGCCGCTCGCATTGCCGAGCTCGAGACACGGCGCGATGACATCGAGGCGGAAATCGAGCGGGTGCGCGCCGGCGAGCTGGCGCTGATGGACGACACTCGACTCAAGGAGCGCTTTCTGCAGATGGCCGACACTGCCCGCGCCCTGCTCGCCGACTTTCGCCAGGTGGAGCACAATTTCCGCCAGCTCGACCGCCAGGTGCGCGAGCGCATCACCTGGTTTGAAGGTGGCAAGGGCGAGGTGCTGGAAGAGGTCTTCGGTGAGCACGACGCAATCAGCGACTCCGACCAGGGCCGCAGCTTCCGCGCCTTCTGGGACTTCTTGATGTCGCCCTCGCGCCAGGAACAGCTGGGCGAGCTGCTGGAGCGCATTTTCGAACTGGAAGCCGTCGTCGAACTCAAGCCCGACCGCCGCCTGAAACGCATTCACCACGACTGGCTGGAAGCCGGAGAGGTCACCCAGCGCACCGTGGCCCGGCTCTCCGAGCAGCTCAGACGCTTTCTGGACGATCAGGCCTGGCTGGAAAACCGCCGCATCATGGAACTGATCCGCGACCTGGAACGAAAGGCTGTCGCCGTGCGCGATCATCCGCCGCCCGCTTTGGGCCTGAGCCTGGAAATGCCGACACCCGAGCTGAACCTGACCATGGACCGGCCGCTGTTCAGCCCACCGATCAGACCCTCGATCGACACCGACGCCGTGCTAGCCGATGACCAGGCCATCGATACCGATGCCCTGTTCGAGCAGGTCCATGTCGACCGCCAGGCCCTGGAAGCCGGCATACGCCGCGCCCTGCAGGATCGTGACCAGATCAGCTTAGCCGAGCTGATTGACGCAGAACCCCTGGACCAGGGCCTGGCCGAACTCGTCACCTACCTGGCCATCGCTGCCGAGCAATCGGCCGCCTTGATCGACGAAAGCCAGACTCAGCAGGTTTTCTGGACGCAAGCCGACGGCCGCCGGCGCCGGGCGCGCATTCCTCTGGTAGTCTTCTCGCGATGAACCAAGCCTTTAGCGAAACCAGCCCCGACCTGCGCCTGTCGCTGCCGATGATTGCGCTGTTCAAGGGCGTGGTCTATACCGACCAGGGCCATGACAACTGGCAGAACCTGCTCGAACGCCAGGCCGCCATCGCCGACTATGTCGCCCAGCTTGGCCTGGAGCTGATCGTCGACGAGGCCGAGGGCTATGCCTTCCTGCGCCAGCGCCCCGGCGGCGATGAAGATGGCGATGTTGAACTGCCCCGCCTGATGGCGCGGCGCCAGCTCGGCTACCCGGTCAGCCTGCTGCTGGCGCTGCTGCGCAAGAAGCTGGCCGAACACGATGCCGGCGGCGGCGATACC
>SLQY01000093.1 GCA_007131235.1 Wenzhouxiangella sp.
AAGAAGACGGCGAAGAAGACGGCCGCGAAAACGTCCAGCAAGACGGCGAGCGAGACGGCCAGCAAGACCGCGAAGAAAAAGCGTACCCAGTCTGGCGGCAAGAAGGCCGCGAGCAAAAAGGCCGCTGCCAGCGAGTCAAGCCGCGAACAGGCCGCTGCCGGGAAGTCCGCGCGCAAGACAACCGCGGCGAGCGAGCAGGCTGCCAGCGATCCGGCTGAGGAAAAGATCGGGGTCGAGAAAGAATCCGCCGAGAACGAGTCATCCACGGCGCAATCCGGATCGGATCAGCCCTCGGCCAGCAAACCCTCGACATCCTGAAGACTGCCGCGACGCAGCGGTCGACCATCGATCGGGCTGGGCAAGGCCTGCCAGGCTTCGCGCCCTACCATGACTGCCAGCTCCACGAGCTCGCCATCGGCCTGTACGACGAGCACGTCGATATGGCGGCGTGAGCCGTCATGCCAGCGAACGCGGCGCCGCTCCTGGTCGAAAGGAATGCCATGCTCCATCAGGAAGCGAACGACGGCGTCCGGATCATCGACAAACAGGTGCAGGCAGATCCGGGAAAATTCGTCGGCCGTGCCCTCCAGTACCGGACCGACCAGTTTCGGCCTGAACGGCTTCAGGAATCTCATCGCCCGCGTGGCTGCCTCGCGTAACTCGCGCAGGCGATCTTCGAAGTCGTCGCCGCCATAAAGCTTCTGCCATTGGCGCAGTGCGGTCTCGATTTCGCGATTCGAAGGCAAGCCCTCGCGCGTCGAGGCACCAAGTCGCTCGGCGGCCTTGTGCTTGGCCAGCAGGTAGCTGCGCTGGCCCTCGGTGGCAATGATGCGGGCGGCCTCGGCGGCCAGTTCCTGGCGCTCGCGGACGCCTCTGCGGGGGGTTCGCTTTGCCATCGCAATGACTTAGAAGATATCGAACGGGTCGCTTTCACGACCATTGTCTGCGGCTGCCTCCAGCGGTGGCAGGTTGTCGGCATGGAACCACTCCTGGATGGTGCCGCGCATACCGGGACGGGCGCGCAAGCCGGTGTCCGGGTTGATCGGGGCCTGGGCCAGGCCAACCGGAACGGGTCCGATCTGCTGCGGGCGATCACGCAGCGCTTCAGCCATGAAATCCACCCACAGCGGCAGGGCAGTGCGGCCACCTTGCTCATTCCGCCCCAGGCTGCGGTTGTCGTCCATGCCCAGCCAAACCGTGGTCACGATGCCGCCGCCGTAGCCGGCAAACCAGGTATCGCGCAGGTCGTTGGTGGTGCCGGTCTTGCCGGCCAGGTCGTTGCGGCCAAGCTCCAGCGCGCGCCGGCCCGTGCCCGAGGTGATGACGTCGCTGAGCATGGAGCTGATCAACCAGGCCGTCTGCGACGAGATGACCTGCTCGGCCGCGTCAGGAACGACAGGTCCGACCAGTGCAGGCAGGTCTGCGGTTTCTGTTGCCTGGCCAGGAGTGACCCGGCGCGGCCCGGCTACCGGGGTTTCTTCGTCGAGTTCCGCCAGACCGTTGCTGACCGCTTCCGGTGTGCTTGGGCAGTCGCGGCAGACCTTGCGCCATTCCGGTTCGAAGACGATGCGGCCATCACTGTCCACCAGCCGGTGCAGAAACTGGGGCGCCACAGCGTAGCCGCCATTGGCAAAAACGGCATAGGCTGCGGTCATGCTCAGCGGGGTCAACGACGCTGAGCCCAGGGCCATTGAAGGCCCGGCTGGCAGATCGTTGCGGTCAAAGCCGAAGTCGGCGATGTAGTCTCGGGCGTAATCCAGGCCCATGCTCATCAGCAGTCGTACGCTGACCAGGTTGCGCGAATGCACCATGGCCTCACGCAGCCGGGTCGGACCATGGAAACGGCGGCTGAAGTTGGTCGGCCGCCAGGCCCGCTCCATCGATGGATCATCGACGACGACTGGCGCATCGTTGACCACCGAGGCCGGCGTGAAGCCGTTATCGAGAGCGGCGGCATAAACGAACGGCTTGAATGCCGAGCCGGGCTGCCGTCGACTCTGGGTGACGCGGTTGAACTGACTGCGGCCGAAGTCGAGGCCGCCGACCAGGGCCAGGATGGCGCCAGTGTCTGCCTCCAGGGCGACCAGGGCCGCCTCGGCGATCGGCACCTGGGCCAGGCGCCATTCATCGTCGACCCAGCGCAGCCGAACCAGGTCGCCCGGCGCCAGGACATCGCTGGCTTTTTCCGGTCGGGCACCGAGTGCATCCTGGGCGAGCTGGGGCCGGGCCCAGACCAGGGCCGGCATGTCCAGAACGATGTCAGCGCCACCGCGCAACAGCAGACGTGCCTGTGCTTCATCGCTTTCGACGACAACGGCCGGGATCAGGTCGGCGACCGGGCGAACCTGGTTCAGCCGGGATTCGATCTCGGCCAGGCTGTCCATGGCCTCGAGGTCGAAGCGCTGCTCGGCGCCGCGCCAGCCGTGGCGGCGGTCATAGCTCTGCAGGCCGTCGCGCACGGCCTGGTCGGCGGCGCGCTGGAGACGCGAATCAACCGTGGTGAAAACGCTGTAGCCCCCGCCGTAGGCTTCGGTGGCACCGAGCGTGTCGACCACCAGCTGGCGCGCCATTTCGGCGACCCAATCGGCATTGAGCTGGCGCACCGGGCCATGCAGCCGGGCATTGTTCTGTTCGGCGCGGGCCTGGGCGTGGGTTTCGACGTCGATGTAGCCCAGGCGCAACATGCGGTCGAGTACCCAGTTGCGGCGAATCATGGCCTGGCGTGGTCCGGACACCGGGTTGTCACGCGAGGGCGCCTTGGGCAGGGCAGCAATCATGGCCATTTCAGCCAGCGACAGCTCATCGAGCGTCTTGCCGTAGTACACTTGCGCCGCCGCACCGATGCCGTATGCGCGGTGGCCGAGAAATTCCTTGTTCAGGTAGAGCTCGAAGATTTCGTCCTTGCTCAGTTCCTGCTCGATTTTCACGGCCAGAAGGATTTCGCGCAGCTTGCGCGTGATCGAGTATTCGGTCGACAGGAAAAAGCGGCGCGCGACCTGCTGGGTGATGGTGCTGCCGCCGGGAACGCGGCCACGGCCCATCGAGCGTGAGTAGAGCCAAACCCCGCGCAGGGTGCCGCGCCAGTCGATGCCGGGGTGGCGGTAGAAGCGATCGTCCTCGGCGGCAAGAAAGGCTAAGCGCATTTTTTCGGGTACATCATGGAGGGCTACCGGCGTGCGACGTTGTTCACCGACTTCCAGCATCAGCTGCTCGTCGGCCGAGTAGATGCGCAGAGGAACCTGCAAACGAATATCTCGCAGACTGTCGACAGACGGCAGCGTCGGCACGATTGTCAGCCAAATGACTGCCACTCCGATCGCCGCCAATGCGAAAATCAGGAAAAACAGGCGGATAGAAAAAACTATTAAAGGCTTTATTCGAACCATGAGATATGGTAAATGTACGTCTGGAGAATCAGGAAACCGGTGCTTTGGACGCAGGCTTCGATCAAAAGTGCCCGCTTTGGCGGGGTCTTTGCGAACGAAACCAGAGATTAGCACATGGTCGGGACTTGACCGGTGCCGGGAAATGGGGATGATTCGAGCCGGCAACCATAACGACTGGACCAGATTGCCTGACCGTGCCGAACAGAGGGTCATGAACGCAAAATGAACGAAATCATGTCGAAGCTTTTCCGCAGCGCGCCTCCGCCCTTGATCGGGGTGGATATAGGCACCAGCAGCGTCAAGCTCCTGCAACTGGCGCCCAACGGGTCGAGCTACCGCGTGGAGGCCTTCGCGGTCGAGCCGGTTCCCGAAGGCGCAGTCAGCGAGGGCAGTATCTCCGATCCCGACCAGGTGGCCGAGGCGGTCAAGCGGGCGCTCAAGCGCGGCGGCTTCAAGGCCAAGGCCTGTGCCATGGCCGTCACTGGATCGGCCGTGATTACCAAGGTGATCAACCTGCCCGCCGATCTTTCCGAGGAAGATATCGAGGGCCAGATCGAGGTCGAGGCCAGCCAGTACATTCCCTACCCCCGGGAGGAAGTGAGCCTGGACTTCGAAATACTGGGCCCATCGCCCCGCAATGCCGACCTGCTGGAGATTCTCCTGGCCGCCTCCAAGACCGAGCATGTCGATGCCCGGCGCGAGGTCGCTGAGCTGGCCGGACTGAACGTCAAGGTGATCGACGTCGAATCCTACGCCATCGCCAACGCCTTCGACTTGGTCAGGAAGCGCGCCGGCATCGATGAAGCCGACACCATCGGCATTCTCAATATCGGGTCAACGGTGTCGACCATGATCGTTCTGCGCGGTGACCGGACCATCTACAGCCGCGAGCACTCCTTCGGCGGTAACCAGTTGGTCGAGGAATGCATGCGCCGCTACGGCATGGATGCCGAGCAGGCCAGCTTTCTCCAGCGCGGCGAAGAGCCGCCGGCCGGATTCGAAGACGAGGTGCTGGAACCATTCCGGCAAAATGTCATCCAGCAGATCAGCCGCGCCCTGCAGTTCTACTCGTCGTCGAGCGACTACACCAGCATCGGTACCTTGTTCATCACCGGCGGTGGTGCTTCCATTCCGGGCCTGGCTGAAGCAGTCGGCAACGAGGTTGGTATCTCGTGCGAGGTGGCGGACCCACTCAAGGATTTGCGGCTGTCACCAAAAATCAGCGCACGCGTGCTGGAGCAGGCCAGGCCATCCTTGACCACGGCCTGTGGACTTGCCATGCGGGGATTTGACTAATGGCGAAGATCAACCTATTGCCCTGGCGCGAGAATCTGCGCCAGCAGCGACAGAAAAATTTCCTGGCCTCGCTGGCCGTTGCCGCAATAGCCGCAGTCGCCGTGGTGTTGCTGGCCAACATGGGTATCAACAACCAGATTTCCGGCCAGGAAAACCGCAACAACTACCTGCGCGGCGAAATTCGCAAGCTCGATAGTGCGATCACTCGGATCGAGCGTCTCGAGCGAACCCGGGATGACCTGATTGCCCGGAAAAACGTCATCGAGCGGCTGCAATCCAATCGCTCATTGATGGTGCACCTGTTCAACCAGCTGGCGCAGACAGTTCCCGAGGGAATTACGCTGAATTCGGTGCGCCAGGCCGGTGCCCAGTTGACCATCATCGGGACCAGCGAATCCGAAACCCGCGTGTCTGAATACATGCGCAATATCGAGTCCGCCGAGTGGCTGCACAGTCCCACGTTGCGTATCGTGGTGCGGACAGACAGCGCTGACCGCCCTGGGCAGCCGCATCGATTCGAATTGACTGCGCGGGTAGCTGCGCCGGGCCAGGAAGACGAGGAGAACTGAAATCATGGACCTCAATGAACTGAAGGACCTCGACTTCAATAACCTCGGCAGTGCGTCGACCGGGGCCAAGGCCGTTATCATTGTCCTGGTCTGCGTGTTGCTCCTGGTTGGCGGCTATTTCCTGATGATCAAGGAAAAGCGCGAGCGTCTGGAGCGGGTCGAGCAAACCGAGGTGCAGCTGCGCACCGAGTTCCGCGAGAAACAGCAGAAGGCGGCAAACCTGGAGCGCTACGAAGCCCAGCTCGAGGAAATGGAGGAACTGTTGGCAACCATGTTGCAGCAGCTTCCGTCCAGAACCGAGATGCCGGACCTGCTGGTCGACATTTCCAGAACCGCGCAGGGTTCAGGCATTCGCAACGAACTGTTCGAGCCGCGGGCCGAGGTGCTCAGGGATTTTTATGCCGAGCAGCCGATCAGCGTCAGACTGGTTGGCACGTACCATGAATTTGGTGCTTTCGTCAGTTCGGTAGCGTCGCTGTCCCGGGTCGTCATTCTGACCATGCGCGATATCTCGTTGCAGCCGGTAGAGGGTGGCAACCTGCGCATGGAGGGCACGGTAACCACCTACCGGTATCTGGATGCCTCCGAGATGGATAGCGGCACTGGGCAGCGGAGATAAGCATGACTGAGAATTGGGTCAAGATCCTGACAATGGTGCTGGCGGCCGCTTTGCTGACCGCCTGTGAACGCGGAACCCGCGATCTGGAGCAGTGGGTGGCCGAAACGCTGCGCACTCCGGGCGCGGAGATCGATCCGATCCCGCCGGTGACGACGCCCGAGATCGTCTCCTACGTGGCATTCGATCTACGCGACCCGTTCCAGCGTCGAGTTGCCCGTGCCGAGGAGCCGGTCGAAGAAGTGGCGGCCGGGGCCGCGCTTCGCCCGGACCCTGATCGGCGCCGGGAGTTCCTGGAGAATTTCCCGCTGGACACGTTACGCATGGTTGGAACCCTGGAAATCGAGGGAACGAACTTTGCGCTGGTCCGGGACAACGACAATGTCGTTCACCGGGTATCCGAAGGTAATCACATGGGCAGCAATCACGGACGCGTCGTGCGAGTTGGCAGAGACCGCGTCGAACTGGTCGAGCTGATCGAAGACCCGCGTGGCGGCTGGATGGAGCGGCGCGCACAAGTAGTCATGGCCGAAAATTGAACACTGTGGCCGAACAGCAAGGATCCGAACACAGATGAAGACAACGACGAATTTCAGGGTCTCAAATGGGAGAAAGACGATGAACAGCGGTAGCAAGGCGACAGTGCTCCTGGTTGGGCTGTTCTGCTTGTTTTCGTGGGCCACGGCATCGGAGCTTACCGATGTGAGGGTGGAAACCGGAGACGGCCAGGTTCGTTTCGTACTGCAGACGGACTCGCCGCCTGCCGAACCGACCATCTTTGTCACCGAGCAGCCGCCGCGTATCGTGCTGGAATTGCCCGACACGACCACGCGCATGCGCGGAGACCGGGTGACGCTGGGGATCGGACCCGCGCAAAGCTACATGGCGCTGAGTGCCGGCGGTCGGACCCGCCTGGTCATTGATCTGTCCCGGGTCGTTTCCTACGACCTGAGCGTCGGAACCAACCAGGTTGTCCTGGCCCTGGATACCGGCTCGGCCCGTGCGGCGGCGGCTACCCCGGTCTCGGATTCAGGCTTCGAGGTCACCGGCATTGATTTCCGGCGCGGTGCCGACGGCGAAAGTCGCGTCATCATCGATTTCGATCGAGCCGGCGCCAACATGACGGTCAACGAGCGCGCTGCCGGCCTGCGCATCGACCTGTTCGACACACGCCTGCAGCGCCATCTGTTCCAGCGCCTCGATGTCGCCGATTTTGCAACGCCGGTGCAGTTCATCACGCCCGAACAGCGCGGCGACAACGTCCGGCTGCAGCTGGACGTTTCCGGTCCTTATCAGCACATGGCTTACCAGACGGCCGATCGCCTGGTGATCGAGGTCGGTCGTCCCGAGGTCGAGCAGGTGCGCGACCGCGAACTGCAGTTTTTCGAGGAACGTGAATTCGAAGGCAGCCGGGTCACCCTGAACTTCCAGGAAATCCAGGTCCGCTCGGTGCTGCAGCTCATCGCCGATGTGTCGGATCTGAACATCGTGGTATCCGATTCGGTGGGCGGTGCATTGACCCTGCGCCTGACCAACGTGCCCTGGGATCAGGCCCTGGATATCATTCTCGAGACCCGGAATCTGGACATGCGGCGTTCCGGCAACGTGATCTGGATCGCGCCGGCCAATGAGATCGCCCAGCGCGAGCAGCAGATCCTGCGCGCCCGCGCCGAGCGCCAGAGCCTGGAGCCGCTGCGCACCGCAATGATCTCGGTCAGTTACGCCGATGCCGGTGAGCTGGCGACCCTGATTCGGGCGGCGTCCGCCGACGCCGAGCAAGGCCTGCTGTCCCCGCGCGGCTCGGTAACGGTCGACCAGCGTACGAACACCTTGCTGATTTCCGACACCATCGAGCAGATCGACGATATCCGCAGCCTGGTCGCCGAACTTGATCGCCCGGTGAGGCAGGTGCTGATCGAGTCGCGTATCGTGATCGCCCGGCACGACTTCAACCACGAACTCGGCGTGCGCTTCGGTGTGACTGCCGCGCGTGAGGATTCTCGCGCCAACCTGCTGGCCACCTCCGGCAGCTCGACCGGTCTTGACCTGGTTAACCGTCAGGCGATCATCAACCGGCGTGCCACCCAGGGCGGCACCAGCCTGCCGATCGATCCGCCCTCGCTGAATGATCGCTTGAACGTCAACCTCCCCGTAGCCAACCCGGCCGGTCGGATGGGTTTCAGCGTCCTGGCCGCCGACTACCTGCTTGACCTCGAGCTCAGCGCGCTGGAAGCCGAGGGACAAGGCGAGGTAATCTCCACGCCGCGAGTGATTACGGCCAACCAGGCCCAGGCCACCATCAAGCAGGGCGTGCAGATCCCGTACCAGGAGGCCACCCAGGCAGGAGCCGGAACCGCCGTCTCTTTCCAGGAGGCGAACCTGGAGATGGAAGTCACGCCGTTGATCACCCCTGACAACCGGGTGCAGATGAACCTGAAGATCACCCAGAACACCATCGGTGAAATCTTCGCCGGTGTGCCTTCCATCGATACCCGCGAGCTTGAAACGCGCGTGTTGATCGACAACGGCCAGACCGTGGTGCTGGGCGGAATCTTCCAGGAAGAGCGCAATTTTGAAACTTCAAAGGTGCCAGTGCTGGGTGATGTGCCCGTGCTGGGTGCTCTGTTCCGGAATCGGGGAACCCGAGACCAGAAAAGAGAGCTGTTGATCTTCGTGACGCCGACCATCCTTGATGATCGAGTGGTCCTGGACTGAAGCTGGGAATAAATAGATGTTGGCCAAGTCAATCAAATTATCGGGATTCATGGATATGAAAACGAGCAAAATTTTGGGAGTCGTTGCTTTTGCGCTGGTTCTGGCCGCTTGTGGCGGTGGCAGCAGCAATCAGAGCATAGGTCCCGGCCCCAGTGGTTCCTTGCAGATCTCGGCCGCGACGCTGGAGGTCAGCGCCAACCCGCAGCAGTTTGCCCCCAACCCGAACAGTCCTCACACGACCGAAGTCCAGGTCCGGTTCCGCAACGCCAGCGGCGGCAACGTGGCCGATGGAACCACGGTCAACCTGTCCAGCGGCAATGCCGCGGTTGGCGTGGTCTCCCCGGTCAACGATCCCGCGGCAACCGGTGCGTCTGCCTCGGCAACGACCGCGGCTGGTGTGGCCCGATTCTGGTTTACCGCCGGCGCTCAGGCCGGTACGGTCACCTTGACTGCATCGGCGGCCAACCCGACCGGCGGTGCCAACCTGTCCAGCTCGATTACGATCACGGTCGCGCCGGACGACGGCAGCGGTCCACGGCGCGTGGAAATCACCGCGAACGAAACCGAGCTTCCGGCCAACGTGCTCAATATCCAGCCCGCCACCAACAGCCTGTTCTCCACCCAGGTCAATGTCCGGGTGCTGTCAGCCAGTGGCGGTTCGGTAGAAGATGGAACCGCAGTGACACTGGGCGTGGACAATACCTCCCGCGGTGTTGTGTCGCCGCTGGATGATCCGCTTGCCACGGGTGGCACGGCGGTTACCGATGTGGTTGCCGGTTCAGCGCGCTTCCTGCTGACTTCCCAGGCCAATACCGGTCCGGTCGTGCTGACCGTCGGTGTGGCCGGCGATGTCGATGGTGAAAACCTGCAGGGTGAACCCCTGACCGTAACCATCGTGCCGAACCAGCAAGACACCAGTCGCCTGCGTATTTCCGGTTCAAGCACGATGCCGGCCAACAACCAGGGCGTGCCGATCTTTATCGGGTCGCCTTTCATCAACGAGCTGACGGTCGAATACACCGGGCCTGACGGCCAGGTTGGTCAGGTCGAGGGGGGCGAGATCGCCGTTGCCGTGGCCCCCATTTTCCGCGGTGCGTTCTCGACCCTGGATGATCCATCCACCCCGGACAATGAATTTGAAATCCTGGTGGGTGCCGGTCCGGTCATCATGACGGCTGGCGTCACCACCTTGTTCATCCACAGCTTTGATCGCCCGGGTCCGCTGGAAGTCACCGTCCTGGCCCAGGACGCCGATACCGGCGAGCGCTTCTCGGAAAAGTTCGTGGTGGATATCATCGACGGTGCTGCCGACTTCCTGCCGGCCAACCTTGAATTCAGCGTCGGTCCGCAGCCGGTTTACGTGGCAGGCTCCAGCGGCAACACGACCAAGCAGATGCAGCTGATCGTGCGCGATTCAGCCGGCAATACGGTGCCTGACCCGGTCGCCGACGGCGTGACCTGGAACAACGTGCTGCTCGAACTTGATGCGCCTGCCGGCAGCGGTGCGCGCCTGACCGGTACCGGCAAGGATGGCCCGGTCAGCAGCGAGTCCGCGATCCGGGTCCGCACGGTCAATGGCATTGCTGCGTTCAGTCTGAACGCCGGCTCCGAGCCGGGCCCGCATCTGATCACGGCCACCGTTGACCGCGCTGACAATAACGTCGACAACACGTTGACCGACCCATTGACGGCTGACAGCCTGATCCGGGTCGGCGACGGACGCCTGTTCGCGCTGCGTCTGGTCAGCCCGCCGATCAACGCCATCCTGGTCAACCGCACGGTCGATTCCATAGATCCGGATTTCACCCCGGTGCTGGATCCCGCGTCCGGTGATTTCGTCCCGCCGTCACCGGATGGCACCTACTCGTTGACCGTTACCGTCATCGCTACCGACAAGCAGGGCAACCCGCCGCTGTCGGGATCGCAGATCCGATTCGGCAAGATCGACTCGCCGCTCACCCCCACCGTGCCCGGCTTCTTCGTTTTCTCCGGGGCCGAAGGTGATCCGGAAGAGGGTGGCGTGCTGTTTACCGCGCTCAACGTGGCCGAGGGCTTCCTCGACGATCCGACCCGTCCTGATGAGGCGGTCGAGCCTGGCGATACCCTCGCCCTGTTTGGCAAGTCAGTGCCGGGCAACCGCGAGCATGAAGCGATCAGAACGATCGCTACGGTCATCGATGATTCCAGCGTCACGGTCACCGAGCCATTCAACCCGAACGACCCGACTGGCAGCCCGGTCGATGATGGCGCGGTCATTCCCTGGGTCATCGGTCGATCCCAGATTGGTTTCGTCGACTCCAGCCTGACCCTGGACAGCCGGGGTCGTGGCAGCGTGCGTCTGACCTATCCGGTCAACGCGATCGGCGCTCCGCTGGTGCTGTGGGCCCAGGGCGACAGGATTGAAAGCTCGACGGTCAAGACCGTGGCCGATGTTGGTGCCTCGATCTTCCCGGCAGTCGCGCCCTTGCGCATGACCGTGGTGCCGAGCGTGGTTCGTGGCAACACTTCGTCTACCGTGACCATCTGTGTCGAGGATGCCCTGCGTGCGCCGGTCAATAACACCTTCGTGCGTGGCTTTGTCTCCGACGGCCCGGCCTCCGGTTCACTGGACGGTGATCCGATGCCGACCTTTACCGCTCGCGCCACCGGCACGGCCGGCGCCGGCTGCGTTGACACGGTGCTGACCACGACCGGCATGATTCCCGATGGTGACGATGCCACCGTGACCTTCAGCGTGGGCGAGGCCTCCGCTGATGTGCAGGTGGTCGAGCCGAACTCGGCGCTGCTGCTCGTCAATCCGGCCACCGTGTTTGACAACTCGCTGAACCTGGTCACGCGCGTGCTCACCCTGACCCTGCTCAACCCGGATGGCGACCCGATTGTCGGTGTACCCCTGTCCGGCGAATGTACGGCCGGGGATGGTACGCTGGAACTGACCGTCAATCCGGGAACCACCAATGCCAGTGGCCAGACCACGGCCCAGGTGCTGATCGGCATGGCCGGTTGCGGTGAAAGCCTGAACGATGACAGCTTCCCGAGAATCGGGCAGTGCGAGTTCACGACCGAAAGTGGAGAGCCTGTTGGCCTGTTCACTGCCGTGGGCAATGACCTGCGCCTGTTTACCCAGCCGTCTCCGGGCGGCAACCAGTGCCCGCCGCTGGAAGATGTGGCCTCGCGACTGATCGTTGATGTGGTCGACAACCGTGCCGCACCGGGAGACAGCCTGGTTGTCAGCTCACCGGCCGGAATCGGTTGCAACGCCGACAATACCGCGACGCCGGGTTGTACCGCCGATTTCGAGGAGGCGGAAGTCGTCCTCGAGGCACCGCAGGGAACGGCACCGATCTGGTCTGGCGATTGCGTTGCCAGCAACCTGGCGCCGCGTTTCGCCACGGTGAGTTTCGAGGCGTCAGGCTCTCCGGCGGTGTGTGCGGTCCGCTTCGAGGACTGATGGTTTTCAGTCATCTGAGTTTGAAGTTTCCAGGGCCCGGTCTTCCGGGCCCTTTTCATGACTACAACGCGACAGCCTTGGCGTGATGATCCATCCTGACGTCCGTTTGCTGGTCTCCGTGCCCCATGCCGGCACCATGGTCCCTGCTGACATCGAGGCAACCGGACCGGCCTGGTCCGATTTGCCGGATACCGACTGGCATGTTGATCGCCTGGCCCATCTGGCATCTGGCCAATCAACCGACATTGTGATCGCCGACCATTCCCGTTACGTGGTCGACCTGAACCGGCCTGCTGATGATCAGCCGCTTTATCCTGGCGCGGGCACCGGACTTGTGCCCACCGAGACCTTTGCCGGTGAACCTCTGTATGGGCCAGGTAACGAACCGAATGAAGCCGAGCGTGAGCGCCGGCGCGGTCGGTATTGGCAGCCCTACCATGACCGGCTGCAAGTCGCACTCGATGATATTCGACGCCAGCATGGTTTCGCGCTGTTGCTGGACCTGCACTCCATCGCCAGCCGGGTGCCAAGACTTTTCCAGGGCCGGCTACCGGATCTCAACCTGGGCACCTTCGATGGCCGCAGCTGTGATCCGGGGCTGGAGCAAGCGGTCACGCAACTGCTCACCGAGCAGAACGACTTCAGCTGGGTGGTCAACGGTCGCTTCAAGGGCGGCTACATCACCCGTCATTACGGGAAGCCGAGCGAGGGCGTTCATGCCCTGCAGCTCGAAATTGCCCAGGCCTGCTACATGGATGAATCGGATCCCACAACCTGGTCGGCCGAGCGGGCTGCGCCGCTGGTAGCCTTTCTCAAGCGGCTGGTTGCATGCCTGCAGGCATGGCGGCCCCGGTGACGCCCAAGCGCATCCATTGCCCCTGGCTGCTGACGCCCTCGGGCTGGCGGGCAGACCAGGTGCTGGGGTTGGATGACAAAGGCATGATTGTCGATGTGCTCGGCGATGATGAGCAGGCCGATGTTCGATTGCCCGGCCCCGTCATTCCGGGCATGGTCAATGTCCACTCCCATGCCCACCAGCGCCTGATGGCGGGCCTGAGCGGACGGCGCTCGAAGGGTGCCGGCAGCTTCTGGTCCTGGCGCGAGCAAATGTATGCCGCCGTCGCCCTGCTGTCTCCGCAGGACCTGGCACTGCTGGCGAGCTGGCTTTACCTGGAGCTGCTCGAAGGTGGATACACCTGCCAGGGTGAGTTTCACTATCCCCATCGCCTCGCCGGTGCCGATGCCCTGGCCAGCAGCACTGCCCTGGTCAACGCGGCCGAGCAGGTCGGTTGCGCGCTGACCTTGCTGCCGGTGTGGTATCGCTACGGCGGCTTCGGCAAGGCCGCCGTGGCCGAGCGCCAGGCACCGTTCATTCTTGAAGCCGCTGATTACCTGGGCCTGGTTCACCAACTAGACAGCCTGGCCGTCGGACGACCGCAGCTTCGAGTGGGCGTGGCGCCACATTCCCTGCGCGCAGTCGCGGTCGAGGAGCTGGCCGACTTGTTGCCCGAATTGCCCGGACGCCCGATCCATATCCACATCGCCGAGCAGCCAGCCGAGGTTCAGTCCTGTCTTGAACATCACGGTTGCCGCCCCGTCACCTGGCTGAGCCGGCACATCGACCTCGACTCGCGTTGGTGCCTGATTCACGCCACCCATGTCGATGCCGCCGAGCTGAAGCACATTGCCGCATCGGGCAGCATTGTCGGCCTTTGTCCGACCACCGAGGCCGACCTGGGCGACGGCTTGTTTCCAGCCGCCGACCTGCTTGACCAGGGCGGCTGCATGGCCATTGGCTCCGACAGCAATCTGCACACATCGGCTGCCGGCGAGCTGCGGTTGCTGGAGTGGGGGCAGCGGCTGATTCGCCATCAGCGCAACGTGCTGGTGTCCCCAGCCGGCCGGCATATCGGCAGTAGTCTGTGGCAGCACGCGGCCGGCCACGGAGCCCGCGCACTGGATCAACCTGCCGGCCGGCTCGAGCCGGGGCGGCGAGCCGACCTGGTGGTGCTGGCAGCTGACCATCCGTTGCTGCGCGGACTGCCTTCGGACGCCATGCTCGACACCTGGATCATGGCTGAACAGCCGGGTATGGTTGACCAGGTCTGGGTTGCCGGTCAATGCCATGTCGAGGCGGGTAGACATCGTTTGCGCGACGCGCTCGAGGCGGGTTTTGTCGAGCTGCGCGAGCGCCTTGTCGACCAGGTCGGCCAGGCATGAACGAGCTGCCTTTCTCGCCGGCCTGTGAGCGCAACAAGGGCCCGATTGCCGACGTGCTCAAGCAGCTTTTGCCAGCGCGTGCCCGTGTGCTCGAGGTTGGTGCCGGCACGGGGCAGCACGCCGTTCACTTTACCGAGTGCATGCCCGGCCTGAACTGGCTGGCCACCGACGTGCCCGCCAACCTGGCCGGTCTGGCCGCCCGCTTTGCCCGGGAGGCCGCGGGCCGGCTGGCTGAGCCGCAGCCGCTGGATGTGGCCCATGGACCATGGCCGGCCGGACCCTTCGAGGCGGTTTATACCGCCAACACCCTGCATATCATGCCGTTCAGCCTGGCACCGGCCCTGTTTGCCGGCGCAGGCGAGGTGCTGGTCGATGATGGTTGCCTGGTCTGCTACGGCCCGTTCATGGATGACGGTGTCCACTCAGCCGCCAGCAATCGACAGTTCGACCTGTCGCTGCGTGACCGTGATCCGACAATGGGCATTCGCGATACCCGTGACCTGGAACGGCTGGCGGAAGCAGCCGGGCTGCGGCTGGACGCCGATATCGAGCTGCCGGCCAACAACCGTATCCTGGTCTTTCGTCGTACCGAACCGACCACGTCGGATCGTGTAAGCTCACAGGCCAGTTGATCTTTTCACAATCAGAAGCATCGCATGATTCAGCTCAGCCCGATCTACCAGGACCTGGTTCAGCAAGCCCGCGGCCTGCTGGCCGGAGAGCATCATCGGATCGCCAACGCGGCCAATCTTGTCGCGCTGGTGTTCAACAATCTCGACGACATCAATTGGGCCGGCTTCTACTTCCTCGAAGGTGACGAGTTGGTGGTTGGTCCGTTCCAGGGTCAGCCGGCCTGCGTGCGCATTGCCATGGGGCGCGGCGTATGCGGTACGGCCGCCGCTACCCGGCGCACCCAGCGCGTGGCCGATGTGCACGCCTTCGAAGGGCATATCGCCTGTGATCCGGCTTCGCGATCCGAAATCGTGGTGCCCTTGATCGTCCACGACCAGGTCATCGGCGTGCTGGATATCGACAGCCCGAGCGCGTCGCGTTTCGATGCCGATGACCAGGCCGGCCTGGAAGCGTTGGCCCGGGTTTACGAGGACTCGTTGGCTTC
>SLQY01000094.1 GCA_007131235.1 Wenzhouxiangella sp.
AGACCCGGTGCGCGTGCTGCTGGACCCGAACGCCCGCGTGCCGCAGACCGGCCCCTTGTTCGACACCGGCCCGGCGCTGCTCTGGGTGATTGACGAAAACGCCCCGCCTCCGCGCGCGCTGCCGGCGCATGTCGAGCTGGTTCGGTTGGAGACCGGGCGCCAAGGCTTTTCTCCGCATGCAGTGGTCGAGGCTCTGAATCAGCGCAGCCTGAAGCGCCTGCTCATCGAAGGCGGCGCCATCACCGTTTCCCGCTTCGTCCACGCCAACGCGCTGGACCGACTCCACCTGCTGATCGCTCCGCTGCTGATCGGTTCCGGCCCCGCCGGGCTGACGCTGCCGGACATTGACCGGCTGGCGGAGGCAAGACGACCGCCGATGCGGTGTTATCGGCTGGGAGAAGAGCTTTTGGTGGAGGTGGAATTGAAGACGGGAAGAAGGAATCGGTAGGGCGAAGAGAACCTGCACTTTTCGGTGCTTTCGGTGTCTTCGGTGGTTCCAGAAGTTTTCGTTCTTGCTCCAGCTTAGAATGGGTTTCGCGCCCGGCATCACGGCCATTGCGTAGGATAGAGGTATCGAATCGGGATTTATGAACACGATGCACCAGATTGAACGAGCGGTTTTCGACCTGCGACGCGGCATGCCGGTAGTGATCCAGTCTGCCAATGAGCACGAGACACCGGTGCTGGTCTGGCCGCTGGAAGCCATCGGCAGTGATGACTGGTCAGGCTGGCTCGATCAGGGTGCCGACCAGGCCGCGCTGGTACTGACCCGTCACCGGCTGGCAGCGCTAGGTCACCACTTCCGGGCTGAAGCGGCCTGCCTGCCGCTGACCGGCACAGCGCTGCCCTCGCCCGATGAACTCTACAGGCTGGCAAGCGAAGACGGTGCGGCCCCGGACCGGCGGTTCGACTCTCCCCGCCCGGCCGGGGCCGCTGAACGGGGCGCGCTGGCGCTGATGCGCCGCGCCTTGCTGGTGCCGGCGGCACTGACGGTGCGCGTTGACAATTCCCGGCTCGAGCAACTGGACGCGGCCGTGTCCCAGGGTCAGTTTCTGCGGGTTGCCGCAGTCGATGCGCTGCGCTGTTTCGAGCTCAGCGCCGGCCTGGTGCGGCGGGTCAGCGAAGCCGACATCCCGCTCGCCGAAGCCGCTCAGACCCGCTTCATCCTGTTTCGCGAGGCCGATGGCTTGCGCGAGCACGTCGCCATCTGCATTGGTCAGCGCGACACCTGGAACGATGCAGTGCCGCTACGCCTGCACTCGGCCTGTCTGACCGGGGATCTGTTCGGCAGTTTGAGATGCGACTGCGGCGAGCAGCTGCGCAACGGCGTCGCCACCATCACCAGCCTCGGCGGCGGCGTGCTGCTCTACCTGGCCCAGGAAGGCCGCGGCATCGGCCTGGCCAACAAGCTGCGCGCCTATGCCCTGCAGGACCAGGGCCATGACACGGTCGATGCCGACCAGGTGCTGGGCTTTGGCGAAGACGAGCGCCGCTACGGCGTAGCCGTGGACATGCTGGCCGAGCTCAACATCAGCCGGGTGCGCCTGCTGACCAATAATCCGACCAAGATGAAAGCGCTGGCCGATGGCGGCATTGAAGTGGTCAGTCGTGAGGGTTTGTACGGCCAGGTAACGGCGCAGAATCGGCGCTATCTGAGCGCTAAGGCCAATCGCTCGGGGCATCTGCTGGATGAGATGTTGGGGTGCGGTGCGGGGAGAGGAGAGAGGAAAGAGGGTAGCGGAAAAACTGCTCCTCTGCTTTCTCACCGATAAAACAAACCATATTGGCGCTGGGCTCCCAATTCAAACGAAGCCCGAGCGCTGAACACCGAACCACTCCTTCTATCTCTGGCTCCAATTCTTGTTGAATGCAGCGGCTTCGGTGAATACGCGGGCGAGCAGGGTGGCGTAATGATCCACCAGCAGTTTGCCCTGCTCGGGGGTGGCTGCGGCGGCGTTGCCGGTTACGCCTTCGCTGTTTAGATCCTCGGCCAGCCAGCCGTAGCTGGCCGGGCCGGTGGGGCCTAGCAAGCTGTCGGGATCGGCACTGGACGGGAAATCGCCCAGCCGGTCGCGCCTGACCTTGTCGGGGTGCAGGTGCAGCATCATCGCGGTTTCGGCCTGGCCACCGTGCAGGCCCGAGGCAAGTTCGCGGGCGGGCAGAACCGCGGCCGGCGGCGGCATTTGCATGTAGTTGGCCTTGACCACCAGCAGGCCCAGGCGGCGGCGGATGTCCAGGGCGGCCTGCTCCATCCAGCCGATATTGCCGCCGTGGCTGTTGAGCAGCACCAGGCGCTGTATGCCCACCCGTCCCAGGCCTTCGGCGCTGGCGATTACCTGGCGGGCAGCAATCTCGGCACTGATACTCAGGCTGCCGGGGAACGACAAATGCTCGTCGCTGGCAGAGATCGCCAACGGCGGCAGCACGATCATATCCACATCGTCTGCCAGGCTGGCCAGGGCCGCGGCCAGCAATCCCCGACCGATATCCAGGTCGGTGGACAGCGGCAGATGCGGGCCATGTTGTTCGATGGCACCGAGCACCATGACCGCGACCAGGCGCTCATGCACCTGCTCGGCGAGTTCGGTGGAAGTCAGATCCTGCCAGTAGCTGATCATGGGTCCAGTGTAGCGCGGCGGGCATAGAGGTCACCGGAAGCGATACCGTCGGCGCCGGCCGCCAGCCAGTCCTTCACCGCATCAGCCGGGCGCCAGTCTGGCCAGAGCATCTTGCGCTGCTCGCCGCGAACCGCGTTGTAGCGGTAGTCGGCCAACTCCTCGAGCCCCTGGATGCAGGCCCGGGTTCGCTCGAGCGTGCCGGCGACGAATTCCACTGACAGCGCCGGCAGGGGTCGGCTTAGACCGGCCAGGACCTGGACCTCGAAACCCTCGACGTCGATCTTGCAGAAGTCCGGCCGTCCGTAGCGCTCGATCAGCGCATCCAGCGTTGTCAGCTCCACCTCGATGACGCCATCCCAGTCAACCCGGGCAAAGCCGGTGTTGCGCTCACGGATCTGCTTGATCCAGTCATCGGACAGGGTCGCCACCGAGGGGTTGGCCGGATCGACTCTAAGCCTGGCGTGCCCCGGCCGCGCACCCACAGCCAGACGGAGAAGGGTGACGCCTGTATCGCGGCCATGAAAGCGCTCCAGCCACTGTATCAATTCAGGCTGCGGCTCCAGGGCGACCACGCGCGCGCCCAGGGCGCGAAACGCCCGAGTGCGATCACCAAGATGCGCGCCGATATCGAATACCAGCCCACCATCCGGCACCAGCGGCCGGTACAGGCGCTTCAGCCCGGCCAGGCGACCAGGGCGACGGTAGATCCACAGCGATCGCAGCAGCCCGGAAAGACGGCGCCAGCGCCCTGGTTGAACCGATTTCGCACCGGTATTCACGGCACCAGCCACATTTGTTGTGTCATGGTGTTCATATCTTGAATTGTGCACCGCTGCCGTGAACTCCGCAGATCATTCCCTGAAACGCGTGCTGCTGGCCGGGCTGTTGCTGAACGCCCTGCTGGTGCTGCCGGCCTGGTGGCGTGAGGGCTTGATCAGCCTGTGGCTATCTCCCGAGGCCTGGGCGGTACCTGCGCTCGTGGCACTGCTGGGTCGGCACGCGGGCGCCGGCCTGCTGCGCATCCTACTGGCGGCCGTCCTCGCCCTGGTGATCATTGCCGGACTGTTCGACGGTCTGCTGCAGTCGGTGCTCAGCCGGCCCTTGAATGCCTGGCTGGACATCCTGATGCTCGCTGCCGGATTTCATCTTATCGACGGCAGCATGGGACGGTTCGCTGCCGTGCTGGCTTCAGTACTGGTCGCCCTGGCTGCGCTGGCGGTAGGCTGGCTGTGTTGGTGGTTATTGAGCCCCCAGACGCAGCGGCGCGCGCGAACGGCCTTGGCGTTTCTGGCAGCGATAACCGTGCTGCTCTGCCTGCCCTGGCCCGGACTCAAAACGCTGGGCGTGGAATCGCAGCTGGTCTTCCAGAGCCGGCAGCAGAGCGGCGAGCTGCGCGACACGCTGGCCACCCACCAGGCCCTGGAGGATGCCAGGCAGGATCCTGAATTCCGCGCTCGCGCCCTGCCCGGCCTGGCCGGCCGGGATGTCTACCTCGTCCTGATCGAGTCCTACGGCATCAGCGCCCTGCACCAGGATCGCTATGCCGGGCACCTGCTGCCGCTGCTGGAAGAGTGGCAGGACAAGCT
>SLQY01000105.1 GCA_007131235.1 Wenzhouxiangella sp.
CCATGGCCCGTTCCACGTCGCCCAAGCTACCCAAGATCCGCCGTAGCCTCGCTATAATCGGGTCCATGTATACCTCCCTACTGATTGTCGACGATTTTCTCAACAACGCCGAGCAACTGCGCGAAGCTGGGTTGAAGCTCAGTTATCCGGACGTTCAGGGCAACTTTCCCGGCCGCAACTCGGTCGAGCGCATCAATATTGAAGGACTGGAAGACATCGTTTCGCGACTGGTCGGCGAGCCGTTGGTGCCGATGCCGCCGCCGGAGTCTCACGCCAAGTTTCGCTTGACCAGGGCCGCCGATACCGGCCGTGCCAAGGTGCATATCGACCGTGCCCACTGGTCAGGCATTCTCTACCTGAGCCGCCCGGAAGATTGCCAGGGCGGGACAGAATTCTTTCGCCACAAGCGGACCAACACCGATCGTGCCCCGGTCAACGACCAGGAATTGCAGGCCCTGGGTTATGACAGCCAGGAAGCCATGTATCGGGACATCGTCAAGAAAGACACCAACAACGACGATGCCTGGGAAAAGATCATGGAAGTCCCGATGCGTTTCAACCGTCTGATCCTGTTGCGTCCGTGGCTGTGGCACACGGCTGGACGCGCCTTCGGTGACAGCGCGGAAAATGCGCGCCTGGTTTACCTGATGTTTTTCGGTTCAGGGCGGCGCTGAGCTTCAGTGCCCGCTGATTCGGGGACCGTAACAGCCCAGATCAGGGCAAGCACCCAACCGATGCCAAACAGGGGCAGTCCGAGAATGTTGAGCAATGCAAGCCGGACCTTGTACGGATGACCGCGCCAGAAGGCGATAAAGATCGGCAGTAGCAGAAACGGCAGGCTGAAGGCCAGGCCGATCAGTATTTCGTTCAGGGTCAGCATGGTGTGCTCAAAAAGCGCTAGTTTCAGGTCACGTTATCACGTGCCTGTCGAATGAATGCGCGCACCTCGGGGTAAACCTGGCTGCGCCAGCGCCGGCCGCTGAAGATGCCGTAATGCCCAGCACTTTCAACTTCCATATGCTGCCGTCTGGACTTGGGCAGGCCGGCGCAAAGCTCGTGGGCGGCCCGAGTCTGGCCGAGACCGGCAATATCGTCAAGCTCCCCTTCGATGGTCAGCAAGCGGGTCTTCTTGATCGCTGATGGGTCAACGAGCTGGCCATCGATCTCCCATTCGCCCTGCGGCAGCAGGTGACGCTTGAACACGATATCGACGGTATCGAGGTAGTACTCGGCCGGCATGTCCAGTACCGCGTTGTATTCATCGTAGAAGCGCCGGTGCGCTTCGGCATCGTCAAGGTCGCCGGCCAGCAGCTGCTTGTAGAAATCCCAGTGCGAAGAGACATGGCGGCGCGGGTTCATGGCCATGAATCCACCGTGCTGCATGAACCCCGGATAGACTCGCCGCCCGGCGCCAGGAAAATGCACCGGCACGGGGTGAATCAGGTTGGCCCGGAACCAGCTCATGGACTTTTCCTCGGCCAGGTTGTTGACCCCGGTTGGGCTCTTGCGCGCGTCCACCGGCCCGCCCATCAGCACCAGGCTGCGCGGCGTCGGCTCGCCGGCGCTGGCCATCAGCGACACCGCGGCCAGCACCGGAACCACGGGTTGGCAAACGGCCATGACGTGCAGGGTTTCGACGCCGATGTGGTGCATGAAGCGGCGAATGTAGTCAACGTAATCGGCGAGGTGGAAGGGACCGGCTTCCAGTGGCACCATGCGCGCATCGATCCAGTCGGTAACATAAACCTTGTGATCGGCCAGCAAGGTACGCACAGTGTCGCGCAACAAGGTCGCGTGGTGGCCGGATAACGGTGCGACCACCAGAACCGGTGGATCGTCACGCAGATCGTCAATAGTGGCCGGGTCGTCGGTATAGCGCTTCATGCGCAGCAGGCGGCAGAACGGCAGATTCATCGCTTCGAGCTCGACCACCGGCACATCATGACCGTGGGCCTGAACGCTGCTGATGCCGAACTGTGGCTTCTGATAGTCCTTGCCGAGGCGATGCAGCAGCTCGTAGCCGGCCGCGACCCGCTCGGCACCCGGCAGCCTGGAGAAGGCGCTGCCCGGCGCCGAAAAGACACGGGCGCTGGCCTCTGCCCACAGGCTCAAGGGGCTGAGCAGGGAGCGCTGGAATTCGTAGATCTGGTAGAGCATTGAGTTTCTCCAGGAAAGGGATTGTGCGACGCACAACCAGAGCCTAGCAGATTGACCGTGAGCGAACCAGTGCACCTTGGTCCAGGCATGCCATGTGTGGTAGACCGGCTTGTCATTTTCTCTTGCGCTTGTCATGCTTGCGTTTTTTGCATGGGAGCCAGGCCATGGCGCGCGAACAGTCCGCCAACACATCGAAACTGACCGACACCGAGCTGTCGACTGCTGCAGTCTGGGCCGGTGAGCCGGAACGGTCCCCGCATGGGGCTACGGTCATGCCGGTATTTCACGGCGTCACCTACGCTTACGATGATCTCGAGACGTGGCGGGCGGTGGCCCTGGGCGAGCAGGATGGACACATTTACTCGCGCAATACCAATCCCGGGGTGGCGGTCTTTGAAAACAAGCTTGCCGTCCTGGAGGGCGCTGAAGCAGCGACTTCGTTTGCCACGGGCATGGCAGCCATTTCCAACACCTTGTTCTGCTTTCTCTCACCCGGCGATCGGGTTGTCTCGATTCGTGATACCTACGGCGGAACCAACAAGTTGTTCATCGAGTTTCTGCCGCGTTTCGGTATCGAGGCGGTACTGTGTGATACCGGGGACCACGAGGCCATCGAGGCCGAACTGGCTCGCGGCTGCCGCATGCTCTACCTGGAAACACCGACCAACCCGACGCTCAAGGTGCTCGATATCAAGCGCCTGACCCGCGCGGCCCACGCGGCAGGCGCCCTGGTGGTGGTCGACAACACCTTTGCCACCCCGGTCAACCAGCAGCCGCTTGCGCTGGGGGCCGACCTCGTCTTGCACAGTGCAACCAAGTTTCTGGGTGGCCACTCCGACGCCATGGGCGGGGTCGTTTGCGGGCCTGCGGCGCTGATTGACGAATTGTTTCACTTTCGCGAGATCAATGGTGCCTCCCTCGATCCGATGTCGGCTTTCTTGCTGGCTCGCGGGGTCAGAACCCTGGCGCTGCGCGTCGAACGACAAAATGGCAATGCCCAGGCCGTGGCCGAGTATCTGGCTGACCATCCGGCCGTGGCCGCTGTTTACTACCCCGGATTGCCCGCTCACCCGGGTCATGCCATCGCCCGGTCGCAGATGAAGGGTTTCGGCGGCGTGCTCAGCTTTGCCCTGGCCGGCGGATACGAGGCCATGGCCCAAGTGTTGTCGCGCCTGAGGCTGGCCCATCGCGCCGCCAGCCTCGGTTCGGTGGGGACCCTGGCCGGACCGCCATCGACAACCAGCCACGTAGAACTCAGTGCCGAAGAGCGGGCCAGGGCCGGCATACCCGAGGGCCTGCTGCGCTATTCGGTGGGCATCGAGGCGGCGACCGACCTGATCGAGGATCTGGGGCAGGCGATCGGATCGTTGCCATGATCAGCTCGCAGGAACAGTCTGCGCTGGATCGCATTGACATGGATGCCCTGGTGGCGACCTTGTCCGACCTGGTCGCCTTTGAAAGCGATCACGGCCGGGAAGTGGCGATCCAGCATCACATGTCGGGCATGCTGGATGGCATGGGGATGCGCACCGACGTCTGGGATATCGATCTGGACGCCTTGCGCGCACATCCAGCCTACCGGGTGGAGATCGAGCGGGAGCAGGCGGTCGGCGTGCTCGGTCGCTGGGGCGCCGGCCAGGGTCGAACGCTGATTCTGAACGGTCATGTCGACGTGGTGCCGCCCGGCGAGATCGAGCGCTGGAGCGTTCCCCCGTTCCAGGCCACGATCCGCGATGGCCGGGTTTACGGCCGCGGGACAGTCGACATGAAGGGCGGGCTGTGCTGCGCCATCCATGCGGTGCGCGCGATCATGGATGCCGGCCTTGAGCTGGCCGGCGAGGTCATGATCCAGCCCGTGGTGGGCGAAGAAGATGGCGGTGCCGGCACCCTTGCTGCTGTTGTGCGCGGTCATCGCGCCGATGCCGCCATTGTGCTCGAACCGACCGAGCTGGCCGTCGCGCCCGCCCAGGGTGGTGCCCTGAGTTTTCGGATCACGGTACCGGGACTGGCGGCGCATGGCGCATTGCGCAGCGAGGGCGTGGATCCGCTCGACTATTTCGATCGGATTCACCGCGCCCTGCGAGCGCTGGAGCAAGCGCGAAACGAGCGACTGCGCCATCCGCTGTTTGCCGACTACGAGATCCCTTACGCCATCTGCGTGGGCAAGATCCGGGCCGGCATATGGGCCTCGACCGTGGCCGAAACGCTGGTTCTCGAAGGGCGCTATGGCGTGGGTATTGACGAAGATCCCGAGCAGGCGCGCGCAGAGCTGGAACAGGCTGTCGCCAGGCTGGCGGCAACGGACCCCTGGTTGCGCCGCAATCCACCGCAGGTGGAGTGGTGGGGGGCTTGCTTCATGCCGGCCGCCATCCCGGTCGATGACCCTATCGTGGCCCAGCTGACGGCGGCCTGGCAGGCAGCCAGCGGCAAGACCGCCGTGGTTCGCGGCATGCCCTACGGGGCCGATATGCACCTGCTGGTCAACCAGGGACAGACGCCAACCGTGTTGTTCGGTCCAGGAGACGTGCGTCTCGCCCATGCCCCGGATGAGTATGTCCCGATGGACGATCTTCTCGCCGTCACCCGCACCCTGGTCATTACCATCCTGCGCTTTTGCGGCCTGAAGCAGTGAGCGATCACCGTCGATGGCTGCCTAGCGGGGCTGCGGGTATCGACGCCATGATGACAGCCATTGCTGCTGCGAAACACAGCATCCAGCTTCAGACCTACATATTCCGCGACGACGACATCGGCAGGACCATCCTGGTGGCGCTGGAAGCGGCCTGCAGCAGGGGCGTGCGGGTGCGCCTGCTGATCGATGCCCTGGGGGCTTTTTCCCTGTCCGAGGCTGCGATCGAAAACCTGGTCGAGCAGGGTGGCCTGGTTCGACGTTTCAATCCGATTCACCCGTTTCGACTGTCTTACCGCAACCATCGCAAGGCCCTGGTCTGCGATCGGCAAGTGGCGGTGATCGGAGGCTTCAATATCGGCCAGGAATATGCCGGCGACGGGGTTGAGCACGGCTGGTGCGAGCTCGGCCTGGTGGTGCGTGGCGTGGTCGCTGAAGAGCTGGGCCGGGCTTTTGATCGCTTGTTCGTGTTTGCCGACCAGGGTCCACGCCGTTTTGCCCGACTGCGCCGCTCTGGCGAGCGTCGGCAAGCGGGATTTCATTCCCAGCAGCTTTTGCTTGGCGGGCCCGGCGCAGGCCACAATCCGCTCAAGGAGCGCCTTTACTCGGACCTGGCAAAGGCGGAAAGCATACGGGTGATCAGTCCCTATTTCTTGCCTCCTTGGCCACTGCGAAGGCGCTTGATGAAGCTGGCTCGGGCGGGAGGGCGAGTTCAGCTGTTGCTGCCAGGCAAGAGCGATGTTGCGCTGGCCTGGCATGCCTCCCGCGCCCTGTATTCAAGACTGCTTCGCGCCGGGGTGGAAATCCACGAATACCTGCCCCAGGTGCTGCACGCGAAACTGGTGATCAGCGACCGCAGCGTGCTGGTGGGGTCGGCCAATTTCAATACCCGCAGCCTGCATATCGACTACGAGCTGATGGTCCGCTTAAGCGACGACGATGCTGTTGCCTGGGCCGATCAGCACTTCGATGGCTTGCTTGTCCATGCCCGTCGCATCGACCAGCAAACCTGGCGCCGATCGCGCTCGTTGTTCGACCGCCTTCGCCAGCGCTTCTGCTACTGGGTCATGGCCCGCCTGGATCCCTTGTTGGCCGGCTGGCTATGGCGTCGCATGGCCCAATAGACACTTGTGCGCCGGCTGATTGTTACCCCATTAATCTAGCCGAAAAATTCATGAAACGTTCGGGCTAGTGGTTGGTTTCCTGGACGGCGGCATTGCGGTCGCGGTAGCGTTCGTAGAGTCGGCGGCCGCGATCCCGACCCAGGTCGTACTCGGCACCGTCGATCCAGACGCGTTCGATGCGTGACATGGGTTCGAGTGGATCACCGGTGGCAGCAAACAGGCTGGCCCGTTTGCCCACTTCGATCGAACCGAGTTCCTCTCCCAGCCCCAGGATCTGGGCCGGCCACAGGGTCACGCTCTTCAGCGCTGCCTCGGCAGGCAGGCCGTGGGCGATGGCGCTACCGGCCTGGAACGGCAGATTGCGCGCGTTGGCAACTTCCATGCCGCCACCGGAGTCACTGATGGCAAATCGCACACCGGCCTGGTGCAGACGGGCTGGTGCCACAAAGGCCATATCGTAGGCCTCCCAGCGCCGTGTCGGCAGGGTGTAGATCCCACGCAGGATGACCGGAATGTCATCGGCCGCCAGGCGCTCGGCGATGTACTGGACGTCGGCATTGGCCGATAGCACCAGGCGCTCGAACCCTTGCCCCTGGGCCCAGTCCAGGGCAGCCGTCATGACATCATGGCGATTGGCGTGGATAACCAGTGCGACCGCGCCGGTCAGCAATGGACCCAGCGCTTCGAGTTGATCATTACGGGGTGGACGGCTGCCGGTGCCAGCTGCGGCCGCGCCGTTGGCCTGGTGCCAGTGGCGCGCCTGGTCGAGGGTTTGTTCGATCAGTTTCAGATCCTCGTTTTCATCGTCCTCGACTGCGCCGGGGGGAAAGGCCAGGTGCATGGCGACGGGAGCAGCCAGTACCATGTCTTCCCAGCTCCAGCCGTCTAGCCGCATCATTGCCGAATGGCCCCGAATCAGCCCGCCGCCCGGCACGATATGGGCGCTCAGTACGCCGCCTGCAATCGTGGTTGGCAACAGCTCCGAATCGTGGTTGACCGCGACTTCTGCGCGCACAGCGGCATTGATGTTGCCCATCTCCGAGGTGTCGACGGTGCCGGCGACGCTGCTGATCTCGGTCAGGCCGAGCTGGGTGCCAGGGTGTACAAAGCCCGGATACAGATGCAGGCCGTCGAGTTCAATGCGACGGGCCTGGACTGGAATCTCCAGGTTTTCGCCGACGGCCTGAATGCGGCCATTCTCGATGAGAACGATGCCGTTTTCGATCGGGGCCTGGCTGACCGGGTGCACGGTGGCCCCGATCAGTGCGGTCAGTTCAGCGCTGGCCGGGACAGTCAGCAGGGCTGACAGGAACAGGGCGGATGCCGTCTTCGCGATGAATTCAGTGGTCATGGAAAATGCAGTACTCGTCGTGGTCCAGTTCCGAGGCCCGGTAGCCGGTCAGATGGGCGGCAAAACTGTGCACTCGCCGCCGCTCGGGTGAGGTTGGTTCGGGGCTGTCCTGATTGTTGTCATTGCCGTTGTTGTCGTCGTCGGCCAGCACCAGCGCGATCAACTCGGCGCGCTCGGCGGCCAGCCGCTCGCGCATGCGCTGGTCGGCGTCACGATCAAAATAGCGACGTCCGTCCACCCAGGTTTGTTCGACGCGCGATTGCACCGACAGCGGATGGCCGGTCCAGAGCACGACATCGGCATCCATGCCGGTTGCCAGGCGACCGGTGCGCTCGCCAATGCCGAGCTGGTCAGCCGGCCAGGCGGTAATCATCTTCAGCGCATCATGTGGGTCGACCTGGCCGTAGCGCACCGCCTTGGCCGCCTCAAGGTTCATGCGTCGGGCCAGCTCCGGGTTGTCGGAATGCAGACCGGTCAGAACGCCGGCCTGGTGCATCAGGGCCGGGTTGTAACCGATGCCGTCGATGGCTTCGTACTTGAAGGCCCACCAGTCGATAAAGGTCGAGCCACCGGCCCCATGCGCGGCCATCTGGGGCGCGATCTTGTAGCCTTCAAGCACGTGCTGAAAGGTCTTGATCACGAAGCCGAATTGCTCGGCGACCCGCATCAGGGCCAGCATTTCGTCGGCACGGTAGGCATGCGAATGAATGTCGCGCCCACCGGCAAGGATTTCCGCGATCGCCTGGAGCTCATGGTTGGGTCGCGGCGGGACCCGGTCTCGCGCAGCACGTCCGCGCGGCATGTCGTCGAAAGCGCGTCGGTAGTCTTCGGCCTGTTGAAACTTTTCACGGATGACCTGCTCGACACCGTGCCGGGTCTGCGGGTAGCGTGGCTGCTCGGCGCGCCAGTTGCTCTGCTTGGGATTTTCTCCAAGCGCGAACTTGATGCCTTCGGGTGCGGCATCGAAGACCAGCTCAGCCGGGCTCGCTCCCCAGCGCATCTTGATGACCGACATCTGGCCGCCAATGGCATTGGCCGAGCCATGCAGCAGATTGATGGTGGTCACGCCGCCGGCCAGCTGTCGATAGATATTGATCGACTCCGAGTCGATCACGTCACGGATGCGGACATCGGCGGTGCTGATCCGCGAGGCTTCGTTGACGCCGCCGATGATGGCGGCGTGGGAATGCGCGTCAATGATGCCTGGCGTCAGATGCATGCCGCTGGCGTCGATTTCCAGGGCACCGCGGGGTACGTTCAGATCGGTTCCGAGCGCGCTGATGCGGCCCTGGCGGATCACCAGGTCGGCGTTCTCGATCACGCCCTCATCCGTGCCGGTCCAGATCGTGGCATTGCGGAAGATGACGCTGTCGGGGCGGGCCGGTTGCGGACTGTTCCAGGCTTCGATGTCGGGAACCCAGGACGCATCGGCGAAGGCCAGGCCGGTGGCCATCATCGCGCCCACGAAAAAGCTATGTCGAATCATGGCGACACCTCGTCATCGGGACCACCGGTGCGACGGCCCCGTATGGTGAACTCTCCAAACGGGCCACTGCCGTTGCCACGCGCGCGCTCGCCGTCAATGTCGAGACGAATGGAAATACTGCCGGAGCCGCCGAAGCGCGAGGCGTCGATGGAAGCCACGATTCTTTCTCCGCTGACCCGAACTTCGTTCAAGGGCGTTTCGTTGCCCATGACGGTAAGAAAGCCCTCCATGTTGGTAGGCGGTCCGGTCAAGACCAGCGTGGCCTCGACATCGCCCATACCACCCAGGCCCAGGGTCAAGGCCCAGGTGCCGGCTGGATCGACGCCGGGCGGCTGCAGGGCGGCCAGGACATGGCGCCTGCCGTCGACCCAGACCTCGTTGATGCTCGGGCTGTCGCTGAACAGCTCCCCTTCGACCACGACCAGGTTGGCCATGTAGCCGGGGCGAATCCTGCCGGCGCGATCGGACAGGCCAAGCCAGGCAGCAGGGTCGGTCGTCAACGCGGCCAGTGCCTGGTCGGGCGACCATCCCCGGTCGATGGCCTGGACCAGGTGCTTGAAGATCTCGCCCGGCTGGCCCAGTCCGTGAGTGGTCAGCATCAGCGGAATACCGGCTTCGGCCATAAGCCCGGGATTTTCAGGTGCCCGGTGCCAGTGCCGCAGGGCCTCCAGCGAGACGTTGCGATCATCTTCGTCCTTGACGTCGGGCGGCTCGGGGAAGGCCAGCGGCAGGATGTGGCGGACAGGTCGCTGTTCGAGCGCGGCCAGCCGCTTGTATTCTTCACCGTGGCCGACCACGGTCAGGGCAATCTGGTCGTCGCTGATCAGCTCCAGGATTCTGAGCGTGTCAAGCAGGTCCGATGATTCAAAGATCATGGGGGTGCGCCCGGCCAGTACCGGGGCCAGGTCATCCAGGCCTTCCAGCCACTCGGGGCGCGGTTGGGCCGGGTTACTGGCCCAGGCAGCCCGAGCCGCTGCCTGCCACCGGGCATCATCCAGGTTCTGACGAAACAGGGCGACAGCGCCCATCAATGAACCGGGGAATTGACGTCCTTCGGCGCGCCCGGCCAGGCTGAAGAATTGCCCAAAGGATGGTTCAAGCAGATTGCGGTTCAGGCTCCCTTCGCCGAGATTGGCAACGAGCCCATGCCCGCGCATAATGCCGCTGTCGGTGGCCATCAACGCCGTGGTAAAGCCTGCCCGGCGCAGCGCGCTGACCTGGTCTTCCGGCCAGTCGCGGGCGCGGATGCGGCGGTCGGGCTGAATCAACTGGTGGCGTCCGGCAGGGCTGTCAGTATCGTCGTTCTCGCCTGATTCGAGCAGCAGGTAGGGTTCAATCAACCCCGGAAAGATAGTGATCGGATCCTGTCCCTCCGAGCGCTCGAACCGATGGATTCGAGCGTCGACCGGAGGCTGCACATTGGCTCCGACGGCCTCGATGATGCCGTCGCGGATTACCACGGTGCCCGATTCGATGACCTGGCCCGGGGCCGTGACGATGCGCACATCCACCAGCGCATGAACTCCTGGGACGGGCTGGCGCAACTCGCCGGCCAGGGCTGGCGAAAGCAGCCCAAGCAGGAAAAAGATACAAATTGATCGCAAGGACGAGCTCCCCTTGACTAAAAATTGATCGGGCAGCTTACCGCGTTCCTGTCAAGGTTGCATGGGTTCGATGTGCTCGCGGGTGCCGGCCGGGCATTAACGCGCGCCTTGACCCGGACAGCGATAGATCAGGAACCGCCTTTGACCGTCTCGAACCGGGCCATCGGCAACGATCACGTTGCCACCGAGATCGACGGCACTGTTACGGGCCAGCGTTTCCAGTTCCTCTTCAACCCGCCCGGGGCTGCGTTGAATTGCAGCGACCCGATCGCGCACCGAGGTCGTGGTCTGGCCCAGCCGCTGGCAGTCGCCTACCGCATTGGCTTGGCGCAGTTCAATCCCGGCAGCATCCGGCTCGGGTTTGACCCAGGTGCAGGCTCCGAGTGAAACACAGACCAGCAGCAAACCGGCCTGGACGGGAAAATGACGCATGGATGGAAAGCTCGCTAAGAAGAGTGGACGGCTGTTTGACCGCTGCCAGGCCGCAGGTTCCGCAGGCTCGGCGCTGTGACTGGACCTGTCAGCCTAGAATACGACGTCGCAAGGGCAGGCTGATCCAGATGCCGGCAACCATGGCCAGGGCGAAAAGCCAGCCTGACCAGGCCAGTGCGGATATGCCGGATAGCAGCGTGCCGATGCTGCAGCCCAGGGCAATCATCGAACCGAAGCCCAGGAACACCCCGCCGATCAGGGCCGAGACCAGGGTGCGAGGCGGCTTCCTCTCGATTCGGAATTGGCCTGCGAACAGGGCTGCCGCCAATGCCGCAGCCACCATGGCCAGTACGAAAATGCCATTGTTGCCAATCAGTTGGCTGGTTTCGGCAACTATGCAGCCGGCCAGCCGATCCAGCCCTTCCAGTCGCGCCGGCGACAAGCCAAGGGCCGAGCCGAGATCGCGCGAGTGACGCGATAGTTCGGCGGTGACTCCGAGCGGATCGGCGCGCAGGTACAGTGCGGTGCCGATCAGGCCGACCGCGCTACCACCCACCCAGCCCGGCCAGCGCCTGACCATGACGCTGCTCCACAGATCGCCGAGGCTTTTGACGCCGACCGGTTCGGCCGAGGTCGAACCGCCGCCTGAGCGAATCATCAGCCAGGCAGCCAGTCCGGCCAGCGCGGCCAGTTGCACGCCACCAGCGCCGGCGTAACCCAGTTGCGCCGGCAGCCACAGCGGCTCTGCCTCGGCCAGCGTGATTGACCAGAGCCGATTCCACACCATGAAGCCTGCAATGAAACCCGCGACTGCGCCAGCCAGCGCCAGCAGCGATACCCAGGAGCCTTCGCCAAGCCGATACAAGTGTGCTGACAGGCAGGAGCCAGACAGGCTCATGCCGATGCCAAAGATGAAGCCGCCGGCAAGGACAACCCAGCTGACCGGGCCGATGTGTGCACGCGGCGGCAGGAAGCCGGCGCCGGGGTCGGGCACCCAGGCGCCGAACAACACCAGGTAACCCAGGGTCCCGGTGGCCAGTGCGGCGATGATGCCCAGCACGCCTTGCACCTGGCCTTCTTCCATCCACTCGCGAAGCATGCAGAAAAAGCAGAATCGGGCCCGCTGGAGCACAAAGCCGAAGGCGGCGCCGCCGATGAGCAGGAAGGAAGCCTGGCGACCCAGGGACTCATGCAGCAAGAATCCTGCCCAGGCGAGACTGGACATGATCAGCACGGCCAGGCTGTGGCGGACAATCGGCATGTAAATGATCAGGGTAGGAAGCGGTCAATGAAAACGGAGCCCGTCACGGGCTCCGTTACGCGTTGGTGTCGTTTGCAGGGTTCAGGTTCCGGTCCAGATGCGACCGGCCGGGTTATTGATCGGGACCCCCACGGCATTGCCGTACTCGGTCCAGGAGCCATCGTAATTGCGCACCTCGTAGCCAAGGATATGCTTGAGCAGAAACCAGGTATGGCTGGAACGTTCGCCGATTCGGCAGTAGGTGATGATGGGCCGGGAGCCGTCGACGCCGACAGCAGCGTAGATTTCTCTGAGCTCATCAGCCGAGCGAAAGGTACCGTCGGCTTCATTGACCGCCTTGTGCCAGGGAACGTTGACCGCCCCGGGAATATGGCCGGCGCGCACGGCCAGCTCCTGGACGCCGGCAGGGGCGATCACCCGTCCGCTGAACTCGTCGGCAGAGCGTATATCGATCAAGTCGGCTTCCCTTTCGCCTTCGACAACCGCCAGGACATCGACCAGGCGGGCCCGAAGTTCCGGGCGGGCCTGGGCCGCGCTATAGCTGGTGCGTCGATGGGCGCTGGGTACGGTCGACAACGGCCGGCGCTCCAACTCCCACTTCTTGCGACCGCCGTCCAGAATACTGACCTGTTCATGACCGAACTGGTCGAATACCCAGGCACCCCAGGCCGCGAACCAGTTGTTGTTGTCCCCGTAGAGGACGACCCGCGTGTCATTGTCGATACCCGCCTCAGAAAGGAGTTCTTCAAAGCGCGTTTTTGACACCAGGTCGCGTCGAACGGTGTCGACCAGATCGGTATGCCAACGGAAATTGACGGCACCGGGAATATGGCCCTGCTCGAATACGCCCGGATTCACGCTGACCTCGACCACGCGCACCTGCGGGTTATTGAGGTTGGCGCTCAGCCAGTCGGTGGTTACCAGGGGGCCGTCGGCGAAAACGGCAGAAGCCGGCAGCAGCGCTGCCAGTGCGAATGTCAGGAAGGCTTTCATGGGTGGAACCTCAGTCGTTTTGCCAATGGGCCTAAGATTAGGCCCCGATGATCGTCCCACAAAGACGCAAAGCGTATATCAATATGCCATTGACAGCTGTTGCCTTGACAAAGCCATCTCTAGACTCCACACCTCAAGCTAGAGCAAACGAGTTCAGGTGGGCATGACAACTCCGAATGATTTTCTTGATGCCGTTGGCAATACGCCGCTGATCAGGCTGCGCCAGGCTTCCGAGCTGACCGGCTGCGAAATCTATGGCAAATGCGAGTTCATGAACCCGGGTGGATCGGTAAAGGATCGAGCCGCCAAGTACTTGCTGCTCGATGCCCTGGCGGCCGGGAAGGTCGAGCCCGGAGGCATCGTGGTCGAGGGCACGGCCGGTAATACCGGTATCGGCTTGACCCTGGCCGGCAATGCGCTCGGCCTGCGCACCTTGATCGTGATGCCGGAAACCCAGTCCGAAGAGAAGAAATCGGCCCTGCGTGGCATGGGTGCCGACCTCAGAACCTATCCGGCCGTCCCCTACAAGAATCCGGAAAACTACGTCCACCAGGCTCGGCGCCTGGCTGAGTCGTTGCAATGCGAGCACGGCGTGTTCTACGCCAATCAGTGGGACAATCTGTCCAACCGCGAGGGGCATATGCGTTCGACGGCACCGGAGATCTGGGCGCAGCTCGATGGCCGCATCGACGGCTTCACCTGCGCCGTTGGCACCGGCGGCACGCTTGCCGGACTTTCACTCTGGATGAAGGACCGGCGTCCCGATATCGTGATTGCCGCTGCCGACCCGGACGGTGCCGGCGTTTACAGTTGGGTCAAGGAGGGTGACATGCGATCGTCCGGCAGCTCCATTACCGAGGGAATCGGCCAGAATCGGGTCACCGGTAACCTGGATGGCGCCCGGATCGATGATGCTTTCAATATCCCCGATCGCGAATTGCTGCCAGTGCTGTGGGACCTGATCGGTAACGAAGGTCTCTACCTGGGCGCATCCAGCGGTATCAACGTCGCCGGCGCCATCCGTCTTGCCCGCGAGATGGGGCCCGGCCATCGCATCGTCACGATACTGTGCGATTCGGCCAGCCGGTACGAATCAAAGCTTTTCAATCCCGATTTCCTCCGCGACAAGGATCTGCCGCTACCCCCCTGGCTCTAATTGGCCGCATGGCCCACCAGCCCGACCAATTCATGAATCATTCCGGCTAGTCGTCCATGCCTGGCTGGGCGAAGAAGTAGCCCTGGAAGAGCCGGATTCCAGCGTTCTGCAACCAGGCGAACTCTGCTGCGCTTTCGATGCCGGCGGCTATCACTTCGATACCGCGATCGTCGCACATGGCCAGCACGCCGCGAACGATGGACTGGGCCACCCGGGATTGCTGAATGCCGTGGGTGATGCAGTAGTCGAGTTTCAGCATGCTGGGCTCAAGTTGGGCGACTGGCCTCAGGTCGGCATCGCGGCGCCCGAAATTGTCGGCCAGGATGCGGAAGCCTGCGGCGCGGATGCTGCGCCGGATGGCCACCAGGTTGGCGACACCGCCGAGCATGCCAAGATTTCCCAGTTCCAGCACGATGCGATCGGGTCGAATGCCGTTGACCTGTGCCACGTGCTGGCTGACGTCGAGCACCTCCGCGATATTGCCGGCCTTGATGTCGCTGCAATTGAGATGAAGATTGTTGTCGATGCCGAACCGGGCAGCTGCCTCAATGGCGCGAATTCTGCAGGCCTGGTCGAAGTCGAAGCGCTTGTCGCGGCTGATGCGGCTGATAACGGTGGCGGCTGATTCGCGCTGAATGCCGCGGACAAGGGCCTCGAATCCGATCACGTCCTGTTCGCGGGCATCGATGATGGTCTGAAAAGCGAAGTTGATGTCATCGCCGACCATCTCGTGGTAGGCGCGGATCCGTTCTTCGACGTCGATTTGGTCTGAAGCGTTTGTTTCCGTGTTCATCATTCACCCCTGCTTTGGGCGTCCAGTCTGGCGCTGGACCACAGACCATAATAGCCGCTAAGCGCGGCAAGTCCAAAAGAAAGTTCAGTCGTGGCGGCGAAGAATCCAGCGCTGGTAGGCCATCCAGGCGATGAGCGCGCCCAGGCAGGGCAGCAGTATCCACTGGTGCTGCTCGCCGAAACGCTGTATCCCCACCATTACCATCACGCAGCCCAGCCCGCTGCCGCCTGATACCAGGATGGGGTGATGGCGAACCTGGCTCGGCCGGGCGCGCTGAACCAACAGAAAGAGCAGGGGGGATGC
>SLQY01000117.1 GCA_007131235.1 Wenzhouxiangella sp.
CGGGTCCAGCGGCTTGCGCGAACTCAGGCTTTGTCGAGGACGAATTCGGCCACGGCAGGGGCATGGTCCGAGGGACGCTCCAGCTTGCGTGGTTCCTTGTCGATATAGCTGGTTTCACAGGCGTTCTTGAGCGCGTCCGAGCACAAAACCAGGTCAATACGAAGCCCCAGCCCGCGGCGGAACATCGCCGCACGATAGTCCCACCACGAATAGATCGCTTCGGGCTGATCGAACAGCCTGAAGCTGTCGTGCAGCCCCAAATCCAGGATCGCCTGCAGAGCCTGGCGCTCGGGTGTTGAGCACAGGATTTTTTCATGCCAGGCCTCTGGATCATAGACATCGCGGTCGTCCGGCGCGATATTGAAATCCCCGATCACCACCAGCCTGGAATGGCGTTCCAGCTCGTCCTTGATCCAGGCAGTTACCGCTTCCAGCCAGGACAACTTGTAGCTGAACTTGTCCGAACCCACTTCCTGGCCGTTGACCACGTACAGGTTGATTACCCGCACATCGCCGCAAGTGGCGGCAATGACGCGCTTTTGCTCGTCCTCGAAGCCTGGAATGGCGGTCACGGGATCGGCCAGGGCCGTGTTCGTCACCAGGGCCACGCCGTTGTAGGTGGGCTGGCCGCTGAAGGCCACGTGGTAGCCCAGCTCGGAGAAGGCAGCGGCGGGAAACTTGTCATCGGTAAGCTTGGTTTCCTGCAGACCCAGCACATCGGGCCGCTGATGCTCCAGCCACTGCAGCACCTGTTCAAGACGAACCTTGAGGGAGTTCACGTTCCAGCTGGCGATCTTCATGTCTCAATCCGTTAAAGGCAAACCGTAATGGTAGGGGATCAAGCCGGTTCGCTGGCAAGGGTTTACCCTTCCGGTGCAAACATGACACCATAAGCCTTGCTGATTCGCACGGGAAGCCAATGCCATGTCCAGACTTCTGGCTCTGCTGGCCCTGACCGGCCTCGCGCTGGCCATGACTGGCTGTCAGCGCGACGATGCCGGGCGGGGTAACGATCGCCTGGCAGAGGCTGCCGAACCCCTTATCGGTACGTTTACCGGCGATCTGGATGCAATGATCGAGCGCCGGCAGATCCGGGCGCTGGTGCCATACAGTCGCACTTTTTTCTTCCTCGATGGGCAGGGCAGTCAGCGTGGGCTGTCGCATGCTTTCATGGAAGCGTTTGAAAACGACCTCAACGATAAGCTCGGTCGTGGCCACCTGCGGGTCCAGGTCGTCTACGTGCCGGTTACCCGGGACCGCCTCATCCCCTGGCTGTTGGAGGGGCGTGGTGACGTGATCGTTGCCAATCTCACCGTTACCGAGGCCCGGCAGGCCCAGGTGGCATTCACAGAGCCCCTGGTTCGCAACGTGCGCGAGCTGCTGGTCTCGGGGCCGACTGCCGACCCTATTGATTCGCTTGAAGATTTGAGTGGGCGCATCGTGTACGTGCGGCCGGGCTCGAGCTTCTTCGAAAGCCTGACTGATCTCAATCGCCAGTTCCACAGCCAGGGTCGAGCCTTGATTCACCTGGAACCGGCCGCTGGACATTTCGAGGTGGGAGATGTCCTCGAGCTGGTCAGCGCCGGTGTCGTGCCGTATGCCGTGGCCGACGACTACCTGGCCGAATTCTGGTCGCGCGTGCTGCCGGACCTGACCGTTCACGAGGATATCGTGCTGCGTGAAGGTGCTGACATAGCCTTTGCCTTGCGGCCGGGGTCGAACCAGCTCAAGATGGCGCTGGACCAGTTCCTGCAGACCCATCGCGCCGGCACCTTGTTTGGCAATATTGCCTTCGAGCGCTTTCTGCGCGATACGCGCTGGGTAATGGAAGAAGGCCAGGACGAGCGCATGGCACGCTTCCGACGCAAGGCCGACCTGTTTCATCATTTTGGCAGCCAGTATGAACTCGACTGGTTGCTGCTGGTCGCCCAGGGTTACCAGGAATCCCGCCTCAACCAGAACGCCCGCTCGCCTGCCGGTGCCGTTGGCGTGATGCAGCTTTTGCCGTCGACCGCAGCCGAGCTGGGGGTTGGTGACATCAGCGAGCTTCCCAACAATATCCACGCCGGCGCTCGCTACCTGCGCTGGATGATTGATCGTTATTACGCCGATGAGCCCATGGACGAGGACAACCGGCTGTTGTTTGCACTGGCCTCCTACAATGCCGGACCACGACGGGTTCGCGAGATGCGCCGGGAGGCCGAACAGGAGGGCTTGGATCCCAATATCTGGTTTGACAACGTGGAGTACATCGCAGCCCGCGTGATTGGCCGGGAAACCGTGGAATACGTCAGCAACATCTTTAAATACCATGTTGCCTTCCGCCTGATCGCCGAAGGCCAGGGATTCGATCTATCGCCGGTGACAGTGGGGGTCGGAAACTGAACTGATTGGTCAAGGTGTGACCAGTTTGGCTTGACCCGCCGGCGCTGGCGGCAGATGATGGGGTTCTGGACTTAAAGCCGGATAGCCGGTCATGCATATCGATCTCAAAACTGCAGCATGTTGGTTGGCGCCTGCTGTGCTTCTCTGCCTGTCGCTGGTCATGCCAGCACGCGCCGTTACCGATACCAGCTTCACCTACCAGGGCGAGCTGCGCCTTTCCGGCGCGCCAATCGCAGGCGCTCACGATTTTCGCTTCAGGCTATACACGGCCGAAGTTGGCGGCAGCCAGCAAGGATCGCAGCTTACCCTGGCCGCGGTCCCGGTGGTTGACGGAGTGTTTACCGTGACCCTCGACTTCGGCGCTGCCGCCTTTTCTTCGCAACCGCGCTGGCTGGAAATCGATGTTCGTGACAGCAGCCTTGGCGGCAGCTACGAAACCTTGAGCCCGCGTACGCCATTGACCTCGGTGCCCTATGCCCGTGCCGCTGGTCTGGCCATGCCCGGGTCGGTCAATGCAGCCAGTATCCAGGCCGGATCCGTCGGCACCAGCCAGATCAATGCCGGCCAGGTGCAGCGCCGCGTGGTTGGCAGCTGCAGCGGTGGCCAGTCCATCAGCCAGGTTAATCAGGACGGAAGCGTGGTGTGCGTGGCCGGCGGCAGTGGAGCGGGCTGGTCGCTGTCGGGCAACTCGGGCACCAGTCCGACAACGAACTTCCTGGGAACGACGGATTCGGTCCCCCTGGTCCTGCGGGCCAATGATCGACGCGCGGCCTTTTTCGAGAGTGTCGATACAGCGCAGGGACCAACGGCCAACGTGATCCTGGGCAGTCCGGAGAACTTCATTCGCGCCGGCGTGCGCGGTGCCACCATCAGCGGTGGTGGTGCCGAGGACAATGTCGCGCTCGATTTTCGCGCCGCCAATCGCGTATTGAGCGACTGGGGTACGGTGGCTGGTGGTTTCGGCAACACGGCCGGTAGTGACTCATCGCCGGGTGCCTCGCTCTTTCCTACCGTTGGCGGTGGCTGGAATAACGTGGCAGGTCGCGAGTACGCGACGGTCGGGGGTGGCTTCGACAACATTGCCCGTGGCAGCTTCAGCGCCATCATCGGCGGTGAGAACAACCGCGTCGAAGATGCACACGGGGTCGTGGCCGGTGGCCTCGACAACCAGGTGCTGGGACCGACTGGAACGGTCGGCGGCGGCAATTCGAACTTTTCTACCGAACTGGGTGCGACTGTTGCCGGCGGAATCTTCAACACGGCCAGCCACCGCAGCAGCATGGTGGCGGGCGGTGAGTCCAACTGCGCCGGCGGCAGCTTCTCCTTTGCTGGCGGACGACGAGCCAAGATTCGTCCGGGTGCGGGTTCCGGGCTGCCCGGCTTTGCCTGCAACGGCGTTGCCTCGGCACCGGCATCTTCCGGTGACCAGGGCACGTTCATGTGGGCCGATGCGCAGAACAGTAACTTCATTTCGACCGGGCAAAACCAGTTCCTGGTCCGCGCCGCGGGCGGTGTTTTCTTTGGCACCGACAACGCGGTCAACCTGTCTCCCACCCGGTTCATCAGCACCTCGACCGGTGCCCACCTGACCTTTGGTGGCACCTGGACCAACAGTTCCAGCCGATACTTGAAGTCCGCTTTCGAAACGGTGGATGTGGATGTCATTCTGCGCGGTGTGCTGGATCTGCCGATCAGTCGCTGGATCTACCGGGATTCGCCCGATGAAGGTAAGCATCTGGGGCCGATGGCCGAGGACTTTCACGCCACATTCGGCCTGGGTGACGATGCCAGTGCGATCAGTACGGTCGATGCCAGCGGGGTGGCCCTGGCAGCCATCCAGGGGCTGAACCAGCGCCTGGAAGCCGAAAATCGAGCCTTGCGCGAACACAACGCCCGCCAGGACGAGCAGATGCACCTCCTGCGTGACGAGCTCGCGGAATTGCGGCGCTTGATTGAAGCGCAGTCTGATCAATGAAGCTGATTGGTGCAGCCATAGTGCTTGGCTCGGGACTGGTTGTCTTGCCGTGCAGCGCTGATGATCAAGACGAAGGATCGGTCGCCGATCGCCCGTCCGGTTCCGGCTACTCGGTGACCTGGTCGCGCCTGGCCGGCGGTGGTGCGTTCGCAGAAGGCGGCAATTACCAGCTCCATGGCACGGTGGGTCAGCATGAAGTCCAGCCTGAACCGGCACCGGATGGCAACAACTTCGCTGTTCGGGCCGGCTTCTGGATCGTGTTGCGTCAATCCGAGCCGGCCATCATTGACCTGATTTTTCGCGATCGCTTCAGAAGCGAATGAATTACGGGTCGGGGTGCGTCAACGCTTGACGTAGCGCCCTGGCGCGGGTTCGATGACTTCAAGCTGTCCATCACCCGGATGCCGGGCCTTGATCCGCCGACCCGAGTGTGCTTTCAGCCAGTTGTCCCAGTGCGGCCACCAGGAGCCCTGGTGTGCTTCAGCACCGGCGACCCAGTCCTCGACATCGCTGGGCAGTTCATTGTTGGTCCAGTAGCCGTACTTGTTCGCCGCCGGCGGATTGATGACGCCGGCAATGTGGCCTGAACCGGCCATCATGAAGGTGGTATCGCCGCTGTAGATCTGGGTTGCCTTGTAGACCGAGCGGTAGGGCGCAATATGGTCTTCGCGGCTGGACTGGATATAGGTCGGGATGTCGATGGTGCGCAAATCGATGGGGACCCCGTCCATTTCGATGCCACCGGGCTCAACCAGTTGATTCTCCAGGTACATCTTGCGCAGGTAGAAGGTGTGCATGGTCTCGGGCAGACGGGTAAAGTCCGAGTTCCAGTACAGCAGATCGAAGTTGGCCGGTTTGCGTCCGAGCAGATAATTGTTGACCACGAAACTCCAGATCAGGTCGTTGGCCCGGAGCATGTTGAAGGTCATCGACATCGCTTCGCCGTCCAGGTAGCCTCGCACCTGCATCCGTTTTTCCAGGCTCTGAAGCTGCTTGTCGTCGATGAATACCTGTAGCTCCCCGGCCTCGGAGAAGTCGACCTGGGCGGTGAAATAGGTTGCCGAGGTTATCCGCTCATCGCCCTTGGCCTTCATCCAGGCCAGGGCAGCGGCAAGCAGGGTGCCGCCTATGCAGTAGCCGATGGTATTGATCTCGCGCTGGCCGGTAGCCTGCTCGATGGCATCGAGAGCGACCAGAATGCCCTCGTGCATGTAGTCTTCGAAGCGCTTGTAGCGCATGGTCTTGTCCGGGTTGACCCAGGAGATGACGAAGACGGTATAGCCGCGATCCACGGCCCAGCGGATGAAGGAGTTTTTCGGCTGCAGGTCCAGGATGTAGAACTTGTTGATCCAGGGGGGGATGATCAGCAGCGGCCGGGTGTAGACTGTCTTGGTGCGCGGCGCATACTGGATCAGCTGCATCATGTCATTTTCGAATACCACCGCGCCCTCGGTGGTAGCGATATTCTCGCCGACCTCGAAGGCGTCCGGGTCGGTCATCGAAATCAGCAGTTTTCCGTCGCCGCGCTGCAGGTCCTCAAGCAGCATCCGGAATCCGCGCAGCAGGTTGAGCCCCTTTTCACGCTGCGTGGTTTCGAGGATTTCCGGGTTGGTAAGCACAAAATTGGACGGTGCCAGGGCATCGGCGAACTGGCGGGTATAGAAGGCGATCCGCATCCGATCCTGGGCCGGCAGATCCTGCATCCGCGCCACGTTATCGAGCATCCAGCCCGAGGTGAGCAAGTAGGCCTGGCGCAACAAGTCGAAGATCAGCTTTTCATCCCATACCTCGCTGCGAAAGCGACGATCACCTTTTTCGACGGCGGCTGCCGGCCGTGGCGAGCGGCGCAGCATGCGCAGGCCAAGGTAGCGCATCAGGCCGAGGTAGCGTCGGGTCAGGTCCCACTGCGCGGCGAGCACCCGGCGTGGGTGGGTCAGCGTGCTCCAGGCCGCCTGAAAGGCCGGGCGACGCAGGTTGAGTGGATCGAAGTCGGGCAACTCCCAGCGCCGCGCCAGGCTCAGCAGCAGGCTGGTCGATAGCTGTGAGATGCGAACCAGCTCCCGACCGGTGGAATCGGTCAGTTGATTCAGGCTGTCGCGGGGTTTCAAATCGCTCATGGCAGTTCCAGACCTCAGATGCGAAGCGCTCCATCAATGGCGAAATCGCGGCCGCTGATGTAGTCGTTCTCCAGGATAAAGCGAATGGTAGCAGCAATCTCTTCCGGTTCGCCGAGTCGTCCGGCGGGAATCTGGGCCGTGATTCGATCGATGGCCTTTGCCGGCATGCCGGCGACCAGCTCGGTGCGGGTGAAGCCCGGCGAGACAGAGGCGGTGCGAATGCCGTAGCGGGACAGTTCCCTGGCCCAGGTCACGGTCATGGCGGCTACCCCGGCCTTGGCCGCAGAGTAATTGCTCTGGCCGAAATTGCCGGCCTTGGAAATACTGGCGATGTTGATGATCACGCCCCCAGTGCCGCGCCGAATCATGTGAGTGGCGGCAGCGCGACCACAAAGAAATACGCCGGTGAGATTGACATCCATGACTTGCTGCCAGTGATCCAGCGACAAACGCTCGACGATCTCACCCTCCTTGACCTTGACCAGCAGGCCATCGCGGGTAATGCCGGCGTTGTTGACAACGGCATCGACGCCGTCAAGCGCGCCGACCAGCTCATCGAACGCCTGGTCTACCTGGGCTTCGTCGGCCACGTTGGCGACCCGGCTGTGGTGGCCCTGGCCAGGCAGGGCCTGTTCTGCCGCGGCCAAGGATTTCTGCTCGATATCGATCAGACCGATTCGCGCCCCTGCTGCGGCCAGATGCCTGGCCATGGCCAGGCCGAGACCCCGACCGGCCCCGGTAATGATGACGCTTGCATTGTTGAGCTGCATGTTGATTTTGCCTGCTGGTTATTGTTTTGATGGGCTGCAATTCGGCCATCAGGCCGATGCAAATAGGCGCGCAAGATAGCCTGGCGCAGGTCGACTACTTGTCGTCGTTGGCGTCGTCAGGTTGATCCACCGAGTCGCGCAGCGGCGGGCTCAGGGCTTCGCTCCAGAGTGCAAACATCCGGCTCTGGAACTGCCGAAAGGGCTCGAGTGTCAGGCTGCCTACCTCCCCAAGGCCACTTTTTTTCAGCGTTTTCGACCAGGCTTTCTCGACGCTGTCTTGCTGGGACTCCAGGTGAGTCATGACCTTTTCCAGGTAACCACGGGCAAGGTCGCGCATTGGGTTGGAGTTGACCCGGATCATGGCTTCCAGAAAATCATTGCTCAGTACCGGACGACCAAGGAGCTCCTGGTCGGCAACGATCTGCAGCAAAACGGACCGAGTCACATCCTTTTCTGTCTTGGCCTCAACCACCTTGATCGGGTGGCCGGCACCGATCAGATCGCGCACATCCTGCAAGGTAATGCTTTGACTGCTTTCGGTGTCGTACAGGCGGCGGTTAGCGTACTTCTTGATGATTCGATCGGTGGCCATGGCTGTCCCGGTTAGACCAAAAAAACTGGTGCCGGCAGCCGCTTGGGCTGCCGGCAGTCAGGGGAAAATCCCGTGCCCAGAGTTTAGCTGCTCTTGGCGCTGGCCTTCGACTTGGTCTTGGTGGTGCCGGTTTCAGCGAAGGGGAAGAAGCTGGAAAAGTCCAGGCCCTTGGCGAATTCCTGGGACAGCTCGGTGAGCTGCTCGCGGGATTCGTTGCCAATGGCCGTGAGGGCTTCAACGTGGCCGCTGACGAAATCCACATATTCCTTGAATGCCGCCGACTGGCGCGATACCAAGTCGCTGGGATTGCTGATATCGCCCATGTCACTCAGGCGCTGCTTGTTCAGCTCCAGCAGCTTCTCGACGGCCTCGAGGTTGGTCTTGGCTGACTTGTCGATGGCTTCGGCCAGGATGTCCTGGGCTTTTTTCAGTTCTGTGAATGCGGTCTGGTTGCTCATGTCTCGATCTCGCTTGCTAGGGTTGGTGGACGCACTTTTGGTGCGATGCACAAATTCTAGCACAGCGTTTTGTGCAGTGCAACAAAGAGGGCAAAAGGGCAAAAGGGCAACCCCTTAGCCCCTTAGCCATTTAGCCCCTTAACCCCTTAACCCGTTCAATACATATGCTGTCCGCCGTTGATCGACAGTGTCGAACCGGTGATGAAGCCCGCGTTCCGATCCACCAGGAACGACACGCCGCGGGCGATTTCTTCCGGTTGGCCGAGACGGCCAACCGGGATCTTGGCGACGATCTTCTCCATCACGTGGTCAGGGACGGCAGCCACCATGCTGGTCTCGATATAGCCCGGGGCGATGGCGTTGACGGTAATGCCGACGCCGGCGCCTTCCTGGGCCAGGGCCTTGGTGAAGCCGTGGATGCCGGACTTGGCAGCCGCGTAGTTCACCTGGCCGTACTGGCCGGCCTGGCCGTTGATCGAGCCGATGTTGACGATCCGACCGTACTGACGTTCGCGCATGCCCTCGATGACGGCGCGACACATGTTGAAGCATGAGCTCAAGTTGGTTTGGATGACCGCTTGCCAGCGTTCCGGCGTCATCTTGTGCATGGTGCCGTCGCGAGTGATCCCGGCGTTGTTGACCAGGATACTCACGGGGCCCAGTTCTTCTTCGACGCGTTTTACGCCGGCCTGACAGGCTTCGAAATCGGATACATCCCATTGATACACCTTGGCACCGGTCTTGTCCGCAAACTGCTGGGCCGACTCGGTGTCGCTACCGTAGGTAGCAGCCACCGTGTAGCCGGCCTGAATCAGTTCTTCCGAAATGGCCGCGCCGATGCCGCGCGTGCCGCCTGTCACGATCGCTATGTCGCTCATGTCTACTCCCGAAGCAAGAATATTTGTGTTGTTCCTCCATTCTGCCTTGCCTGAATTGAAAAGTAATGACGCAGTGCGTCATAACCGGGTAGCGCCCGGCCGCAATCGGCCCAGCAGACGGCCGCTGTTCTTCAACTGGGCCAGCAGCAGCGCCCAGTTTTCCTCGCGCTTTTGCAGGCGCAGACAGCGCAGCAGCCGCACCCGGTTGGCTTCGGGCAAGGCCACGATCATTGCAGCCCACAGCGCATCGTCAACGTTGTAGCGGCGATCCTTGTGCAGGCACACCGGCACAACCTGACCCGGCTCCACGTCCAGATCGACGGCGGCGGCCTCCACGGCGTCGGCGATCTGCCCGGCCTTGGCGCCGGCAGGGGGTTGAAGCTGGTAGGGCGGCTGCCACTCGCGCCGGGGCGACAGCAGGTCGATATGACTCAAGGCCACCAGCATCGGCGGCATTCGCCGATCGCCCGCCGCCAGCGTCTGCCGAAGCTGATCCATGGCGCCACGTTCTCCGGCCCGGTCGGCGCGGTGCGCAGCGCTGACCCAGAACACCAGGTCGGCCTCGAGCAGCGCTTTTTTCGTGGCCTGGGCGCTGGCGGCATTGCCGTCGAAACCGGGGCTGTCGATGATCAGGGCATCCAGTCCTTCGTCATCGACCAGGCGGTAGCTGTCCAGCCCTTCGGTGGTATCGGGCAAGACATCGGCCCGGGCCAGGGCCTGGCCGAACAGGGCGTTGATCAGGCTGGACTTGCCGGCGTTGGTTCGGCCAAGAACGAGCAGGCGCAGCGGCTGATCTTCGTCCACGGCCGGCTCGGTAGCGGTGCCGTCGGCCAAGTGCAAGGCCGGACTTGCTTGTTCCAGCGTGGCGAAACCGCCGTACAGCTCGATGGCCTGGTAGCCGAGCTTGCGCACATATTCGCGCAGCAGCCAGGCCTGCACTTCGCGCGCGCCCTGAGTGAAAGCCTGCTGCCCGGCCAGGCGGCGCAGCTCGGCCACCAGCGCCGACTGCGGACTGACCAGCAGCCGTCCGGCCCGGTACCAGGCCTCGTTGCGCTTGTACCAGTCATGCCAGCCGCGAGCGCGGACAAGGGTGCCCAGCCGGACCTGGTGGCTGAACGGAATCTGTTCGCTGATCTCCTGGCGCAGCTCGGCGGCGGTGCGCTCGATGACTGCCAGGGTATGCGGCAGCGTGACTTCGAGCAGCGGCGTTTTGCTGTACGGGTGGAAGTGCCTGGCCACGGTCTGCAGCACCTCCCTGGCCAGGCTGAGCAGCCCTTCGCTTTCGCCCAGGGAGTAATCCTCCGGATTCAGCTCGCCAGCCATCTGCTCGATGACGGCGAAACAATCCTCGGCATCGTGGGACCAGTGCTGAGCCGGGCCCGTGCCTGGCGGCGATGGCCGCCGCGGCTGACGCCAGCGCGCCACTTGAATCAGTCCAAGCCCCAGCAGCGCCGCCGTACCCGCGACCAGGATCCAGAACAGGAAATGCCCGGATTGCCACAGCCATACCAGGCCCAGCAGCGGCAGCACCAGCAGCGGCAGGACAGTCAAGGCGGCGCCAAGCAGACGCAGGCGGCCGAGCCGGTCCAGGAACAGGTTCATGACTGTTCGTGCCCCATTTTCTTGACCAGCCCGCGCCCCTCGGCCAGGGCCTGCGACCAGGCCGCGCGCAGCTCGGCGGCATCGACAGCCTGCCCGCGGGCCCGCTTGAGCAGGTATAGCTCGGCCGTTTTGCCGAGGGCAAAAGTCACTGCCGCGCTACTGCCGGCCGCCCATAGTGCGCCAGCGGTCTGGCCCCAGCCGGGAATCAGCTTGGCCAGGCTGCGGCCGGCGGCGCGCAGTCCGTAACCGATGGCGAAGCCGCCGCCGAGCAGGCCGAAGAATTCCGCCACTGTGCGTCGCTGCCAGGGCTGGCCATAGATGGCGGCCAGTACCTGCAGCAGACGCGCCTGCAGCGCCGGCACCGCGGCCAGGTCGACCAACGGTACTGCGCCGACGGCAGCGGTGGCCAGGCTGTAGCCGACAATCTGCGGATGGCTGGCGCGGGTAAAGGCCGAGCTGATTTCAGGATTGGTGGCCAGGCGCTGTTCCAGGCCCAGGCCGGCTGCTGTTTCCAGCGCAGTCCAGAGCGATTCCAGGCCATAGTCGACCGGCTCGAAGCCATCCTGCGCCTGGGTAAAGTCAATCGGCACCCAGTACACCGGCGCGTTGCCGGGCAGATCGGCCAATGCCTGGCGCTGGGCTTGGATGGCCCGGACCAGCTCCGGCGGCACCCGCTCGGTCCAGTCCGGCTGGTCAAAGGGGTAGGGCCGCGTATGCGAGTCGGAAGGTTCTGGGTAGCGCTCGTGCAGGCAGGTCTGGGCGAACACGATCGGCCAGTCGGGATGACGACGACGCACGGCAGTGAGCGCTTTCAACAGCGGCTCGGGCCGGGTGTCGGCGACGCGGGCGACGACGATCAGCTGATGGGCCTGGCGCTCGCACGTGGCCAGGTCATCGGCCGGGTCGTAGTCAACCTCGCCCAGGCCCCGGGTGTCGAGAAAGCGTACGACCGGCACTGATTCGGGAAAATCATAGATCCGGGCATGCCGGGTACAGGGCCGAAAGCCGCTGCCGATCTCGGCCCGCGTCGACCCGGTCAGGGCCTGCACAATGGCAGTCTTGCCGGCTTGAGTCGGCCCCAGCAGCCACAACAGCGGTGGATCCAGACGCTGGGATGCCGCCGCCAGCGCGCGCTTCAGCTCGGCGGTGTCAGCGGCAGGCCGAAGCACGCTCTGTCGCAATCTGCGCCAGCGCGGCTGCGGATCGGGCGGTATCGAACTGCTATTCACGCTCATGTCTGGTCGGAATCGGACCCCAAGCATCGCCCAGCCCAGTCCCACCTGCAAGCTCTTAAGGTTTCGGGAAGTCACCTGAGCATCGCCGCCTGAAGAAAAAAACCGTGGAACCACCGAAAACACCGAAGACACCGAAACAGACTTCTCAAAACCTTCGGTGATTTCGGTGTCTTCGGTGGTTCCCTCTGCCGTTGACGGCTCGTGCTAAAATGAGAGACTATGAATATAAGTCCGGCCAAGCTTTCGCGCATCCTCGCCGCCTTCATTCTGGTCATCTCACCCATGGCCTCAGCCGGCGAGAAAGCGACCACGATGCGAGCTGCCGATGCCTGGCAAGCCGTCGAACAAGGCGAGGCGCTTCTGGTTGATATTCGCCAGCCGGAAGAGTGGGCCGAGACCGGCATGGCCCGGCATGCCATCGGCATCAGCATGGTTCATCCCGAGGGCCAGCAGGGCTTCCTGCGTGACCTGGTCACGGCCACCGGCGGTCGTCTTGACGCCCCGATCGTACTGATCTGCCGCACCGGCAACCGCACCAGCCAGGTTCGCCAGGCCCTGGCATCCATGGGCTTTACCAATGTCTCTCATATCCCCGAAGGCATGATCGGCAGCCGCGCCGGCCCAGGCTGGATTGCCAGCGACCTGCCGGTTGAAGCCTGTCGCAGTTGTTGAGGTCTGGATCGAGCGCGTCAGGCCGCTTTGTCCGTTCGGTTAAGGCGTTGCTGGCCGGCCTTGAGCTCCTTGATCAGTTCTGCCCGGAAACGGTGGTACTCGACCTCGGTGGAATGCCGAGTACTTTTCTGGAAGGGGAAATGCGGGTGTGCCAGTTCTTCCGAGATGGATTTTTCCAGATCATCCGGGCGCTGGTATTGGCCGGTGATTTCGGCGGCGGCGATGCGGGCCTGGTGGTCTGACAGGGGCCAGATGCAGCCCAGGGGTTGAAACAGCCCAATGAAGTACAGGTTAGGGTGTTCGGGGTGCAGCATTTTCCGATAGAGCGGCACCTGCAGTGATTCGCTGTAGTCGATCAGTTCGGGGTCGAAGAAGGGGAAGGTGATCCGAAAACCGGTGGCGGCAATGATGACGTCGATGGTATCGCGCTGGCCGTCGACAAAGACCACGCCGTCGCCGTCAAAGCGCTCGATCCCCGGCCGCGGCTGAATGCGGCCGTGGCGGATCAGCGGCAGCAGGTCCTGGTTCAGGGTGGGGTGGGCTTCGAACGGTCCCCATTCCGGGTCGGGCAGGCCGTAGGCGCTGTGCTTGCCTTGCACGGTCAGGAGCAGCCGCTTCATCAGCCACTGGCGGAGTCTTGCTGGCATCCACAGCGATTTTTCGGCCAGTACGTCAACCGGCTTGCCGAACAGGAATTTGGGCACGAACCACTGCGCCCGGCGCATGCTCAAGAAAACGTGCGGGGTCACGCGGCAGGCTTCCACGGCCACGTCGCAGGCCGAATTGCCGGCGCCGATGACCAGCACGCGCTTGTCGCGCCAGCTATCGTCCATGCGCCGGAAATCGCCGGAGTGGACCGTCGGGCCGTTGAATGTGCCCGGGTACTCGGGCAGCCGCGGGTCCCAGTGGTGACCGTTGCAAACCACCAGGTGGGTGAAGCGCTGTGCGTGCTCCTTGCCCTGATCGTCGCGCCAGTTCAGTTGCCAGGCACCGCCGTCAAGCGGACGGGCCGACAGCACTTCGTGACGGAATCGAATGACCCGCTTCAGATCGAAATGCTCGGCGTAGGCGCGAAAGTAGGCCAGCAGCTGCCGGTGACCGGGATAGTCCGGATAGTCATCCGGCATCGGAAAATCCTCGTACTCCGACAAGGTCTTCGACGAGATGATATGGGTGTTCTCGTACACGCTGGCATGCCCGGTATCGGCATCGAACAGCCAGTTACCGCCAATATCGTCCGCCTTCTCGAACACCACCGGCTCAACACCCACCGCCAGCAACTGCCTGACCGCCGCCAAACCCGACGGCCCCGCTCCAATCACCGCTACCTGTGCACTAGTTACAGCTTCCATGCTGTCTCTATCACTATAAAACCTTGATCCTATCCGATTGTCGTCAAGCGGAAGAGTGTTTCGGCCGTCGGGCGGATCACATCACCACGAAAAACAAGAAACCACCGAAAACACCGAAGACACCGAAAGGGATGACTTGATTATTCGGTGACTTCGGTGCTTTCGGTGGTTAAAGCAATTATTTCCTTGGCGCCTTGGCGACAGACAAAAGAATCAACGCTCGGCGCCGCTGTCGGGCAGGATGACGTTGAGTTCGAGTACGTCCTGGTCGCCGTCCTTGTCGAGACGGACCTGGACGTCCTCGTTTTCGATCTGGACGTACTTGCGAATGACTTCCAGGATCTCGCGCTGCATGACCGGCAGGTAGTCAGGCCCGCCGCGCTGGGCGCGTTCCTGGGCAACCAGGATCAGCAAGCGCTCCTTGGCCACCGCGGCGCTGGCCGGTTTGCGTTTCTTGAACAGATCCATCAATCCCATGTCAACCTCCGAACAGGCGCTTGAGCAGCCCCTGCTTTTCTGCCTCGACGAAGCGCATCGGGCGCTGTTCGCCCAGTAGGCGAGCAACGGCGTCGGCATAGGCCTGTCCCGCCGGTGCCTTGTCGTCAAGGATGACCGGCACGCCGGCGTTCGAGGACTGCAATACCAGGTCGGATTCCGGAATGATGCCGAGAATGGGCAGGCCGAGAATTTCCTCGATATCGGCAATGCTGAGCATGTCGCCCTCGGCGACGCGCTTGGGTGAGTAGCGGGTGACCAGCAAATGCTCGGAAATGCCTTCCCCGCCTTGCTCGGCGCGTCGCGACTTGCTGGCCATGATTCCCAGGACGCGGTCGGAATCGCGTACCGAGCTGACTTCCGGGTTAACCACGACAATGGCGCGGTCGGCAAAGTACATGGCCAGATGGGCGCCGCGCTCGATGCCAGCCGGCGAGTCACAGACCACGTAGTCGAAATCGCTTTTGAGCTCTTCGAGCACCTTTTCCACGCCGTCGGCGGTCAGGGCATCCTTGTCGCGAGTCTGCGAGGCGGCCAGGATGAACAGGTTCTCGTGGCGCTTGTCCTTGATCAGGGCCTGCTTGAGACTGCATTCGCCCTGGATGACGTTGACAAAGTCATAGACCACGCGTCGTTCGCAGCCCATGATGAGGTCAAGGTTGCGCAAGCCGACGTCGAAATCGACCACGGCAACACGCTGGCCGCGCTGGGCCAGGCCGGTAGCAATGCTGGCACTGGTCGTGGTCTTTCCGACCCC
>SLQY01000027.1 GCA_007131235.1 Wenzhouxiangella sp.
CCAATGGCATCGCCAGCTACACGGCAGTCATCCCGTCGAACTGGTCCGGTCAAGGCCGGGTCTTCGAAGCCACGGCGTCACCATTGATCATCGAAAGCGACCCGGTAGACGTCAGCATCGCCACGTTCACGTTCAATGACTTCGACACGATCATTGCTGACGATACCAGCCAGACATCCGTTGGCGTCGACGCATCGGCCAGCAGTGATGACCTGCCAGGCTCGACCCCGATTCGCTATCGCATGACCCTGCTGGATGCCAATGATGACGGCGTGGAAGGCTTTGTCTTTACCTATTGCGCCAACGGTCCAGACTGCACGGTGAGCGAGACCCTCCCGGCCACCGACGCCGCCGGCCAGGCGTTTTTCGGCCCGGAAGCCGGCATCACGGCAAGCGCTGCCGGCATTCTCGATCCCGGTGGTGCCACCAGCACCTTCGAGTTCGCCCTGGCTCCGGCCGGCGATTACAGCCTGATCGTTGAATTACTGGAAGTCGATCCAGTCGACAACAGCCAGCTCGAGTGGCTAGGCCAGGGCGCAACCAGCTTCACGGTAAGCGACTGATCCGCCACTTGGTATCAGGCGCACTGACCTGAACTCGTCCTGGTCAACGACGGCCCCTGCTTCGGGGCCGTTGTTGCTTTCGGCCCAGGCGTGTCCGCACCGGAACGCATCGCCCTTGCCGAGTTGCCTGTGCTAGCATCGACGATCAAAGTAAGGGTCGTGCATTCTTCACGAAAACTGCCATGAACGCTGCAACTGGCCAGGAATCTCTGGAAGACTGGATTTCTCGCTACGCTGGCAAGATCCCTGATGCGGATGCGGCGGCTTTCAGTGAGATTCTGCCTCGAATCGCCCGGATGACGCCCGAGAGCCGCTCGCTCACGCTGGAAGCATTGCGCGCGCTTGAGCGCCTGTCCCCCGATCGTGACACGGTCATCGCCACGCTGCTGCTGTCCCCGCTCGGTCAGGCCGGGCCCGAGATTGACGATCGCCTGGTCCGGCCCGAGGTTGGCAAGTTGCTCGACCAGCTCTCGGCGCTGACCCACTTCGGCCAGACTTACCTGCCTGATGACGCCGCACGCGCCGAGGGCTTGCGCCGCTTGCTGCTGGCCCTGGTTGACGATGTCCGCGTGGTCCTGATCGCGCTGGCCTGGCAGTTGGCCCGCCTGCGACTGGCCGCTCGCCTGGATCAGGATGCACAGCAAAAGCTGGCCCGGGAAACCCAGTTGATTCATGCGCCTCTGGCCAACCGCCTGGGCATCTGGCAGTTGAAATGGGAGCTTGAAGACCTGGCCTTTCTCTACCTGGAGCCCCGCACCTACGAGAACATTCGCCGCCTGGTTGCCGAGCGCCGCAGCGATCGCGAGGCCTTTATCGCTTCATTCATGGAACGACTGCGCCAGGTTGTCGGCGAGGCCGGCATCAAGGCTGAAATCAGCGGCCGGGCCAAGCACATTTACTCGATCTGGCGCAAGATGCAGCGCAAGGGGCTGGACTTCCACGAGCTGTTTGACGTGCGCGCTGTTCGGGTACTGGTCGACAACCTGACCGAGTGCTACACCGTGCTCGGCCTGGTTCACACCCATTGGCAGCCGGTGCCGGGCGAATTCGACGACTACATCACCAATCCCAAGGCCAACCTGTACCAGTCGCTGCACACGGCCGTAGCCGGCTCCCGGGGGCGCGTGGTTGAAGTCCAGATTCGCACCCATGACATGCATCGTCATGCCGAGCTTGGAGTCGCCGCGCACTGGCGATACAAGGAAGGCGGGCCGCGAAATGCCGGCCTGGAAAAGCGCATCGGAGCGATGCGCAAACTGCTCGAAGGGCTGGAAGCCGAGGACGACGACAGCAGCCTGCTGGAAAGTTTCCAGAATGCCACCAGCGAAGATCGGGTCTACGTGCTCACCCCCAGCGGCGAGGTCAAGGACCTGGCCGCTGGCGCCACACCGCTGGATTTTGCCTACCTGGTCCATACCGAGGTTGGCCACCGCTGCCGCGGCGCGCGCGTCAATGGTCGCATCGTTGCGCTGACCACGGCACTGAAAAACGGCGACCGGGTGGAGATCCTGACCGCCAAGGAGCCGCGCCCTTCGCGCGACTGGCTAAGCCCACGCCTGGGCTATATCCGCACCGCCCGCGCTCGCTCCAAGATTCGCCACTGGTTCAAGCAGGCCAATTACGAAGACAATCTGGTTGCGGGACGCCAGGCCGTGGAGACCGAGTTCAAGCGCCTGGAGCTGGACCCGGCCGAGCTCGAACGCATTCTGTCGGTCTACAATTTCAAGCGCGTCGATGACATGCTGGTCGCCGTGGGCAGCGGTGACCTGACCGTGGGTCAGCTGGCCGGCGCGGTCGAGCGCTTGCACGCCCAGGCCAGTGCACCCACCACCCTGACCGTGCAAAAGGCCGCACCGCCGACCCGGGACAGGGATGACATTCGCATCGAGGGCGTGGGCAACCTGCTCTACCAGCTTTCACGCTGTTGTCAGCCAGTGCCCGGGGACCCGATCGGTGGCTACATTACCCGCGGCCGCGGGATCAGCATCCACCGCCAGGACTGTCGCCAGTTCATTCACCTGGGCAACCAGCATCCAGAGCGGATCATGGACGTGCGCTGGGCCGACCGCGCCAGCAGCCGCTACCCGGCCCGGATCATGATCGAGGCCTGGGATCGGCGTGAGCTGATTCGCGATATCGGCCAGCTACTGGCCACCGAGGGCGTCAACGTCTCGGCCATGAACGCCGGTCACAGCGACCACGACGAGCAGGTGCGCATCGAACTGACCGTGCAGGTCAGTGACTTCGATCAACTGGCCTCCTTGCTCAACCGCTTGCAGGCAATCAACAGCGTCATCAGCGCACGACGGCTCAAGTAACAATGGCCGAAACCGACACCAGAATCAGCCTGATCATTCCCAACTGGAATGGTGCCCATCACCTGGTTGACTGCCTGGACTCGCTACGAGACCAGTGCCAGGCCGAGGTCGAAGTCGTGGTCGTCGATAATGCATCCTCCGACCATTCCATCGAATTGCTGGAAACCGATTACCCCTGGGTTCGGCTGATCCGCCTGGACGAGAATTTCGGCTTCTCGGCCGCGGTCAATGCCGGCATTCGATCCACCACCGCGCCGTTGGTGGTCCTGCTCAACAACGATACCCGGGTGGCGCCAGACTGGCTGGAGCAGCTCGCCCGCGGCCTTGAGAACCATCCGGAGGCGTCTTTCGCCGCCTGCAAGATGCTGTTGTTCGATCCACCGCATGCCATCGATTCGGCCGGCGATCGTTTTTCACTGCTGACCGGCACCGGCATCAATATCGGTGCCGGCGAGCCGGCCGATGCCTATGGCGAGCCGGCCTGGGTATTCGGTGCCTGTGCCGGGGCGGCGATCTACCGGCGCAGCCTGTTCGACGATATCGGCCTGTTCGACGAGGATTTCTTTCTTGTCTTCGAAGACGTGGACCTGGATCTTCGTGCCCAGGTGGCCGGACATCGCTGCCTTTACCTGCCCGATGCCGTGGTTTATCACAAGCGCGGCGCTTCCACGGACAACAGCAGTCGACAGGTCGCAGCCCGCTCCTGGCGCAACCTGATCTGGGTCGGCGGCAAGAACCTGCCACCGCTGTTGCTGGCCTGGTGGAGCCTGGTCTTTGCACTGAAGCTTGCGCGCATGGTGCTGGTTTCGATCATCGCCAGGTTATGGCGCAAGCTCACCCCGCGCCGCGACAAGCGCAGCGGTAGCGCCCAGCAGCCCGCCAGTCTCGAGCCCGCGCCAAGCTGGCAACAAGGTGCCCTGGCAGCGCACTACTGGCCGGAGTTTCGGCACGCGCTGCGCTTGCTGCCGGCCAAGCGACGCGAGATCAGACCGCTGCGACGCCTCGGCAGCCTGCGCCTGATATCCATCCTGGTCAAGCCCATGCGCCCGCTGGATCAAACACCCACCCGTCGCGCATGACTGCAACCACGGCCACTTCAAAAGCAGTCCGCGCCGCCGCTTCTGGCGACGAACACGGCCTGGATCCGCGGGCTGGACGGTGAACGGCGCACTGATCATTGCCTATCATCCGGAAATCGGCCAGATCGAGCGGCTTGTCGAGCGCATCGCGCCCCAGGTCGATCGCCTGCTGATCGTCGACAACAGCCAGCCACCGGCCGGCATGGCGTCAGACTTGGCGAGCCAGGCAGCGGTGATCGAGCCCGGCGCTAACCTGGGCGTGGCCGAAGCCATCAACCGCGGGGTAAACGAACTACTCGGTCAGGGCGCTCAGCGCGTCCTGCTGCTGGACCAGGACAGCCTCCCGGCCGCGGACATGGTGACCACCCTGGCAGCCTGCCTGGACGACGCCGGCAAGCAGGGCCGCCGCGTCGCCGCCGCTGGCCCTGTCATTCGCGACCAGGTCAGCGGCAAGAAGGCTCCCTTCGTGCGTTTTGCCCTGCCCTTCAACCGCCGCTTCAGCGGCCAGCAAGGCGCTGTTGCCTGCGACTTCCTGATCACCTCCGGCACCCTGATCAACCTGCAGTGCTGGGACCAGGTCGGACCGATGAAAGGCGCCTGGTTCATAGACAATATCGACCTGGAATGGTGTTTCCGCGCACGCCGCGCCGGCTTCGACATCCTGGGCTGTTTCGATACCTGCCTGGAACACGCTATCGGCCAGCCTCGTTACGCCCTGCCCGGCAAGCGCCTGGCCTATCGTCATCATGGGCCGGAGCGCCTCCATACCATGATGCGTAACCGCGCGTTTCTCTACCGCAGCCAGGCGCCGGTAGCCTGGGTCGTCCAGGACCTGGTTCGGGTCGCGGTCAAGTTCGCCTGGTTTGGTCTGCTGGTCCCACCACGCTGGCAAAATATCCGGGCCATGCTACGCGGCCTGGGCGAAGGCCTGTTCAGGCGTCCCGTGCCCTGACCTGCCGATCGATGTCGGCCAGCGCGCTGCGCGCGGCGGCCCGCGAGAAATGAGCCTCCACGTTGGCCAGTCCACCGGCCGACAAGCGCGCCCACAGCTCGGCATCTTCGTGCAGGCGCACAACCTCGGCAGCGAATTGGTCGGCACTGTCAGCGACGAGCACGTCCTGACCGTGCGCCAGGAACATGCCTTCGGCGGCACAGGCGGTGGCCACGACCGGCAGCCCGTGGGCCATGGCCTGATTGACCTTGCCCTTGACCCCGGCCCCGTAGCGCAGCGGAGCAACCGATACCCGGCACCCGGCAAGGAACGGCTCCAGGTCCTCGACAAAACCATGAACGCGCACGCCGGGAACGTCAATCTCACGGACTTGTGCCGGCATCCGGCTACCAACCAGGTGCAACTCGATACCGTCGATCCGGGCGCGCACGCGCGGGAAGATATCCTCGACCAGCCAGCGCACCGCGTCTACGTTGGGCAGGTGCTGAAAGCCGCCTACAAACAACAGGCCCTGACGGTCGGTCCAGCCGCGGGCACTGCCATGAACATGATGAATATTGGAGACGATGCGCACATCGGCACCCGGCACCAGACGGGTCAGCAAGTCCTGCTCGATCGGGCTGACCACCAGCGTCGTATCACTGGCCTCGACCAGCGCCAGCTCTTCGCGCCGGGTCCGGGCGGCACGCTCGGCGATCTCGGCCGAACCGGTCACTTCCGCCTCACGCTCCTCGCGCAGGAAGTGCAGATCGACCGTGTCGAACACCAGCCTGGCCTGGGGCGCGTAATGGCGCAGCAGCTCAAGCTCGGGGGCCAGCACGTAGTGACGGCTGACGATAAGCAGGTCGAGGTCGGACCCATGCTGCTTCAGCCAGGGCTCGAGCATGTTGACCTCTGGTGCGCACAGCACCTCGATACCCGCCTGCTGGAGACGTTCCGTGTAGCCGGCCACGCGCAGCCGGTTCTCCGGCATGAAGCTGACCTGGTAGCCCATGTCGCGCAACAGCTCCATCATCGCCACGATGCGGACCGAACCCGAATCGTGGTCTGGCTGAGGCGTGACGGCATCGATCATCAGCAGGCGGCGCGGTTGGCGTCGAAAACGCAGATGCCGAACCGGATCGGCGCGCTCGAAATCCGGGCTCGGAGACGGATGAGAGGCCAGCATGTCGGCCCAGCGCTCGCGGAATTTTTCCCGATTGACAGCCTGGAAGCGCTTGGTGCCGCTGGACTCATCGGTGCCGGAGGTCGCACCCTCGTGATGAACGATGGTGGCCGCAGGCTGGTAGATGACCTTGCCGCCGCTGGCGCGGACCCGAAAACACAGGTCGGTATCCTCGTAATACGCCGGGCGGTAGTGGCTGTCAAAACCGCCCAGCTCCTTGAAACTCTGGTTTCGAATCGCCAGGCAGGCCCCGGATACGTAATCGGCTTCGCTCAGGAAGTTGTACTGCGGCAGCGCCGGGTTATCGCCGCGGCCATAGTTCCAGCCACTGCCATCGTTGAAGATCAGGCCTCCCGCCTCCTGCAGACGACCATCCGGGTAAATCAGCCGGGCGCCGACGATGCCGACCAGGGGATCCGCATTGAACGGCGCGATCAGCGCATCCAGCCAGGCGTCGGTGACCGTTGTATCGTTGTTGAGAAAAACCAGGAACTCGGCCCGTGCTTCGGCCGCACCGCGATTGCAGGTATCTATGAAGCCTGAATTTTCCGGGTTTCTCAGCACGGTCAGTCCCGAGCAGGCAGCAAGATATTCGGCCGTACCATCGCTGGAACAGTCATCGACCACGATGACCTCGAACTCGACCTGGCAAGATCGGGCAGCCAGGCTGGCCAGGCACGCGGCGGTCAGCTCGACCTTGTTGTAGACCGGGATGACGATGCTGGCAACGGGCTTTTCACTGGGCGGCAGATTGACGATTTCCAGGGTCACAGCAGCAGCATCCGCGACCTCGATCGGGTCATCGGGTGCAGGCAGCGAGACCGGCACAGTCGCTGTCTGGCCGGGCAGGTCCTGGTGATGCAAGCGAGCCAGGGTCGGGCCAACCCCCTGCTGGCGCAGGCTGGACATCAGCCGCGAAAGCAGGGTCGGCCAGTTGAGCGGGTTCCATGCACGGCGGTCTCGCAACTTGCGCAGCAAGCGGGCGCCGAATCGAATCGGCCGGGTCAGGCGCCAGGACCGACTGTTCAGAACCAGGTCGAGGTGCAACTGCAAGGCGTCGGCCCGTTGCCGGGTCCGGTTGAGGTGATGCACGGTGTCATCGAACTCGCCCTGAAGACGTGTCAATTCGCTCTCCCGGAGCAGCATGCGCTGGCGCAGCTGCGCCAGCTCCTCGCCGAGAACCCGCAATTGCTCGGCGCGCTCAGCCGCCAACGCAGCCTGCTCATTTCCCCATTGCTCACGCTCGGCCAGGGTGCTGCGAGCCTCAGCCAGTGCCCCGTCCAGCTGCTGGGCCCAGGCACTGCGTGCTTCAAACTCTGCCTGCAGGTCTTTCAGCGTCTGACCGGTCTCTTCCAGCGCAGTTTCCAGCGAACGCGCCCAGTCGGTACGCTGCTCGGCGAGGCGCTGCTGGCGCTGCGCCCAGTCGGTCCGACGCTCAAGCTCGGTCTGCAAGGACTCGATTCGGTGATCCAGGTCAGCCAGTGCCCGATCTTGCGCGGCCAGCTCATTCAGCGCCCGGCCCAGCTGCGCGTTCAGTGGCAGGGCGCGGACACTGCCGGGGGCGGCGAAAGGCACCACCGCCCGATAGCTTGCCATGCTCTCGGCAAGACCGGGCTCCGGGCGGGCCTGGCCGGCGAGCCTGGTCAGCTGGCCAGGTGCACGAGCCAGTTCACTCACGGTGCGAGTCAGATCCTCGGGTGTGGGTTCGAAAAGAATGCCGTCGCGACCATCACGAATACGTTCGACGAAACTGCCTACCCGGGTAGCGATCGGTACCAGGCCAAGCTGGCGAATCTCGCTCAACACGTAGTTCCAGGTCTCGGGAACGGTCGACAGAAACAGCACGGCGTGCGGCCGAATCTCTCCCAGCAGCTCGGCAAGCTGGTCCGGGCGGTAGTCCATGATGATATCCACGCCACGACACCCGAACAGCGCCTCGGCACGCTTGCCCGCGCCAAGCAGGGTCAGCCGGGCGTATCGGGACAGCTCGGGCAAGGCGTGCTGAAGCAGCTTCAAACCCTTGCCATCTGACAGGCGCCCGATCACCACCAGGCGAAGGTCTGATTCTGCCGAGACCTCAGGCAGAGCCACTGGCGTTTCGCGCTCGACCGGTGGCTGCCCGTGCGCGATCACCTCGATGCGACCGTCGAGACAATCGGGAAACAGGTGCGACCAGCGCGAGGCCACGTGCCGGGTCGGGGCGATCAATTGTGTGCCTTGCTCGACCACGGTCTGCTGCCAGCTTTCGCGAACATGCTGCCAGTGCGCCACCGTGCGGTCGGCAAACTGCAGCTGCCCTGCGCCACTGGCCAGGGCAGCGGCGACATCGAACCCGACGCCCTCTACGACAAAGCGCTGCGGATCAATATCCAGCAGCGGCGAGCCCGGATAGAAATCGTGCAACACCTGGCCGGTGGGCAGGCCGCTGCGCAGGCAGTCGAGGGAATGACCGATCAGCGAAGAAACCAGCACACGTCCGACCTGGTAACGGGCAATCATCGTTGCCATCAGCTCGGCATACTGGGCATGACGACTGACCGTATCGGCAATGGGCGGCTCCAGCACCCAGTCAGCCAGCCTGGCACCCTCGGGACCGGCCGCGTACAGGCACAGGCGCTGCCCATGTTCCTGGCCATCGGACTGCCCGGCCGCCACCAGGACCAGGTGCAAACCCTGGTCGTCATGCTCGCACTGGTCGCGAATCCAGCGCGCGATGCCACCCCCCCAGGCATGAGTCACATGCAAGGTGACCGGGCGGGCATCCAGCCCGAAGTAAGGCAAGCTGGTCACGCCCTCATCTGACAGGCTTTGCAGACCATGCCGAAGCTGTCCGAAGGCAGCCTGCTCGATTGGCGCGCCTAGCGTGCCGTGCTGCCGCGGCAAGGCCGGATCGTTCAGCCAGATGGTGTCGATAACGCCTTGCTCGACGCCGGCCAATCCGTCTTCTTCGGTCACGACCGCACCGGCCCGCACCAGCAAAGCGCTGCCATCCTCGCGTTGTAGACGGGTCCAGCGCGAAGCTCCGCAGGCAGCGACCAGCGTATCGAGGGCCTCGGGAATCTCTTCTTCCCGGAACCCCGCCACGGGGTTGAGCTGGGCGTCCCGGTTATTCGGCAACCAGGTCAGCGCCGGACAGGCCGGATGACTTGCCAGGGAAGCCAGGCGTTCAGCCATGTGCGCGGCCGGGAACAGGCCGCTGGAGATCAGCAGGACGGGCTTTCGCTCCGGGTTCGGCAACGCTTGCAGCAGGGATGCCGGTGCAGGACTGTCACTGGCCACCGGGGCAAGATCATGGACGCGGGCCTGGGTCGGACGAGCGAACAGGCTGGCATGGGGGAAAGCGTTGCTGATTGCCTCCAGCCATGTCGGATCGAGCTTGCCGTGCCGATCGGGCCGACAGATGATCAGAATCGTTTCAGGCGCGGCAATGCGAGCGCTGGAAGCTGGTGTAGACATGCAGATGTTGCCTTGAGCGAAACCGGGACCGGTCTCCGACGGTGGGACGAAGAACTCAGACTTGGTCGAGCATTATAGCTTGGGGGTTACCGGTTACGGGCGGTTCGATTGACCGGCGCTGGTGCTCCCCGGGCATGCCGGGCGACATACAATATGGCCGTGCTGCGTCGCCTGTTGATCACCTGTCTGCTGTTTTGTGCCGGCCTGGCCGTCGGTGCGGGTGGGCCGTGGATATGGTGGCTGGACCGGGAGGCTGGCATTCGCTTTGCCGAGCGCCAGTGGACCCAGAACAGTCGGGTGTACGCGCGGCCGCTGGAGCTCTACCAGGGCCTGGCGATCAGCCTGGAAGACCTGCTGGTCGAACTGGAGTCTGCCGGCTTACGGACTGGCAATCCGGACCAGCCGGGTCGATTCCGGCACAACGGTCAACGACTGGATATTCACGTACCCGGCTTTGTTCACGCCGATGGGCCGGAGCCGGGCGCACGCATCAGTTTGCGCCTTGACCGGGACACCATCGGCGAACTCAGACACGGCAGCACTCAAGGCCCCAGCCTGGTGCGCCTGCCGCCGGCCGAGCTCGGCGCGCTGCTGCCGCTCGACGACAGCGATCGCACCTTGATTGCGCTGGTGGATTTTCCGCCGCTGCTGATCGCCGGCATCCAGGCAGTCGAAGACCGAAGTTTCAATCACCACCACGGCATCGATCCGCGCGGCATGGTCAGGGCCGCCTGGGCCAACCTGCGCCATGGCCAGGTTGTCCAGGGTGGGTCGACCATCACCCAGCAATTGGTCAAGAACCTGTTCCTGAGCCCCGATCGCAGTCTGCTGAGAAAGGTCAATGAAGCGATCATGGCCATCAGCCTGGAGCGACGTTATGGCAAGGCTGCGATCCTTGAGGCTTACCTGAACGAGGTTTACCTGGGCCAGGACGGCGCCCGCGCCATCCACGGTTTCGGTCGGGCCAGCGAACACTACTTCGGTCTGCCAGTGCAGGCCCTGGCGGCGGAACAACTGGCCGTTCTGATCGGCATGGTCCGAGGCGCATCCTGGTATCACCCGGTGCGCAATCCGCAGCGGGCCCGTGCTCGTCGCGATCGGGTGCTGGATATCTTTCTGGAAACCGGCCTGATCGACCCGGCCAGCCATGCTGAGGCCGTCAGTCGTCCGCTGGATATCAATATCCAGCGCGGTCAACGCGGCCAGCGCCATGGTGAGTTTCTCGACCTGGTCGCTCGCCAGCTGCGCAGCGACTACCGTGAACGTGACCTGAGCGGCACTGGCCTGCGCATCCACACCACGCTATCACCGTCGGCCCAGCAACGCGCCGAGCGTGCCCTTGCCAGCGGTCTGGCCAGCGTCGAAAGGCAACCCGGCGAGCTGCAGGGCGCGATTGTCCTGCTGGAACCAAACTCAGGGGAAATCCGCGCCCTGGTCGGCGATCGCCAGGCCGGCAGACGGGGATTCAACCGGGCCCTGGATGCAAGGCGCCAGGTTGGCTCCGTGATCAAGCCCTTCGTCTACCTGATCGCCCTGGCCCAACCCGACCGCTTCCATCTCGCCACCACCCTGCATGACGAGCCGATCAGTATCAGCGTCAGCGGTCAGGAACCATGGCAACCACGAAACTATGATGGCCAGAGCCACGGACCGGTGGCGCTGATGGATGCGCTGGCCTTGAGCTACAACCAGGCCACCGTTGCCCTCGGCCAGGAGCTGGGTCTGAGCGGACTGTTCCGACTGCTGCGCCAGCTCGGCGTCGAGCCTGGCTCTGCCCCCCATCCATCGGCCTTTCTCGGCGCCCTGGACCTGACCCCGCTGCAGGTCGCCCAGCTTTACCAGCCACTGGCCGCCGAGGGTTACAGTACGCCGCTCAGGGCAATCAACGAAGTGACCGACGCGCGCGGGCAGGAAATCGCCCGCTATCCCATGCGCATGCGTCCGATTCGTGATCGTGAGGCGCTGGCCCTGCTCGACTTCGCCCTGCGCCATGCCGTCACCGAAGGCACTGCAAGAAGCCTGTCCTGGCGTCTGCCAGGGCATAGCGACGCGCGCGGCAAGACCGGCACCACCAACGATCGGAGAGACGCCTGGTTCGTCGGCTATACTCAGGACTGGCTCGGTGTCGTCTGGACCGGGCGCGATGACAATGCACCGGCCGGCATCAGTGGTTCGGCCACCGCCTTGCCGGTCTGGGCCGAACTCTTTGCCGGGCTGCCGGTCAGTGCCAGTGGCCGCAGCTGGCCCGAAGGCATCGAATGGTACTGGATCGACTGGCCTTCACCACTGCTGGCCAGCGAGGACTGCCCGGGGGCGAAAGCGCTGCCCTTTATTGCCGACAGCCAGCCGGGCCTGTACTCTCCGTGCATGAACGCGCAGACCGAACCCGCTTCCAGGCGTGCCTGGTGGCGACGACCCTGATCCCTGACACAATCGAGAATCAAGTACATGGCCCGGATTGGAATTTCGCTCATCTCGATCTGCACGCTGCTTTTGGCCGCCTGCGCCACCCAGCCGCCCGCGCCGGTCGAAGACCGCAGCCTGATCGAACAGGTTAGGGCCAGCGAGCCGGAACAGGCCCCAGGGCTGCAGGTTTTTCCATTGCGCAACCCAGCCGTCGATGAACTGATCAGCGCCGCCGAGCAGGCCGAGCGCGACGGTGACCTGGGCCGCGCTGCCATGCTGCTGGAGCGAGCCATCCGCATCGAACCGCGTGACCCGGAACTGCTGCAGAACATGGCCGAGGTACGGCTTGCCCAGGGCGATTGGGAACAGGCCGAGTCCAATGCCAGCCGGTCCTTTGATGTTGGTCCACGCGTCGGCGAACTGTGTCAGCGCAACTGGCGCACCATGGCCCTGGCGCGGGAAAGAACCGGCCGGCACGAGGAGGCCCACCGAGCCCGCGAGCGCATGCAGGAATGCCGGGTCGAACCGCCGCCGCGCTTCTAGGATCGTCAGCCGGTGACTGACTTCCCGGAATTGTCAGCCTGCTTTGCCGAAGACGGTCCGCTTTCGGCGCTGCTGGACGGCTACCGTCCGCGCGCCGGCCAGCTCGAACTGGCCCAGGCCATCGATACCAGCCTGGAAACCGGTACCGACCTGGTTGCCGAGGCGGCCACCGGCACCGGCAAGACCCTCGCCTACCTGGTACCTTCCCTGCTCCGGGGCAAGCGCAGCATTCTGTCTACCGGCACGCTGAACCTGCAGGACCAGCTGTTTCAGCGCGACCTGCCGCTGGCGCTCAAGGCAACCGGCGTGGAGTGCAAGGTCGCGCTGCTCAAGGGCCGTGGCAATTACCTGTGTCCCCAGCGTCTGGCGGTGCACCTGGGCGACGAGCGCCTGAGCGGTGGCGAGCTTGGCGATGAGTTGCGCCAGGTGCAGCGCTGGGCGCGCCACAGCAACAGCGGCGAAATCTCCGAACTGGAGACCATCAGTGCTCGCTCCCCGGTCTGGCCGCTGGTCACCTCGACCCAGGACAACTGCCTGGGAGCCGACTGTCCCAAGCTCAAGGAGTGCCCGCTGGCCCAGGCCCGACGTCGCGCCCAGGAAGCCGACCTGGTAGTTGTCAACCATCACCTGCTGTTCGCCGACATGGCGCTGAAGCACACCGGCTTTGGCGAAGTACTGCCCGGTGCCGAGGCCGTCATCATTGACGAGGCCCACCAGGTGCCCGATACGGCGATGCGCTTCTTTTCGCGAGGAGTCAGCGCCTGGCAGCTCAAGGAGCTGGCGCGCGACAGCCTTGCCGCCTGCGCCGAAGCCAGCGGCGCGCTGGCCCTGTTGCGCGAACCGATTGAACAGCTGCGTTCATCCCTGGACCAGGCCGTCTCGGTCTGTGTCGATCTGCCGCCCCGCGGCGACTTCGGCCGCATAGCCAGCCGGCGCGACGATTTCAGCGCGCTGGGCCAGTCGCTGCAGGCCTTGCACTCAGCGCTTGATCCGCTCGCCGAGCAAACTCGAGAACTATCCAACTGTGCCGATCGAGCCGCCCTGCTGCTCGATGGGCTGACCGCTTTTCTGGCCGGCCAGGACGGCTACGTGCGCTGGTTCAGCCATCGCCGCGGCCGCTTCAGTCTGAACCTGACCCCGCTTGATGTCGCCACCCCGCTGAAGGAGCTGCGCGCCAACAACCCGGCCCCCTGGATCATGACATCGGCCACCCTGGCCGTGGGCCGGCGCTTCGACCACTTTACCCATCGACTCGGACTGGAAGCATCGGCCAGGCTGGTGGTCGACAGTCCCTTCGACTATCCCCGCCAGACCCGGCTGTGGATACCCGACCAGTTGCCGGAACCGCGCGACCCGGCTCACACCGAGGCCTTGCTGAGCGAGGTCTTGCCGCTGCTGCGCGCCAACAGCGGTCGGGCATTCCTGCTGTTTACCTCGCACCGCGCCCTGGCCCGGGCTGCCGAATGGCTGAGATCCAGAACGGACTTCAACCTGCTGGTCCAGGAGGAAGCCCCGCGCCAGGTCCTGCTCCAGCGTTTTCGCGACACCCCGCGCAGCCTGCTGCTGGGTGCAGCCAGCTTCTGGGAGGGCGTTGATGTGGCGGGCAGCGATTTGAGCCTGGTCGTGATCGACAAACTGCCCTTCGCCGCCCCCGACGACCCGGTGCTGGAAGCTACCCTGAAAGCGGTGCGCGAGGCCGGCGAAAACCCGTTTGCCTCGGTCCAGCTTCCCCAGGCCGTGCTGGCCTTGAAGCAGGGCGCTGGCCGCCTGATCCGCCAGGACCGCGACTTCGGCGTGCTGGTGCTTGGCGACCCGCGCTTGACGACCAAGTCCTATGGCCGTCTGTTTCTGAAAAGCCTGCCCCCGATGACCCGGGTCAGGGAAGGCGCCGAGGCCGCGGCATTCCTGCGGCGGCGGCATGAGATGGGATAAGCATTCCTCTCCCCAACCCAACGCCAACAGCCGCCATAGCCCGGCAAGCTAGAATTGCAGCATGAATCTACTTGCGATTGAATCATCGACCGAGTGCTGTTCGGTCGCGCTTGGCATGGGCGACCAGGTGCTGGAGCGGCATATCGTTCAGGCACGCGGGCATGCGCGGCTGATCCTGCCTTGGGTGCGTGAGCTGCTGGATGAGGCGAGCCTGGGCTTCACCGACCTGGATGCGCTGGTCGTCAGCCGTGGGCCGGGGAGTTTTACCAGCCTGCGGATAGGGCTTGGCATTGTCCAGGGCATATCTCTGGCGCATGATTTGCCGGTGCATGCGGTATCCAGCCTGGAGGCCTTGGCTGCTGATACCGATGAGCTCAGGCAATCGAGTCGGCTGCTGGCCCTGCTTGATGCGCGTATGGGCGAGGTGTATGCGGCCTGGTACCAGGGTTCCTTTGATCGTCGGCAGCGCATTGGGGAGGAAGCCTTGCTGGCGCCTGATCGGCTTGAGATACCAGACGGAGAGACCTGGCAGGTGACCGGGCCGGGTGCGCGGGCCTATCGAGACATTTTGGTCCGGCATCTGGGGGACCGGCTTGAGTTCGTTGCCGAGGAGAGTTGGCCTCGGGCCACTGCTTTGCTGGCGTTGGCGGGTTCGGTGGAGGCGGTGCCAGCGTACGAGCTTGAGCCGGCTTATCTAAGGGATCAGGTGACGGGGTAGGTTTTTCGGATGGTTCCAGTTTCTTTGGTTCGTGCGCGGTTGTCGGTTAGTGCTCTTGTTTAGGATTTGAATGGGTGTGTCGGTAGGGGCATCGTGTGGTATCCGCCAGCTGCGAGGGTTGCGAGGAGGTGGGTGG
>SLQY01000047.1 GCA_007131235.1 Wenzhouxiangella sp.
ACGCGTAGCGCAGGGTAAAGACGGCGCAGACCAGGATGGCAAGTCCATAGCCCATGAAAGCAACGTTCATGGGCGTGCCGCCGACGGTGCCCTTTGAGAGGATGTGGACCATACCTCCAACAGACATCAAGATGCAGGCAGTGATGTAGACCCGACCGGTCGTGCGATGGAGCAAAGGCCAGCGCGCCCGGATCGGGGTGATGAACTGGATGCTGCCCAGCAGAAGGATCAGCGCCCCGGCAAACAGGTGCAGCCCAAGCCCGGCGGCTGCAACCGGATGCTCCGGCTCGACCAGCTCAGGCTGGATCCGACTGTTCCACTGCACCAGCTCTCCCGAAACCAGCCCGGGAAGATATCTGCCGACGATGTAAAGGGCGAAAATCCCGGAACTGACCCATACCGTCACCATCAGTAGCCTTAGCGCTGTTATCAGCAGCGCCGGGCCGACCCTATCCAGACTCACGCTCGCCATCTCGTGGACCTCTCACATTGCATACCGTGCAATAAACGGAAACCGCCACCGTCAGAGGTCATAATCAATCGGCAGCTGCGGGCCGCACCAGAATCGCTTACTGGTGCCGGCTGCGGCCGTGAATTAATCAAAATCCAGCAAATCCAGCCCCAAATCCAGGACGCCCATGATTTAACCTTTTTCGCTCACCCCGCGCCAGCTTCTTACGCTCGCTCGTTATCCTCTCCAGCGCGGTTCAGCGTGGCAGATCGAGCCTGTCCCGGAATGAATGTACCTTCGCTGATCGACCCCGGCCATACCTGCCGGCGGCCATTGAACTGTCGGTTGGGGCAAAGGTCGAAGAGCCACCTTCCATCTCAATGAGCACAGGAAAGTGGCGAACGCCTCGGAGTGTACCGCTTCAACCCACCCGGCAGTCAATGCGGCCAGCACCGCTTTGCGCCCGAAGAACCCGGCCTCGTTCCGGCTCTGCCAGGTACTGGCTTGTTCGCTCCTGCTGCTGGGCATGGTTTCGCCGGTTGTTGTGAAGGCGCAAGCGGACGAGAGTCGTCCTGCCAACAGCCTCGACCTTGAGCTAAGTGCCTTTCGTTTCAACCGCAATGATGTGCGCATTCCCAGCGACGAGGGTACGAAATTTGCGCTGGATAAGCTGACGGGGGCCAATGGTGCGACGGCACGCCTGCATGGCACCTGGTGGCTGAATGATCGCAACGCGCTTCGTCTGACCCTGGCACCACTGAACGCAAGCGGAACCGCTGTTCCAGACCAGGATATTGCTTTCGCCGGAGAGAATTTTGAAGCAGGCTTGCCGACGCGGGCCGAGTACCGGTTCAACACTTATCGGCTGACCTGGCGTTACCGCCTGCTGAGTAACGAGCGTTGGGACTGGTCGGCCGGCGCAGCCGTGCTGGTCCGTGATGCGCGCATTCGCCTCACCCAGGGCGCGCTCAGCGCACAAGATGATGACCTGGGGCTGGTGCCACTGTTGCACGCACATGTCCGATATCGTCTGGCCGAACGAACGACACTGGTCCTGGACTTTGAAGGTGCCTGGGCCCCTCAGGGCCGGGCATTTGATGTTGGGCTTCGCGCCGAACAGGCCTTCAGCGATCGCTGGTACGGCCACGTCGGTCTGCGCTCTCTCGAAGGTGGTGCCGACAACAGCAATGTATACGCCTTTGCCTGGGTGAACTTCGCCACGCTGGGGGTCGGCTACCGATTCTGAACTGTCGGTCCGGCTTGTTCAGAGATAAGCCGCCGCCTGTAGTTCGAACAGGCGGGCGTAGCGGCCGCTCAGGGCCATCAGCTCGGCATGGCTGCCGAACTTGAAGATGCGCCAGCCTCCATTATCGCGATCTGATCGGCCTGGTGGGGATTTCAGGACACCCAGAGCGCCGGCCAAAGCCGGTGGGAGATCAAGCGGTGAAATCCCGCTATCTGGAAAGGGTTAGCGCCCCGCCAGAGCCCCGAATCATGGGCCGATGCTCGTGAGGGCATCGGTTAAGCGTTGACAGGGGAAGATACAGGCTCGGTATTGAGCTCCGAAATCACGTTCGAGAATGCCGACCTTGTTGTGTGACGAGGAAGTCGCGGCTATCGACGAGCGACTGGTGACGTTCAACGACCAGGGCCAGGCTGAAGGCCTGAAATACGAGCGGTTTGCGGCAGTTCTTGTCGCGGCATTGCAGGACCAGCAAGCACGCCATCTGATTTATGTGGGCTACCGCACATACCGAGCCGGACGCCTAGAACATCATGGCGGGATGGTCGGGAAGGCAAAGTCCGGGGCTATCTGGCAATTGCTCACGGTATCTACACGCCGAACGCAAGAGACCCCTCCCCGAATTGCCTTTCATTTTGTTTGGAGCCTAGAATGCCTACACAAAATCCGGCCGTTGAACTCGAGGTGCGGAGGGTGCGAGACGCCCTGAAGCGCCAGAAGGCACAGATTACCAGCGGCGCTTTACAGACTGCCATTCTCACCAGCTCCAACTTTTCGATTATTGCGACCGACCACAACGGCATTATCCAGTTGTTCAACCCAGGGGCTGAACGCATGCTGGGGTACGCCGCCGACGAGGTGGTCAACCGGATCAAGCCCAGCGACATCCATGATCCACTGGAAGTCGAAGAGCGCGCGGAGGCGCTGAGTCGCGAGTTCGGTACCCCGATTTCACCGGGTTTTGATGCGTTGTCATTCAAGGCGTCCCGCAGCATCGAAGACATCTATGAATTAACCTTGATCCGCAAGAACGGCCAACGATTTCCGGCCATCGTTTCGATTACCGCCTTACGCGACGACTATGGTGAAATCATCGGATACCTTCTGATCGGCAACGACAATTCCATTCGCAAGCAGGTTGAGATGGAACTGCGTGACGCGATGGCTGCTGCCGACAAGGCCAATCATGCCAAATCAGCTTTTCTTTCCAGCATGAGTCATGAACTGCGTACGCCACTCAACGCTGTCCTGGGCTTTGCCCAGTTGATGCAATCCAGCTCACCACAACTAACGATAATCCAGCAGCGCAGTATCCAGCAAATCCTCAAGGCCGGATGGTATCTCCTCGAACTGATCAACGAAATTCTTGACCTGGCCTTGGTCGAGTCCGGGAAGTTGACCCTGTCGACGGAATCCGTGTCATTGAGCGAGGTGATACAGGAATGCAAGATCATGATCGAAGTGGAGGCTCTAGAGAGGGGTATCAGGGTGAGCTTTCCCGATGCTGATATCCCGCATTTTGTCAAAGTGGATCGGACTCGCTTGAAGCAGGTCATTATCAACCTGCTCAGCAACGGATTAAAATACAATCGCCCTGCCGGAACCGTCGTTGTAACCTGCGTCGTGACCACTTCTGGGCGTATCCGAATTTGCATCGAAGACAGTGGAGAAGGTTTGAGTCAGGAAGACCTTGCTCAGCTTTTTCAACCCTTCAATCGGTTGGGGCGCGAGATGACCGACGAGGAAGGCACGGGTATCGGCCTGGTAACGGCCAAACGTCTGATCGAGTTGATGGACGGAACGATTGGCGTGCACAGCACCGTCGGAGTCGGAAGCGTGTTCTGGATCGAACTCGACCCCACCGATGAGCGACAGCACCTGATTGAAGACACCGAGGCCGAAATAGACACTCATGAACAATTGCCGCATGGTCGAAAAGTACGTACCGTTCTCTACGTCGAGGACAATCCGGCCAATCTGATGCTGGTAGAGGATTTGATCGCGCGCCGGTCCGATCTGTGCTTGCTGAGCGCGATGGACGGAAGCCGCGGAATCGAAATTGCTCGGGATTCCCAGCCAGACATGATTCTGATGGACATCAATCTACCGGGAATCAGCGGAATTCAGGCGTTGAAGACCCTGAGGGAAGACCCGGCAACTGAGCATATTCCTGTGGTTGCGCTTAGCGGCAATGCAATACCACGTGATATCAGAAAGGGCCTTGAGGCCGGATTCTTTCGCTACCTCACCAAACCGATCAATGTCCAGGATTTTTTTGACACCGTGAACACAACGTTGGATTTCGCAGAAGCGCGATTGCCCGATGGCGATAAGCGTCTGACTGGAGCAATGCCAGCATGAATATTGGAAGTTCCGAAGTTCTGGGTGCAAAGATTCTCATTGTTGACGACCAGCCGGCGAATGTTCAGCTGATAGAACAATTGCTGATTGAAGGCGGCTACACTCGGGTGACTTCAACCATGAATTC
>SLQY01000034.1 GCA_007131235.1 Wenzhouxiangella sp.
ATCAGCCCCAGCCCGATCCAGGTCGATGCCAGTATGGTCTCGCCGACAAAGGCGCGGATGAAGAACAGCGACAGGAAGGGCGACAGGAAGATCAGGTTGCTGATGCGCGCCGTGCTGGTCGTCAGCCGCATCGCGCCCAGCCACAAGGCGAAGGCCAGCGCCATCTCGATCACGCCGACATAGGCCGCACCGGCCAGACCGCGCCAGTCCGGTAGCTCCAGGCCTGCGGTCAAGGCACACACCAGCAGCACGAAGGGCAGGGCAAAGGCGAAGTTGCAGAATAGAGCCACCAATGGATCGCGTTTGTCGCGCGCGCTATAGATCCAATACAGCGCCCACAGCACCGTACTGCCCAGCGCCAGGGCAACGCCGATCGGGTTGGCGAACTCCAGCGCGAAGACCTCGCCCCGGGTGGCAATGACCCAGACTCCGGAATACGCTACCAGTCCGCCGATCACATCGGCCCGCGTCAGCCGATGACCGAGCAGCGGCATGGCCAGAATGGCCAGGGTAAAGGCCCAGGTGTAGTTCAGCGGCTGTGCCTCCTGCGCCGGCAGGCGGTCGTAGGCCTCGAACAGGACCAGGTAATAGGCCAGCGGGTTGATCAAGCCGAGCATCAGCGAGCGCAAGTAATCCTGCCTGCGACCGCGCCAGACCTGGGCAAAGCGACCGCTTGCAAGCAGCAAAATGCCCAGCGTCAAGACCGCCACCAGGCAAGCCCAGGCCAACAGCTGCACCGGCGCCAGATGCTCCAGCGACAGCTTGAATGCGGTGGCCACGGTTGACCACAGCAGCACCGCCCCGAGGGCGAGCAAAATGGCGCGATGAGCCTTGGCTAGCGGCATGTTGGCGCGATCATGGCATCCGTTCCGTCAGACGCTTGCGGTCTTCAGGTGGTATTTGGAATCAACCGGTTTGAGGGCCAGGTTACACAGCAAGCCAATCGCCAGCAGCCCGGCCATGATGTACATGGTCAGCGAGTAGGCATCGGCCGGCGCCACACCGCGGTCGACTTGCCACTGGCGAAGATAATTGATCAGTACCGGCCCGAGTACACCGGCCGTACTCCACGCCGTCAGCAGGCGACCATGGATGGCGCCGACCTGATAGGTGCCGAACATATCGCGCAGATAAGCGGGGATGGTGGCAAAGCCGCCACCGTACATGCTCATGATCAGGGCAAAGGCGGCGATGAACCAGAACGCCGAGGCCAGCCCACCCAGCGCGGGCACCAGCGCATACAACAGCAGCCCCAGCCCGAAATAAATGCCATAAGTCGTCTGCCGACCGATCTTGTCCGAAAGCGACGACCACAAAAAGCGCCCGATCAAATTGAAAAAACTCAGCAAGGCGACAAACCAGGCCGCGTCGGCCGCGGTAATCGTTTCGGCAAACATTTCCTGGATCATCGGCGAGGCCTGACCGAGCACGCCGATACCGGCCGTTACATTGACGCACAGCATCACCCAAAGCAGCCAGAACTGCGGCGTTTTCAGGGCGGTGTCGGCATCAACATGGTTGGCGGTAATCATGCCGTTGGTCGATGCAACCGGCACAAACCCGGCCGGTTTCCAGCCCTCCGGCGGCACCCGGATCAGCGCCACCCCGATCATCATCAGCACGAAATACAGGCTGCCCATGACCAGCATGGTTTGCCACACGCCGGCCGTTTCCGGGCTGCTGAACTGACCCAGCAGGGAAACCGCCAGCGGCGAGCCAATCATCGCCCCACCGCCAAAGCCCATGATTGCCATGCCCGTGGCCATGCCCGGGCGGTCGGGAAACCACTTAATCAGGGTCGAAACCGGCGAAATGTAACCAATGCCCAGGCCAATCCCGCCGAGTACGCCGTAGCCCAGATACACCAGCCAGATTTGATGCCAATACACACCCAGCGCCGAGATGAAAAAGCCCCCGCTGAAACACAGCGTGGCGTAGAACATCGCCTTTCTCGGCCCCTCGCGCTCCAGCCATTTGCCAAACAGCGCGGCCGATAAACCCAGACAGACGATGGCGATGGAGAAAATCCAGCCGATTTCGGTCAGCCGCCAGTCCTCCGGTGCCGACTCGGTAATGCCGACCAGCCGCGACAAAGGCAGATTGAACACGCTGAAGGCATACACCTGACCAATCGCTAAGTGAATGGCCAGCGCCGCCGGCGGAATCAGCCAGCGATTGTGATCCGGCGAGGCAACACTGCGGCTACGTTCGAGAAAAGCAAAATTCGCCATCGCAACCTTTCCTACAAAAGTTCGCCGAGTGCCTTGACCCGGCGGAATTGCACCTCAGTGATAGACCTCACGCCGGCGGTCGACTTTTTACGACCAGCCCAGCAAGGGCTCATCGTGTATCTCGTAGGGGACGCGATAAGCGCCCTGGCGAACACGGTAGCGTTCGGATGCCGACAGTTTTTCGCAGCCAGGCGGACGTGGGTCTTCGCGCAAGGCTTCGATGCGTTTCAGGATGCGCCGAACATCCTCCTTGGGCAAGCCGCGCAGGTCTTTGGCTACCGAGCGCTTGAATTCCAGCCTATAGCTGGCCATGCGCCTTCAGATCGTCGAGCAGCGCTTCATAGCTCATCGTCGGCTCGGCAACCCGATCGGCGAACGCGCTCAAATCCTCCTGATCTTCGGCCAGAGCGGCGCGCACGGAGTTGTTGACCAGCTCAGACACGGAACCGTCACTATGGGCGGCTTTCAGCCTGAGCGCTGCATGAAGCTTTGGGTCGAAATACACGGTGGTGCGTTTGGGGATCGTGCTCATCGGAGGCGCTCCATCCAATTTGGTCGTTGCGACATTCTAAGGTTATGACGCCAAAGCGTCATGTGTTATCCAGTCGCCGCCATTTGGCCCCGCGCTCGCGTTAACAAGGTAATGCAATTGGAATTACGCAATAAATGGCAGCAAAGGTCGCTGTTCAGCCACCGGAGCTGATCGAACAGCCCCGCATCATTCCCCACAGGGGAGGTTCGCATATTTCCCTGAGCGCTTAGAGTTTGGTGATCAAGTTTGATATACAATAAGCCTTAAGGGCATTTAGTAATTTATATATGATCTTTAAAGTATGGGCTCCAGCTTACCCTCTCACCCGTCTCTGCAGACTCCCGCGGAAATCCAGAGCCGCCTGAGCGAGCGTCTGCGCGTCTTGCGTCTTCGGCTGGGCTGGAAGCAGGCCACGCTCGCACAGCGGTCAGGCGTTTCATTACCCACAGTGCGGCGATTTGAAGGCGGTGGACCGATTACGCTGGCCAACTTCCTGCGCCTGGTCCATGCATTGGGCCGGCTGGAAGAACTGGCCGATGCATTTGAACCACCGCCGGTACGCTCCATCGACGAGCTTGAGGCCGAGCAACCGCCCAGGCAGCGCGGGCACCGATGAAGCAAGTGGAGGTTCGGCTGCGTTTTGCGCCTGATCGCGATCTCCTGGTCGGACGCCTGGCCGAAGCCGAGCGCCGGCTTTACTTCGAGTACGACGCGGCATTTGTGGCCGGTGGGCTGCAGATTTCCCCTTTCAAACTTCCCCTGCAAGTTGGCGCTATCGAACACCGCGATCGCGCTTTCGGCCCGCTACCCGGCGTGTTTGACGACTCGCTGCCTGATGGCTGGGGCCGCTTGCTGATGGATCGTCATTTCCGCCAGCAAGGCCTTGACCCACGGATCGTCTCGGTGCTGGATCGCCTGTTGTGGCTGGGCACCCGCACGCTGGGCGCGCTGAGCTATCACCCGGCCTCGGAAACTACTGCGATCCAGGCGCTGAACCTGCAGGCCCTGCTCGGTCATGCCACCGACGTGCTCTCCGGTGAGGCGAGCGAAGTGCTGCCGCAACTGCTGCGCGCTGGCGGATCGCCTGGCGGCGCCCGGCCAAAGGTGTTGGTCGGCCTGCGTGGCGATGAAGTGTTGTCAGGCGAAGACGAACTACCGGCCGGCTTTGAACACTGGCTGGTGAAGTTCGCCGCGCGTCAGGAACTGGCCGATGCCGGCCCGGTCGAGTACGCCTATGCCCTGATGGCGCGTGCGGCAGGCATCGAAATGCCACCGGTTCGCTTGCTTGCGCTCAGTCCGCAAACCCGTTGCTTTGCCGTGCAGCGATTTGATCGCCTGCCAGGCAGCCGCCGCTTGCACTTGCACAGTTTCGCCAACCTGCTTC
>SLQY01000109.1 GCA_007131235.1 Wenzhouxiangella sp.
CCCTGGCCGTGGCGCGCGCCGAGGGACCGGATGCCGCGCTGAGGCAGAGGCGCAGCGCATTGGTCAGCGAAATATCGAGCCTGGAAGATCGACTACTGCAAGCCTATGGTGACATCGGCGATCCACGTCAGACCGTCTCGCTGCTGACCGGCCTGCTGGCCGAGCGCGCCGGGCTGGCCCTGGTCGAGCTGGAAAACCTGCCGCCGCAAGCATTGACCGATGCCGACAGGCAGGCCATACCCGGTCTGTTCGTCCACCGCGTCCGACTGGTAGTCGACGCCAACCACGACGGCATCCGCGACTACCTGGCCCTGCTCGCGCAGCTACCCAGTGGCGTGTTCCTGGAGTCCATGCACCTGACCGTGCCCGACTGGCCACGCAACCGGGTTGAGCTGATTCTGTTCAGCCTGACCCTGGACGACAACTGGCTGGGGGTATGAGCATGAATCGAAGCCTCTTCATCCTCCTCCTGGGCCTGGCCGCAGCAGCATTCGGCAATCCGCCGCAGGACCCGACCCGACCCCCTTCAGCGCAGGAAATCCGGGCCTTCCTCGGCGAGGAGGCCAATGCAAGCGAGCCGGTAGTGCAGCGCTGGCAGTTACAGTCCATCCTGATCGCCGATCAGCGCCGAATGGCCATCATCAACGGTCACCGGGTCAGGGAGGGTGACCGCATCGACTCGGCCGAGGTCATCGCCATTGAACCTGGTCGGGTCGAGTTGCACCACCAGTCCGAAACCATTGTTCTGACCCTTGCCAGCCGCCGTCTCGGCGGCCACCACGAATGACTCAGAGGTCATCATGATTCACGCCCCATCGCGCCTTTTCGCAAGCTGCCTGGCCATCGCCCTGGCCAGTGCCTGCACCACGACCAGCGAACGCGCCGACCAGATCGACCAGCGCATCCAGGCCGAGCTGGAAGCGGCCAGTCAGGCGCCGCCGGCGGTCGCCGCAACCCGTGAACTGCTGCTCCCCCCCGAACCGGCCTTCGAGCCACCGCCGGAAGAACGCTTTCACATCACCGTGGAAAATGCGCCGGCCGACCAGTTCCTGATGAGCCTGGTCGCCGATACCGACATCAACATGGTCGTCCACCCCGAGGTGGATCAGCGTATTTCGCTGGAGTTGCGCAATGTCACGGTCGATGAGGTGCTGGAAATCGTCCAGGAAATTCACGGCCTGGAATTCCGTCGCACCCGGACCGGCTACCTGGCCATGCCGGCGCGCATCGAGCACCGCATCTACGAGGTCAGCTACCTGGATATCAACCGCGAGGGCTCGTCGCGCACCCGGGTCAGTTCCGGGCAGTCGACCGAGAACCCGGCTGCACTCCAGGACGGGCTGGTCGGCGGCGCTGGCATGGGTCAACCAATGCTCGGGGGAGTCGGCGCGGGCGATGGCGACCAGGCCACCGGTACCCGCATCGAGACCACCAGCAAGTCCAATTTCTGGGAAAGTATCGAAGAGGCCATCCACGGCATCCTCGACAGCCGCGACGGCCGCAACGTCATGGTCAATCCGCTATCGGGCGTGATCGCCGTGCGCGCCATGCCGCACGAACATCGGGCCGTGGCTGAACTGCTGTCGGCCATCGAGGGCAGCGTGCAGCGCCAGGTCATCCTTGAGGCCAAGATCGTCGAGGTCGAACTGCGCGACGGGTTTCGCTCGGGGATCAACTGGAGCGCAATCCGTGAGATTTCCAACAGCCGCTATGGTTTCGGCCAGGTTGCCGGCACCGGGATTTTCGAGGAAGGCACCTCGGCGCTTCGTGATCGCGGGCTGAACATCCGGCCCGGCCAGGGTTTTGACGGATTCGACAGCAATGCCTTCGGCGGTGCCGGTGTCATCACTGCCGATGGCACTGACTTCAACGCTTTCATCGAACTGCTCGAAACCCAGGGTGTCACCCGGGTACTGTCCAGCCCGCGCGTGGCCACCATCAACAATCAGAAAGCCGTGATCAAGGTCGGTACCGACGAGTTCTTCGTCACCGGGGTGACCGGCCGCACCGCCACCGGTGGCAGCAGCACCACTGCTGCCAGCTCGGTGCAGCTCACGCCGTTCTTTTCCGGCATCGCCCTGGACGTTACGCCGCAGATCAGTCGTGACGGCAACATCATCCTGCACGTTCACCCCACGGTCAGCGAGGTCAGCGACCAGACCAAGAGCTTCACCGTCGCCGGCCAGCAAGAGACCCTGCCGCTGGCCTTTTCCAGCGTCCGCCAGTCCGACAGCGTCATCCGCGCCCGCAACGGTCAGCTCGTCGTCATTGGCGGCCTGATGCGCGAATCCTCCAGTCAGCAGCGCTTTGGCACACCCGGTCTGAGCCGCATGCCGTTGCTGGGTCACGCCTTCGGCAGCCGCCAGGAACGCACCGTCAAGACCGAGCTGGTGATCATGCTGCGCCCCACCGTGGTTGATCATCAAGGCGACTGGGCTGACGAGGGTGCGGCTACCCTGGAACGCTTCCGGGCGCTGTCCAACGACGGCTGGCCACGCTGATCCGTCATGTACCTGGAGCACTTCGGCCTGGATGATGCGCCGTTTCGGCTGACGCCGAACCTGGCCTACCGGTTCGAGAACCGCTCGCAAACCGCGGCTCGCACCATGGTCCGGACCGCCCTTGACCAGGGTGCCGGATTCATCAAGGTGACCGGCGAGGTCGGGCTGGGCAAGACCCTGCTGTGTCGAAGCTTGCTGAACGAACTGGCTGATCCGTACCTGACCGCCTGGCTGCCGGACCCGCACGTATCACCGGGCACGCTGCGCACCGCCCTGGCGCGGGATCTTGGCGTGACGCTGCCGTCGCGCCCCAGCCAGCAGGAAGTCCATCACCGGCTACAGCACCACCTGACCCGGCTGGTCGCTGCCGGACGCCGACCCGTGTTCCTGATCGACGAAGCACAGGCCTTGCCCGACAGCGCCCTGGAAACCGTGCGCCTGCTGACCAACCTGGAAACCGAGCAGCGCAAGCTGCTCCAGGTGGTCCTGTTCGGCCAGCCAGAGCTGGATCAGCGCCTGGCCAGCCCGCAGTTCCGCCAGCTGCGCCAGCGGATCGTCCATTCCTGTACCCTCGAGCCGCTCAGCCGGACCGATGTCGGCCTTTATCTCGAACATCGTGTCTCGGCAGCCGGCTGTGGCCGCGGGTTGTTTTCGCCCGGCGCGATTGCCGCCATCGCCCGCGCCAGCGCTGGTGCGCCGCGCCTGGTCAATATCCTGGCCGACAAGGCCCTGCTGGCCGCCTACGGTCGCGGCAAGACCAGGGCAGGCCGGGCCGAGGTGCGGCGGGCCGTGGCCGATACCGAGGCCGCCCGGGAAACGCTGTGGTGGCCGAAATGGCAACCGGCTGCCAGGCTGGCGGCATTCTCACTGGTCGCCCTTGGCGTATTCCTGGCCCTCGATGCCTGGCTGGGGGCCGTGTCATGAGCCTGATCAACGACGTCTTGCGCGATCTTGAACGCCGCGGTGCGGCACCCCCCGCCAGGGTTTCACCGTCAGGTGCCAGCCCGGCCCGACCGGCACGACGCCTGGTCTGGCCCTGGTGGCTGCTTTCGGCCGTAGTCGTCGGCATCCTGCTCAACCTGGCCTGGCGCGATTTCGGCGTCGAAAGCAGCTCGTTGAAGCTGCCGGCGACAGCAGCGCAGTCAGTAGCCGATCCTGAGCCGTCCGAGCAGCCAGCTCAGCAGCCAACCCGGGCGCCGCCGGCGTTCCTCACCGCCCAGGTTGTTAGTCCGGCAGCCACAGCGCCAGCCATTTCGCCGGCGACGAGCGACCAGGCCGTGCCCTCGGAAACGCCAGACCGCGCCATGGTCTCGGTGGACCAGCTTGCGCTGCCGGCAGCGCCTGCCACAGAAACTCGAAGAACCAACTCGACCGGCGTCAGCTCCCGCGCCGCCGGGACAGCACCGCCGGTCGCTGCCGAAACCAGCGAAAATCCCCCCGAGCAGGCGCGCGAGCCTGTCATCCGTATCGAGCGTGCCCAGCATGCAGCCGGTGCCGACAGCGAATCCATAACCGCCGCGCGGCGGGCGCTGGCGCGCGGTCAGACTGACCTGGCCCGGCACCATCTTCAAGCCCAGCTTGACCGGACCCCGGTCGA
>SLQY01000052.1 GCA_007131235.1 Wenzhouxiangella sp.
AATATCCGCAGATCCTGGGTTCCGCCCGACCAGTGAAGTCTGAAATCCGGTGCCGAAGACGCATGGCCGATACATTGGGGACCGAGATTCAGGGCCGCCACGTCAACGGGTCCGCCGGCAACCAGATTGAGTGTGTGCGGGTCGGGCATGAACCACTCGGCCAGCCGGCTGCTGCCGTAGACAGGGTCAAGATTGAAATCCAGTACGGCAGGGCCGGCTGATGAGGCGGGCATTGCTTCTGTGCCGCTGGTGGTGCCACCAGCAAGACCGGATTCGGGTGACAGTGGCCGTTCGGTGATGCTGAGGGTTCCCTCAATGTAGGTATCCGGCACGTAGCTGGCGACCCAGATGTCGTAGACGCCGGCCGGAGGATTGTTGAATGTCAACATCGGGTTGAGAGTGTCGGCGCTGGCATCATCGTTGCAGTGCCAGCTTGCATCCGGTCTGTTGATGATCAGAACCGTGTCGTCACCTGCTTGATTGGCGACGAAAAAGAAACGAAGTTCGCTGCTGGTACCGCTCCAGTGCAAGCGATAATCGGGTGCCTGGGCGGCAAAGCCGATACAGTCGCCGCCCAGGTATGAAACTGGCACGTTTCCACCTGAGGTGAGCGATACCTGGTACGGATCGGGTCTGAAGCCGGCGCCAAGGCTGCGCTCACCGAAGTAGGGTGGCAGCGAGAAGTCGAGCTGGCTGCCATCCCATCTGCTGTCGGGCTGTGCGCTGCCTGTTTGCCCAGCCAATGCCTCGGCGCTTTGCCAGTTGTCGATCAGGGCGTTGCTATCGACTAGTGCCTGGACAACATGCATGGACAGCAAGCTGCCCAGCCGACCGCCGGTGCGCGATTCAGTGCGAACATACGTCGGAATGCCTATGATATCGCCGGCAGCGTTGGTGGCCACGCCGCCGCTGTTGCCGGGCGACATCTCGGCGTTGGTGCGGTACCAGATCGGCATGCGTATGCCCGCATGGTCGTCGTACTGTGCCGACGAAATCGTGCCCGTGGTAAACACCAGCTCGTTGTCACCAATGCCGGGGAAACCGAATATGGCGATCTGGTCGCCCCTGCCAGGTGCCTGACGCAGATCGGCCGCGCGCAAGAGTGGCGCCAGGTTGGTCGGCGACAGTTCGCGCAGATGCCGATGGGGGCTGTCCACCGCGTTGCCGTTGATGTCGGTCGTAATACGAAGGACGGCAAAATCATAGGTGTCTGAGAACCCGACCAGTTCGGCCTTGAACATCGGTTGCGCGGGCTCGGTCGGATCCTTGATCGCATGGATGTCGAATTCGTAGAAACCCTCGACCACGTGGCGATTGGTGTAGACCAGGTTCGTACCATCCACCAGGCTGCCCGAACCGCTGCTTTGCGGCGTGTGAATCTGCACCACGGCCATCGATATCCGGTCGATCTGCTCGCGATCCATGGCTACCTGTGCCGAGGCCAGTCCCGGGGTCAAAAGAAGTACGGCTCCAAACAGAGCAGGGAGGTTATTCATGGGTCGCTCGCTCGCAAGGGTGGCAGTGGGAAGTTTGCAGCTAGCGACAAAGCTTAACCCAGCCGGCCGGGCGGAGCCAGCAGGTTGTTGGGTTTATGTCATCGACCGTACAGCCTTGGCCAGCAGAGCATCAGGTGCCCTGCGGTTCCTGAATTACGGCGTTGAGAGCTTCTCGCCGGTGATCAACCAGTGCCGATCACGCTCGGCCATCTTGTCCAGGCTTGCGCTGCTTTCCAGCAGGTCCAGCACCAATGACCTGGACTGTTCGATATCCAGGCGTTCAGCCTGCCGGATTGTGTTGAACAACATCTGGTAATGATCGGGCCCCGCTTCGCTACTTTCGTAAAATTCGATGATGGACTGGATGATTTGCGGGTCCGCGGTGAGTACCGGCAGTCTTGCAAGCTCATGATGGCAGGCCATTAATGCCCTGGTGTCGAGATCGTTTTCGGCCAGCTCGCCTATCAGCGCATTCCATTGCGTGAACCAGCCACGGTGGTTGGCGAACAGCAGCATCCCGAGCGCGCTGCAGCCCATCCAGCTATTCGCGCCTTCGAAACCATTGATGCGAACCTCCTGATGCCATCCGTCCAGGCGCTGCTCGATCGCTGCCTGCAGCAGTTGTACATCGTCGCCTGGCCAAAAATCAAGCTTCCAGGTATGGAGTTCCAGTTGCCGAAAAGCCGTCAGCAACTCGCCCATGAACACCCGCCGTTCCGGTAGCTGGTTGTTGATGGCCTCGTAATAGGCCAGCTCCGCAAACCGACCTCGATGCTGCTCTGGCAATGCTTCCAGGAGCTGCCAGGCCAGGCTGTCCGTTTCCGACATTGGCATCCTGATTGCCGCTTCAAGTAGCTGCTGGAGTTCGGCATTGCCGGGCTGTTCCGGGCAGTCGGTGCAGCCCAATTCAAGAATGATCGCGCCATGAATCTCATGCAACAGTGGGAAAAGTGCAGGATCGCGGGAGCTGGCGATGATGGGTAGCTGCTCGGCACGCGGCAGGCCGTCCAGACGCGTGGAAAGATCAACCATGTCGCTGATTTCTCCAGCACTGGCCAGGTGGGCCAGCCAGATGGTTTGGCCGGCGGCGACCTGTGCTGCAATCCATTCGGGTGCAAGGTCGATCATCCGTCCTACATGACCATTGGCGATGGCTTCGCGCAGTGGCGTTTGCAAGTGCTTGAACCGATGCCCGGTGAGGATATCGGTCAGCAAGGCCTCGTTCCGCTCCTGTGGAAGCAGGTTAAGGGCCGAAAAGAATGCAAACTGGCCGATCGTGAAATCGATGAATTCCTCCCGCGTCATTTCACCGCTTTCGACCAGCTGGTCCTGTGTTGCCGAATCCAGGACGAGATCCATGAACCGGTGATCGTTGGCCAGCATCCGCTCAAGCCGCTCCTGGAGCGGCAGAGAGTCGCTGACGAATTCTCGCAAGCGCTCACCCTCGGGCTCGGAGGCAAAGATGACGGCGGGCTGGCCGAGCAGAATCGACAGTCCCAGATCGGAGAGCTGGTCGAAAGCCTGCCTCACGCCGGCCGGCCCTTCGTTCGCCAGGATACGGTGACTGGCGACCCTGATCTCCCTCTGGATGGCAGACGACAATACCGAGATTTCGTTCAGTAAAGCCTCGTGTTCTTCCCTGGCCTCGGCCACAGCCATCCAGTTCTCGCCAAAGGTTGTCCGAAGCTCAAGTCTCGCAGTCCAGGCCTCGCCTGGCATCTGGACTTGTTGCAGCGCGGACAGCTCCAACATTTCGATGGCCTCGGCAAGATCAAGGTCGGCCGCTTCGGCCTGGATATCGGCCCTGCTCGACGAGTCGGCAAATCCGAAAGATGCGCTCGCAAGCGTTACCTGGGCAAGGCCGAGCGCGACGGTCAACATCAGTGCCGGGAGCAGTCGGGATTTCATCATCTGGATCCTCCAGTACCGTCATCAACGCGGTCTTAAGCCTAAATCGCCTAGGGCTCGAAATCAACCCTGGTCTGGCTTAGCGGAGCTGCCTGGCCCGGCCTGCCAAAGATGCCGGCGCCAATCACTGACCGCCGGGTTGCGGGATGGTTGTGATGAGTCTGGCGGGGTCATGCCTCAGTGTCCATGCCCAGCTTCTTGAGCTTTCGCGTCAGCGTGTTGCGGCCCACGCCCAGCGCCGCGGCGGCTTGCTGACGATGGTGGTGGCTGTGGTTCAGGGCGCGCTCCAGCAGGATCCGTTCGAGCTGATCGGTAGTGATTTGCCACAGCTCTGTCTCGCCCAGGTCCAGGCGCTGGTCCAGCCAACGGGCCAGGGCCTGGGTCCAGTCGGGTTCGGCGCTGGCGGTGCCAGGGTCGTATAGGTTGTCGGGCAGGTCGGCCGGGGTGATTTCCTGTCCCGGGGCCATGACGGTCAGCCACCGGCAGGTGTTTTCCAGCTCGCGTACGTTGCCGGGCCAGGCATGCCGGGTCAGTCTTTCCAGGGTTTCTGGCAGCAGGCGCTTGCGCACCGTGTTGAGTTCGGCGGCGGCGCTGGCCAGGAAGTGCGTGGCCAGGCTGGCGATGTCTTGGCGTCTTTCGCGCAGGGCGGGGACCGGCAGGTG
>SLQY01000175.1 GCA_007131235.1 Wenzhouxiangella sp.
CACCGTCCCAGGCTTTGTAGGGTGCCTGAACTGCCGGTGACTGCCACGCTGCCTCGCCAGCTGCCAACCATCGCCCTCCAGCATCTTGATGACATCCCGTACCTTCACGCTACTCCCTGCGATCTGGCAAGCCGTCTAACTCTTTTATTGAATGGAGGTCTGTTCAACTGGGTTATGGATGCGTTCGTTCAACCCTGTTGATGGTGCGTCCATAGAACTGGGTGCAGCGTCGAGGCGCTGACGGTCCGAGTCAATCGTCAATGTCCCACATCATCTGTGGCGATCGCGACTGGCTTGACCTCTCCCGCCGCTCAAGACTGCGGGCATGGCTACTGTCAAACAACCGCCCAAGCTCGAGGATCAACTGCGTGCAGCGATTCGAGTGAGGTCGCCCGACTGCTTGCACAGGTTCGAGGTGTTGAAGGTCTGGTATTGCGATTGCTTTACGGCGCTGGCCTGCGCCTTCAGGAGGCACTGCGGCTGCGCGTGAAGGATGTGGACTTAGATCGTCATGAACTCATCGTCCTCAGCGGAAAGGGCGACAAGGATCGGGTGACCATGCTGCCCGAGGCGCTGGATGAAGCGATGCATTCGGCGATTGGACTGGCGCAGAAGTGGTTCGATCGGGATCGGGAAGCTGGCGTGGCCGACGTCGAGCTTCCACATGCCCTGGCACGCAAGTTTCCGAATGCTTCCCGCGAATTGGGCTGGCGTTTCGTCTTCTCCGCACCGAACCTGTCCGTCTGCCCGCGTACCGGCGCCAACCGACGTCACCACCTTCATTCTTCGCGAATCCAGCGGGCGGTGAAGACGGCCCGTCAGGCGGCTGGCATCAGCAAGCCCGCCGGCTGTCATACGCTGCGGCACAGCTTCGCCACCTATCTTCTGGAGGATGGCTAAGACATCCGGACGGTGCAGGAACTGCTCGGTCACGCGGACGTGAGCACGACGATGATCTACACGCACGTACTGAACCGCGGCGGTCGAGGCGTGCGCAGCCCTCTATCCCGACTCGTGCCATGAAGCCGGCAGTGGAGGCGCCTCTAGAGAGGTCATGGGCTTCGGTGTTCACCGCCGATGGTGCGTTGCGCAGCCGCGAAGTCCTTTCGCCACGATGCGGAGCCCCAAAGGCCCCCAATACGGATGCTGCGAGCCTGCGAACATTGTAGAGCTTCAATGCCGCAGGCAGGCTACCGCCGGCCGTTGTCGCGCATCCCTGCGACAAAGGGGTATCGCGGTGCCGATCGGCCCGTCGTGATGGGTACTTTTATACGCCTGTCGGCAGAAAGGCTGAAGACCGTGCGGTCACTGACCCGATGGGGCTGCAGCACTGCCGGCCAGCAGGCCGCCATCGATGGTGAGTTCGGCGCCGGTCATGTAGGTGCATTCGTCGGAGGCGAGCATCACGGCTACGGCGGCCACCTCTTCCGGGGTGCCGAAGCGACGCAGCGGGGTGTCGTGGACGAAGGCGGCCAGGTTCGACTCCCGCTCGGGGCCCTCACCGAGCACCGCATCCCACATGGGGGTGAGGATGGCGCCGGGGTGCAGGGAGTTGCAGCGGATGGCGAGTCCCTGCTCGGCGCAGTACAGCGCGACTGTCTTGCTGTGGTTGCGGACCCCCGCCTTGGACGCGGCGTAGGCCGCCGCGGCGGCAATGCCCACCTGGCCGGAGCGACTGGACAGATTGATGATGGCGCCGGTCCAGCCGCCGGTCCGCATGGCGCGGATGGCGTGGCGGCAGCCGAGGAAGACGCCGTCGAGGTTGGTGGTCATGACGGCGCGCCAAGCATCCAGGCTGGCATGTTCGGGGTCCTGAGGGGCGCCGTCCTCGAAACCGGTGATGCCGGCGTTGTTCACCAGGACATCGAGGCGACCGGCTTCATCCAGCAGGGTCGTCATGGCGCGCTGCCAGTGGTCTTCGTCGCGGACGTCGAGCTCGAGCCAGTGGGCATTGGGCCCGAGTTCGGCGGCCAGGCGCTCTCCGTCGCTGCTGGCCAGATCGCTCAGGTAGACGCGGGCGCCTTCGGCGAGGAACGCCGTCGCGATGGCGGCGCCGATGCCGCGGGCTGCGCCTGTGATCAGGGTGATCTTGTGTTCGAGTCGGGGCATGGTAAGGGCGTCCGAGGCCGATGGGCAGGTGGCGGCCATGATAGTCCCGCCTGCGGTCGCAGCCGCTACCTCTAATAGATGTTCTTAGAATTCGCCGGGGGCGCACTGCAGGCAGGTGACGCCGTGGCTGCGCCACATGGCGACGACGCTGGCGCGGTCGTCGACGATGAAGCGCAGGCGGGCGCGATCCTCCGGTGGCAGGGCCAGCAGCCAGGATTCCTTCAGCTCGACGTCGGCCTGATGATCGCCGTCCCGGCGCATGCGCATGGGCAGGTCCAGGCCGAGGTGGGTGGCCAACCAGGCTTCCGTCTCGCGGCGCACCACATCACTGCGGCCGGACCAGATCCAGACCTCCCAGCCGGCATCCAGCGCCAGGGTTCGGGCCAGCTCGATCACCGGCGGGTTCGGTGCGTCGTCGACGCAGGCGCGGAAGAAGCTGTCCCAGCGTTTGGGTCGGGTGGCAATGAAGTGCAGTCGATGCTCGATCAGGGCCAGGGTGCCGTCGAGGTCGAAGATGGCGAGCGGTCGTGGGGCGGGCCAGGTCACGGGCGTTGAAAGAGGGTCAGGAAGCGTTCGGCCAGAACCTCGTCGCCGCGCACCTTCAGCGCTCCAGCGGCCACCGCGCCGGCGTAGCCCTCGGCGCCGCGGATGAGGCGCAGCAGGGTGTCAGGCTCGGTGTTGAGGATGACGTCGGGGTCCCCCGCTTCGGGGGCGACGGGACGCAGCTCCTTCTTGGTGATGCGGTACTGGAAGTGTTCGGCGCCGAGTCGCAAGCCGACCCGGACTTTCAGGCCGGCGGCGGACTCGGGGTCGAACAGGTCCTCGAGCAGCAGGATCAGGGCGGAGGGGCTGAGCTTGCCGTCCGGGGTCGGGCCCGGCCGGCCGCGGCCCCAGCGGCCGAGGACGCGGACGATGGGTTCGAGCTCCCGGCCCCAGTCGGTCAGGGCATAGACCTGGGAGGCCGCGGGGGGTGGCAGGAAGCGCTGCTCGATGACGCCGCCGTCACTGAGCTCTTCGAGGCGCTGGCTGAGGACGTTGGGGCTGACGCCGTGCAGGCCTGCGCGCAGATCCGTGAAGCGTTTGGGACCGAGCAGCAGCTCGCGGACGATGAGCAGGGCCCAGCGCTCGCCCACGAGGTCCAGGGCCTGAGCGACGGGACAGGGGTCGGTGTAGTGGCGGCGTCCAGGCATGGCGCGGGTTTCCGGCGAATTCCTCTCGTCGGACTGTATAGTCCTGAATATGTAGTGTCTAGTTTGGATATCATCCGCTAGGGGTACGTTGAGGGGAGTTCGTTAGCGGCAAGCGTTGTGTGAGCGCGCTTCAGGCGGCCTGCGGGTGATAGGGGTATCGTCTTCGATGGGGCTGGGATCGGTGCGCCCGCTTTGCGGGCACACTCTCCCACTGGTGCTTGCTGAGCTTCTATCTCGTTTTTAATCAGATAGATAGAGATTCAGGATCGGGCGCGCTGCTCGAGGATGGCGACGGCGGGGAGGGTCTTGCCCTCGACGAACTCGAGGAAGGCGCCGCCGCCGGTGGAGATGTAGGAGATCCGCTCGGCGATGCCGAACTGCTCGATGGCGGCCAGGGTGTCGCCGCCACCGGCCAAGGAGAACGCTTCACTGGCGGCGATGGCCTCGGCCAGGGCCCGGGTACCGGCGGCGAAGGCCTCGAATTCGAACACGCCCACCGGGCCGTTCCAGACGATGGTCCCGGCCTTGGCGAGCTGAGTGGCGTAGGTCGCCGCGGTCTCCGGGCCAATGTCGAGGATCATGTCCTCTGCGCCGACGTCGGTGATGGGCTTGATCGCCACCTTCGCATCCGCGGCGAAGCGATCGCCCACCACCACGTCCACGGGCAGCGGGAAGGCGCCGGACTCCGCCAGCCGGCGGGCCTCGGCGACGAGATCTTTCTCCACCAGGGAGGC